>NZ_CAWQGX010000028.1:0-320178 GCF_963894685.1 Proteus sp. G3927 | reverse complement strand
AAGCCAGTCGAAGATACCAGCTGGCTGCAACTGTTTATTAAAAACACAGCACTGTGCAAACACGAAAGTGGACGTATACGGTGTGACGCCTGCCCGGTGCTGGAAGGTTAATTGATGGGGTTAGCGCAAGCGAAGCTCCTGATCGAAGCCCCAGTAAACGGCGGCCGTAACTATAACGGTCCTAAGGTAGCGAAATTCCTTGTCGGGTAAGTTCCGACCTGCACGAATGGCGTAATGATGGCCAGGCTGTCTCCACCCGAGACTCAGTGAAATTGAACTCGCTGTGAAGATGCAGTGTACCCGCGGCAAGACGGAAAGACCCCGTGAACCTTTACTATAGCTTGACACTGAACATTGAGCCTTGATGTGTAGGATAGGTGGGAGGCTTTGAAGTGTGGACGCCAGTCTGCATGGAGCCAACCTTGAAATACCACCCTTTAACGTTTGATGTTCTAACCTAGGCCCATAAACTGGGTCGGGGACCGTGTCTGGTGGGTAGTTTGACTGGGGCGGTCTCCTCCTAAAGAGTAACGGAGGAGCACGAAGGTTGGCTAAGCATGGTCGGACATCATGCGGTTAGTGCAAAGGCATAAGCCAGCTTGACTGCGAGAGTGACGGCTCGAGCAGGTACGAAAGTAGGTCTTAGTGATCCGGTGGTTCTGAATGGAAGGGCCATCGCTCAACGGATAAAAGGTACTCCGGGGATAACAGGCTGATACCGCCCAAGAGTTCATATCGACGGCGGTGTTTGGCACCTCGATGTCGGCTCATCACATCCTGGGGCTGAAGTAGGTCCCAAGGGTATGGCTGTTCGCCATTTAAAGTGGTACGCGAGCTGGGTTTAGAACGTCGTGAGACAGTTCGGTCCCTATCTGCCGTGGGCGTTGGAAGATTGAGAGGGGTTGCTCCTAGTACGAGAGGACCGGAGTGAACGCACCACTGGTGTTCGGGTTGTCATGCCAATGGCATTGCCCGGTAGCTAAGTGCGGAAGAGATAACCGCTGAAAGCATCTAAGCGGGAAACTTGCCTCGAGATGAGTCTTCCCTGTCGCTTTAAGCGACCTAAAGGAACGTTTAAGACTAAGACGTTGATAGGCTGGGTGTGTAAGCGTAGCGATACGTTGAGCTAACCAGTACTAATGAACCGTGAGGCTTAACCTGACAACACCGAAAGTGTTTTGTCAGAGAGACGAAACGATGAAGTCAGCTTGTTCAAGATTGAATTACTGGCGACTTACCGAAAGGAAGGAAGCGAGTGATTAAAACCGAATTTGCTTGGCGGCCATAGCGCGGTGGTCCCACCTGATCCCATGCCGAACTCAGAAGTGAAACGCCGTAGCGCCGATGGTAGTGTGGGGTCTCCCCATGTGAGAGTAGGGAACTGCCAAGCATTAAATAAGACGAGAAAGCCAACCCAATGGGTTGGCTTTTTTGCGTTTGATATTTTTTATTCTCAATTTTATCCTTTAACTAAGGAAAAGAGTTATTTCAATTGCTGATAGAGTAAACTGCCAGCAGCGGCTCCTGCCACATCATAAGCAAAATCATGCCAGCTCCATCCCGTACCTTGTGGTCGACTATCATAAAGCTCTTTAGCGACGCCTAAACTTATTGAAAAGGATAAGCCAATAACTAATCCTTCTCGATAAGAATAGTTCTGATGAGCTGCGTAAGCATTAGCTCCTGCGGAGGCTACCATAGAAAATAAAAAATGCTGTGCTTTATCTTTTCCTTGCCAATTATCATTGGCAACATGAAAGGATTGACAACCATTTAACGTGACGAGTGAAAGTAAAACTATTAGATAGAAGCCATTACGCTTTAGTTTCATATAATATCCACGCCTTATTACTATATCTTGATCGTTAGATAGTTGAGCTTAAATCTTAATAAGTTGAAGTATAGTGGATTATAGCGACAAAAAAGCCTTACTTATTTTAAGTAAGGCTTATAAATAGTGCTTAGCAGTATATTTAAATTAGAGTATACGACTAATTAGTCTATCAACACGGATACGCCGTAAACGTTTAATTAATTTTTTCACTTTTAGAGGGTAAAATTTAATACTCTCTAATTGTTGATAACTTTTAACAATCAGTGTTTTTTCTCTGATACAAGCTAACTCTTTATGGCGTTGTTCATGTAATTCATGATGTGGATCGTGAATTAAGATGGCATTTTCAAGATCTAATCCCCAAGCTCGAGGGTTTAGATTATTACCTGTAATTAATTGCCACTCATCATCAACCCACATGCCTTTTAAATGATAGGTATTATCACCGTCTTTCCAAAGCCTTACTGTTAATTGGTCATTATCAATAAAACGTTGAAAACGTTGGGTGAATTTACGAAGATTAATCTCATACAAATAAGGCAAAGCACCGATTATTTTAAAGGGCTCTTCTGGCGGAATATAAAAGTCATTTGCCGTTTTATCACCAATAATAATCTCAACCTGTTTACCATTTCTCAGTAAATGACTAATTTGGCGCACCAAAATAGCAGGTAAATTAAAATAAGGTGTACAAATAACCAACTTTTCTTCAGTCACGGCCATGAGGTGGGAGATAGTCTTATTCAAGATATTTTTCTTGCCTAAGCCGACCAATGGAGTCACTGTTAACTGATTATTTGAGGCATTTCCTTTAATATCGTAACCATCATGTGTGCGTAAATTAAAGCGGAATTGACGGATACAATTTTTAATTTCTGCACAACGCACTCTCTCTTCTGAATCAAGACGTTGAATAGCATCTGATTGCAAAAGACTATCGACAATGAATTGCTTCATTGTGTTTGCGAGTTCAGCATTATGAATGATGTGATATCTGTCATAACGGTATTTATCAAGTTTATGCAAATAGACGTTATTAATACTTGCACCACTGTAAATAACCGTATCATCAAAGATAAACCCTTTTAGATGTAATACGCCTAATGCTTCACGTGTATTAACAGGAATACCATAAATAGGGACGTCAACATCAGGATGCTGTTGTGCAACTTTATGATACCAATCTGCATTTGTTGCATCAGCAGAGACACCTATACGACCGCGTTGAGCACGATGCCAATCAACAATAACGGTGATGGAAAGTTCAGGGCGTTGTTGTTTTGCGGTATAAAGTGCTTCAAGGATCTCCTCGCCCGCTTCATCATGTTCTAGATAAAGTGCGGTAATAAAAATCTCGTTTTGAGCTTGCGCGATATATTTCAATAAGGTGCTGCGAAACGCGGATGTCTGATAAAGCGTTTCAACATCAGCAACTGACTGAGCTAATTTAGGCAGTTGTGCAAGGTGTTGTTGATGCTTAGCAAGTTTTAGTTTAGACAACATCACAGTGCTTATTTCTCTTGTTTATGATGACTAAAAGAGTCATCTTCTATGTAAAAAATTCTGTAACCGATCTTCTGATCATAACATTAGTTATATAGGATGTACGCATAAAATCATCTTATAGAGTGAATTTCTCTTAGGATGTGTAAATAATCACATTCAGAAATTTTCTATTCGCGATTTTATCACTATACATCACTGAGAGGATCAAGAAGCAAGTTGAGATTGACTATTCCTTCATCAAACTGTACTTCTACAGAAAACCCTAATTTTTTAGCTAGACTTATCATATTACGATTTTCAGGCATGGTAATGGCAGTTAACCGTTTGATGCCATGCGCCTTAGTATAGTTGATTAATTTCATCATTAATTGGTGACCCAGTGTATTACCTTTTAAATCAGAGCGTACCAAGATAGCAAATTCTGCCTGTTGATTATCAGGATCTGCCATAGCTCGAGCAACACCAATAATTTCTGGATCATCGTGAGGGTGGCGAATGGCGACAAAAGCCATCTCACGATCGTAATCAATCTGTGTCATATTAGCGAGATCGTCATGGGTAAATTCGCTGATCTCACTAAAATAACGATAATAGAGATCTTCTTTGGTCACTTGATTAATAAAGGTTTTTAGTAGAGGTTCATCTTCAGGCAAAATAGGTCGAATAAAACAAGGTTTGCTATCTCTTAAAAAGAAAGTTTCTTCTAATTCATTGGGATACGGGCGAATAGAAAGTTTTTGATGAGGATCGCCTTCGATAGGTGACAGCTCCATAGCCACGTCTAACAAAGTGAAATCATTACCCGAGACTAACAACGGATGTATGTCGAGCCTGACAATTTGTGGACAATCTAATAGTAAGTGTGAAACTTGCACCAAAAAATGGCTTAAGCTTAGGATATTCAGTGGTTGTAATGCACTTCTAGGTTGGAGCTTGCCACTTTTTATTGCATTAATGACCAGATAACGAGCTAGCGCCATATTAAGTGGTGGCAAAGCAACGGCAGCTTTTGTTTCGATTTGCCACTCAACGCCTCCTTCTCCTAATAGAATTAGGGGGCCAAAGATGGGGTCTTGTTCAATCGCAACACGTAGCTCTTGGGAGCCTGCACGGTTTGCCATACTTTGTACTAATAGTCCTTGAATTTTCGCTTGTGGGTAAAGCTCGCTTACCCGCTCGATAATGGCATGTGCAGCCGATTCAACTTCATTGCTATCTCTTAAATATAACATAACCCCCTGAACTTCCGATTTATGAGGTATATCAGGAGAGCGTAATTTCAGCGCGACCGGATAACCTATTTTTTCTGCAATACTGACCGCTTCTTGTGCATTATGAGCAATCCAAGTAGGTAAAGTATTAAAGCCATAGGCTTCCATAATGGGCTGGACTTGGTGTGTATCAAGGCGATACTGTTTTTTGTCGAGAGCTTCTTCAATACAGCGATGGGCTTGCTGGGTGTTCATTTTTATTTCTAAAGGTAATGCCGGAGTTTCCTTTAGTTGTTTTTGATTTCGGCGGTACTCCACCATATGCATAAAAGCAGTAATTGCGCCTTCAGGAGTGCGATAAGTAGGAATACCCGCTTCACTAAATAATTTACGTGATTGTTGAGATGAATATTCGCCTCCCCAATTAGTAAATAGAGTGAGCCATTTTCTTCTGGGGTGCTTATTAATTGCTTCAATAACTTTTTGTGCTGTTTCAATACTTGGTGCAATAGCACTTGGTGTATGAATTAAGAGTAATGCATCATGATCATGGCTATCTAATAGACAATTCACTGCCCTAATATAGCGCTCTACCGTGGTATCATCACCTAAATTAAGCGGATTACGAATAGCAGATGTGTCTTGCACAATGGCTTGCAATTGTTGCTGAGTATCAGCAGATAATTGTGCTAATTTGCCTGACTGTAAAAATAATTCATCTACAGCCATTGCCGCAGGAGCTGAACCATTGCTGATGATCATCAGTTTCTCGCCTTTTAATGGCGTCATATAACTGAGGGTTTCAACCGCTGAAAACATCTCATGAGTATCTTGTACGCGTAACAGTCCTGCGCGTTGGAAGGCTGCATCATAAGCTACATCATAACTTGGCGTATCGCCTAAGAGTAATTGGGCTTTTTGTGTTCGACCACTTTTTATAACTAGTATTGGCTTATTGCGTGATGCACTACGTGAGGCAGACATAAAGCGCCTTGCATCATGAATATGCTCTAAATGCAGCAATATTGCACTGGTTTTACTATCTCTTGCTAGAAAATCCAGTAAATCATCAACTTGGATATCTTGGTTATCACCTAATGCAATAAAATAGGAAAAGCCAATATTGCGGTAATACGCCCAATCTAGGATGGTGTTAGCTACTGCTGCTGATTGTGAGATAAATGCCAATTTGCCTTTTTTTACAGGAAGGGGTGAAAAGCTGGCATTTAAGCCTTGCCAAGGGGCTAATAAACCTAAACTATTTGGACCTAACAAGCGAATATGGTATTGCTGGCAGAGTGTCTTAATAGCTTCAAATTGTTCTGATTGTGCTGAAAGAACAATCACGGCTTTACAGCCTGATTGACCTAATTGCTCAAGAAGTTCAAGATTGCGGCGATGATGAGTACAGATAATTGCCAAGTCTGGTACTTGGGGGAGTTTATCAATAGAAGGATAAGTAAAAACACCAGAAACAGAATTGCGAGTCGGATTGACTGGAAAGACTGGCCCATTAAACCCACCACTGAGTAAGTTTTTCATCATTGTGGTGCCTGCTCTGCCTACTTTGTCAGAGGCGCCAATCACCGCAATTGATTTAGGACGTAATAGTGCTTCAAGGCCTCGCTGGCTCATATCAACTCCTAAGTTTCTGATAAACTGTATTCAATGTAGCTGATTTACTCTTCTTTTGCCTGACGTCTGTCTGGTTTTCCAATTAAATATTGTTGACGAAAGTAACTAAAATGAGAAAAAAGCTGTTGTGACGCTAAATCATCGCCGACATTGGCTAAAATAGAAGCGGCAACTTCAGCGGTACAATGTTGCTCTTCTCTTGCTGCTTGACGGAGCATGTAGTCACATTTACTGGCTTCATTAATTGAAAACAGTGGTAATGCATCAAGGTAGGGGCTTTTACGAAACATTTTTCTCGCCTCTGTCCAAGTGCCGTCTAGTAAGATAAATAGCGGTGGCTTACTGTTTGCAGGTAACTGGTGATAAACTTTTCGCGAAGGAGAAGCATAGCTGTCTGGGAAGACGACATAAGCTTGTCGATGCGGATCATTAATTGCATCAAGTAAGGCTTTTTCAGGCTCGGTACGTGACCATAAAAAGGCAAGTGTATCGGGTAAAACATCGGCAATTAATTTTCCTGTATTACTTGGTTTCATCACTTCTGTATCGTACATCATTAAACAAAAACGGCTTTTCGCGGTTTGATGAATGATGGTGTCACACAGACACTGTTTTTCAGGTAATAAACAAAAAGTGCATCGTTTAACACGAAAGCCTCTGGCTTTATATGGGCGTGTAGAGATAGAAACTCGATATTGACGAAGTCGAGAAACCGCATTGTCATGCATAACAGAAAGACCACAATCATAAATAAAGGAATGAATATTACCATGATCCCCAAAGGTCTACTATCAGTTGTTTTTTATGAAAGTTTATTTACCGTATAGTGGTAGGATTATTATTATTTAATAAATTTTGGTGACTTATGAAGGTAACACAAATCCTTTTTTGTAATAATGAAAATAGTATTACAGATAATGAAATAAAAAACCTATTTAATATCTTTGATACTCAGGTCATTAATAATAGTAGAGTGGATGTTAATCTTGAGACTGCCAAAAATCAAATAAATAAACTCGCTAATGCAGTTAGGAATGGAAGCTCAAAAGATTTGGATTATTTAGTAAATATCATGTTTCATGATGATATAAAAATAAGCTTATATGCAACTAATCAGCTCTACTTAATTTATCCAAAATTAAACAACTCGATAAGAGAAGATATTAAAGAATTAGTCAAATTACTCTATGAAATAAAAATAAAAGAGGATCAAGAGTATTTTAAAGAACGACCTTTATTAAGTGCAATGGCTTGTGAGGAAGCGATTGCTAGACAAAAGGGAAAAGGGGAGAATGTTTTTATCTCAGCGGTTGATAATTATTTAAATATAAAATGTAATGATAGCGTATTGGCCAATAGTAATGAAAGCGTAAGTAATAATAATCGATATATATCTTCATCTGAATTAGAGTCTTGGGCGTCATTTCAACCCTATCAGTGTGATATTTGTTCCTATGAATCAATACTTAAAAAAATAGAAAATAGCCAAGGATCCGCGGAGTTAAAAAATTATGTGGTTTTAGTCAATAATAACCATTGGGTTGCGTTATTGACTTATAAAGATAGCTGTTTTTTATGTGATTCATTGCCCTCAAGCAAAAAAGATGAACGTCATAACTTATTAATTGAACTAGAAAAAAAAGGATTTAATACTATCAATATAGAATATAATCTACAAGAAAATGTACCTAATGGATGTGGTCTTTTGGCGCTTAATTATATTGATAGTTTACATAATGAATGGAATAAATTTAATCATGAAAAAGAAGATGATTTAATATCCACAATAGAAACAGTATTACAAAAAACAGGAAAAGACTTTCTAAACCTAAGTTGTGGTGAGCAAACCACATTTAATCATGATGTTAGGAAAAAATTGATTATGGATACACTTTTTTGTATTGTTAAATCTAATGATGAATGGCTATCTTAGTTATTGATATAAAAGCTATTTTTTATTAATAAAAAGCTAAATCTAATTTTATTTTTAAAGAGAGTGTTTTTTGATATAGGTTTATCTCTTACTCTGCGTGATTCTCTCGGTGACAGTTGCTAAACTATCATGTAATCTGCGCCCCTATTGCAGTTGGAGAGACTAATGAACGATTCTTATGAAGGTAAAAACGGCAAAGTAAAAGTGATGTATGTCCGCAGTGAGGACAGTGCCGATAATAAACCTAAAAAACCATCCCGCCGCCCTAATAATGCTCGTGGTGATACTGACCGTAGTCATCGTCGTGATGATAAACGCGGTGATAACAAATTTTCTCGTCGTGATGAACGTGGTGCAGGTAAGTCTTCAGGACGTAATCCATCACGCAGTGGATCAAGCTCCTCACGTGATAACAATAGTGAAGGTGGTAATTATTCTCCATGGAAAACGATTTCTCGTCCGGGAGATGAGCCATTAAAAGAGCATGATGGAATTACTGGTAAAAGCCAAATAGATCCCGAACAGCTTCGCCGTCAGCGTTTAGAAGAGACGCGTATCTATGGTGAAAATGCTTGTCAGGCTATGTTTAAAAACCGTCCAGAAGCCATTGTTCGAGCTTGGTTCTTACAAGAAGTAACACCTCGTTTTCGTGAAGCGTTAAAATGGATGGCGGCAAATCGTAAAGCTTACCATGTTGTTGAAGAAGAAGAGATGGTTAAAGCGGCGCGTACGGATCATCATGGTGGCGTTTGTTTCTTAATCAAAAAACGTGTTGGCCATGATGCACAAACCTATTTAAAAGATGCACCAACAAAAGATTGTGTCTTAGCGCTTGAAGATGTGGGTAATCCACATAATGTCGGTGCTATTATGCGTAGCTGTGCTCATTTTGGTGTGAAAGGCGTCATTTCTCCCGACTCATCAGTGCTAGAATCTGGTGCAGCAGTACGTACCGCAGAAGGTGGTGCCGAGTATATTCAAGGAATTGATGCTGATAATTTTGCTCAGACATTAGAGCAGTTTAAACAGGCTGGCTATACCTTAGTGACAACCTCAAGTCACAAAGGAAGTGTGCCACTAGCAAAAGCTCAATTACCTGAAAAAATGGTATTAATCTTAGGTCAAGAGAAGGATGGCTTAAGTGATAGCACGTTAAAACAAGGGGATATGAGCATTTACATTGGTGGTACAGGCCATATTGAAAGCTTAAATGTCTCTGTGGCTTCTGGCGTGTTATTGGCTGAATGGTGGCGTCAACATCACGGCTAATTATTTAATTGTTAGATGATTTAAAAATCCCGCTGAATAATGAACTGCAGTCAGTTCACCATGTTCAGCGGGATTTTTCTTTAATTAACTAATCAATTCATTAATGGTTATTTACCCGGTGAGAATGGCGGTTTAGCAAACCAAACAACCACCAGCATTAAAATGAATATTCCTGCCGCTAGCCAGAAAATTTCATTCGCTGAAATAATCAGACCTTGTTCAGTGATTGTTTTAGCTAAATAAGCCGAGGTTTGTTCATCAGAAAGCCCCAATTCTCTCATCTGTTGAAAAGCCAATTGTGCATCGGGATCGAGTGGATTAATTTTTTCAACAAAGGTTTCATGATGTAATGACTCCCTTTGTGTCCAAATGGTTGTCGTTAATGACGCGCCAATTGCACCCGCTAAGGTTCTTAAAAAATTAGATAAACTGGATGCCGAGGCCATTTTCTCCGGAGGTAATCCCGATAAGGTCATCGTGGTTAATGGCATAAAGAAACATGCTACACCTAAACCTTGCCAGAATTGTGGCCAAGCAACTGTGGCAAAATCCATTCCGGGTTCAAAAGTATAAGCTCGCCAATAAAAACATACCGCAAACATAATAAAGCTAAAGCTAATGATATAGCGTAAGTCGACTTTTCCACCAAATTTTCCGATGATTGGTGTAATGATCAGCGGTAATAAACCAACAGAGGCTGCAGCTAAACCCGCCCATGTTGCGGTATAACCAAAGACTTCTTGCAACAGGAGAGGGAGCAACACAATAGTACCGAAATAGATCATATAAGCGAGACTAAGGGTTAAACAACCAATAGTGAAATTGCGACTTTTAAACAGAGAAAGATCAATAACAGGGTGTTCGTCAGTTAACTCCCACACAATTAAGAAACTTAACGCCACTACAGCAATAATAGTAAGTACAATAATTTCAGTTGAATTAAACCAATCCAGCTCTTTACCTTGATCAAGCATGATCTGTAGTGCACCAACACCAACCACCAATAGTACGAGACCAATGGTATCTATTGGTTTAATTTCCGTTTTGGTTTCGCGACCCGATAATGTATTTGAGATGCACATAATAATTAACACACCAAAAGGTACGTTAATAAAGAAGATCCATCCCCAATGGTAATTATCACTGATATAGCCACCTAAAATAGGGCCTAAAATAGGGGCAACGACAATGGTAACCGACCATAACGCTAACGCCATATTGCGTTTTGCTGGTGGATAGTTATTCAATAGCAAACTTTGTGATAACGGAATTAAGGGGCCTGCGACTAAACCTTGAAGTACACGGAAAAAGATCAGCATTTCTAAACTTTGAGAAATACCACACAGCCATGATGTTAAGGCAAATAGTGCTGTTGACCACATAAAGAGGCGTACTTCACCAATACGTTTTGCCAGCCAGCCAGTAATAGGAATTGAGATAGCATTTGCAACACCAAATGAGGTAATAACCCAAGTGCCTTGAGAATTTGATGCACCTAAGTTACCCGCTATTGTCGGGATGGCTACGTTAGCGATTGTTGAATCGAGAACTTGCATAAAAGTGGCCAGCGCAAGTGCGATGGTCATTATAGCAAGTTTTCCTCCTTGTAAGGGTTCTTTAATCACCTTTACACCTCGCTTTATCATCCTGCATTTTGTTCAATGATTTCATTAATCAATGAATTGATTTCTGACATATCAATAGTGAGTGCATCAGTATGATAAGCCGGTGCTTGACGTTCGCTCTGTGATAATACTTTTCCATCAAGATTAACGGTATCCACAGTCACTTCAGTGGATAAACCGATACGTAGCGGTTTTTCTGCAACTTCTTTTTCATCAAGGGAAATACGTACCGGCAAGCGCTGAACTACTTTTATCCAGTTACCACTGGCATTTTGTGCCGGTAATAGTGAGAATGCACTGCCTGTTCCCATATCTAATCCCTGTACACGACCATGGTAAATAACTTTTTTACCATAAAAATCAGTGGTTATTTTCGCGGGCTGTCCGATACGCATATTGGCCAGTTGCGTCTCTTTAAAGTTAGCGTCTATCCACATACCTGTGACAGGTACGACGGCCATTAACGGTTTACCCGGTGCAACTTGTGCACCAACTTGAACGCTACGACGTGAGACATAACCTTCAGCAGGACTTAGTATTTTTGTTCGTTGTAAAGCTAGCCATGCATTACGCACTTCTGTTGCAGCTTGTAATACAGAAGGTTGTTGTGCAATAGGCGTGGTTAAGATAATGGCTTGATTAGCATTATATTGCTCTTTTGCTACATCTAATGCCGCTTTTGCCGTGGCAACAGCTTCTCTTGCATGTTGGAGTTCTTCTTTTCCAATGACATTTCGCTCGCCTAATACTTCTCTACGACGCAGATCATTTTGCAATTTTGCCAATTCAGTTTCACGTAAAACAATATTCGCTTTTAATTGACGACCATTGATGATTTGCTGATGCATTTGACGGACACTATTTGCTAAAGCGGTTTTTGCTTTATCTAATGCAAGTATTTCATCACTATCATCTAATTGGACTAGAGGTTCACCTGCTTTTACGTAGTCTGTATTGTCCACATAGACAGTCGTTACCGAGCCTGAAATTTGTGGCATAACCATAATTTGATTGCCTGTTACGTAGGCATTATCTGTGGTTTCATGATGTCTAAGAACCATAAACCAGTAAGCGGTATAAGCGAGCCCCGCGAGAATAAAGATAAAAGTCAGTAGCAATAAAACATTTCGGCGAGTTCGTTTTTTATTGCGAATGGGAGCCTGAGGTGGATTTTTTTCCTCATTTACACTCATTTAGAAGATCTCCATAAACCAGAAAAAAGCATTATATATGTTTCCAGAATAAAATCCGGAAACATATATATTGGGCTTATATTAGAATAATAATTAGCACGAAAGGCCAATTATAAATGTGAATGAATATATTTGTTTATCAATTCATGTTGTAAATGAGGTTGGCGGTATTTGGTCAGGATATCGCAATGCCTCTTGCTCTTAGGCTACGTTTACTAGATGTAATGGTATCTAGTAAACGGAGTCTACTTTCGCACAAATGAGTGGCGAGTAGTTCTACGGCTTTGTCCGTATCTCTCGAACGAAGTGCGACAAATATTTCACGATGCTCATCCCACGCTGGATTAGACGGCGCTCTATCAAGCCATCGTGCTCGCGAAAGCCTACGTAGGGCATCATTTATTCCTTCAATAATAAATGCGTTATTACAAAGGCTTGCCAACTCTCTATGGAATCGTGTTCCAGCATTTTCCATGCTCTCTTCTGGTGAATCTACCGTGGTTTCTTTAAGCAGGCGTTCCAAATTGTTCAACTGTTCTTCGGTGATCTGGCTGACTGAAAGTTTTAATGCTGCTACCTCCAGTATTTCTCGGTAAATACATAATTGTTCGATTTCATCGGCATCGATTGGTGCCACTAACCAACGTATACCATCACGACATATAAGTCCCTCTGATTCCAACTTTTGTAATGCGGCTCGAACGGGAGTTCTCGATGCGTTAAATTTCGCTTCAGCCCAGCGTTCAGTTAACCGTTCTCCTGGGCCTAGTTCCATGTTGAGTATCAGTTTTCTTAATTGTTTTTCAACCTCTAACACTTGGCTCATAACGGCAATACTCTCCTAAAAATTGACAGTAAAATAAATTATCTATATGGTATACCAACTTGGTATACCAGAAAAGAATATTTCTATGACTCAATTATATAACAGCTTTTGGCGTCGAAATCTGCTCGTTTGCTTTATTGGTTCTTTTTCAACTGTTTTTGCAATGACCTTGATGTTACCGTTCCTCCCCCTATATGTTGAAGAGCTTGGTGTTCAAGGTCACGCCGCCATTGTCCAATGGTCTGGCGTGGCATTCAGTGCAACGTTTATCACTGCTGGCTTAATTGCTCCAGTATGGGGAAAGCTCGGTGACAAATATGGACGTAAATCGATGCTCGTAAGAGCCAGTCTTGGTATGGCGGTGACCGTCTCACTTATGGGAATGGTAACAAATATTTGGCAACTTGTCGGTCTAAGGCTATTAGTTGGTTTGGCGGGAGGATACTCATCTGGAGCAACTATTCTTATTGCAGTACAAGCTCCAAGAGAGCGTGTTGCTTGGGCGTTGGGCATTGTTTCATGTGGTGTAATGGCGGGTAATCTTATTGGCCCTCTAGCTGGAGGGTGGTTACCTGACTTGTTCGGTATTCGAAACACGTTTTTCTGTGCCGGTGCACTGATCTTTTTATCTTTTATCATGACCCTTACGCTTATCCGTGAAGATACGCCGAAATACATAAATACTACGACAAAAATGCAAGTGAGTTGGTCGCAGTTACCTGCACGATTTGTGATAGTTAGCATGCTTTGCACGGGGTTGTTGCTGATGCTGGCCAATATGTCGATAGAACCTATTATTACAGTCTATGTGCGTACACTCGTTAATGATCCTGCTCAGATAACTAGGGTTGCAGGTTATGTCATGGCCGCTGCTGCCTTAGGTAGTATTATTTCAGCCTCTTGGCTTGGGAAATTAGCAGATAGGATAGGGCATTTGCGTATTATCACGCTGGCACTAGCTATAGCCGGTTTATTGCTGATCCCTCAGGCCTTTGTTACCTCTGGTTGGCAACTTATTATTTTACGTTTTCTTATGGGATTAGCATTGGGGGGATTGTTGCCTTGTATTGCGGCAGTAATACGTCATCACGTTCCAGAAGGAATGATAGGCAGTATCCTTGGCTATTCGGTCGCAGCCCAGTTTGCAGGTCAGTTCATCGGCCCGTTAATAGGTGGCGTTATTGGTGGTCATATAGGTATGCGCGCAGTTTTTCTGGCAACTAGTGTTGTCTTATTGTTGGGAGACGCTTGGAATTTTAAATTACATCGTAATTCAGTTATACGCTGATGAACTTCGTTCTTCTTCACCTGTATATTTCGGAGATTTTATGACAACACAATTCAACAATAACAATAATAATATCGATAAAAATAGTGCTCTGCTGGTAATGGATTTTCAGACGACCATTCTTAATAATTTCCTTCCACAAGATCGTGCTGAAGATGTTATTCGTAATACATCATCATTAATTTCCGCTACGCGTGCAGCAGGCATACCGATTATCTATGTTAGTGTTGAGTTTCGTGAGGGGTATCCTGAGGTTAGTCAAAACAACATAATTTTCTCATCGATTAAAGACAATGGAATATTAATCACCAATAGTGAAAGTTCCGCTATTCATGATGATATTTTTCCGCAGGAAAATGAAATCGTTATTATTAAACGTAGAGTGGGGGCTTTTTCATTTACTGAGCTTGAGATGGTTCTTCGTACACAAGGTATTGAAACCTTGATCCTTGCAGGAGTCACGACCAGTGGCGTGATTTTATCTACAGTTAGTCAGGCATTTGACCTAGATTATCGTCTAGTGATTGCAAGTGATTGTTGTGCCGATCCTGATCATGACACACATGTTTTTTTACTCGAGAAAATCTTGTCTCAACATGCTGTTGTAACCAGTTCATCTGAAATATCAAAATATTGGGTATAAATAGCCTAAGTAGCCAATGTTACATAGATCTTGTCGGTAGTATGATAGATTAAATATCAGACATGCATGATTGAGTGCAAGGGCTGGGGAATGTTGGCTTTTGGCACAGAGCGACCTGTCAGATTTATGTTAGCTCTGTGCCATAGCTAGTCAGGTCAAATCTGAGCTAATACAGATTAGATCAATAAGTTTATTGATGGTGATGGTTATTCCTGCTGATTATCCGCTAATGTATCAAGTTGTAATAATAATTTACGCATTAGGGTTTCTAGCTGTTTTTGTTCACCTTCATCTAATACCGACCAAATTTTCTTTAAACATTCGTGCTGTGGTGGTAATAAGCTATTTAAAAACTCTTCTCCAGCATCAGTTAAATGAAGATGTAGACAGCGACGGTCATTATGACTTTCACGACGCTCAATCCATCCTTGTTTTTTCTAATTCATCTGCAATACGAGTGGCATTTGTTCTTGATGAGCCTAACGCCGCACTCAATTCTGATGGTTGAATACTACGATTTTCCGTTGTATCTAAAATCATAAGTGCCATAAATAATGTCTCGTTAATGCCCTGAGACTTTAACATATTATTACGACTTTCAAGAAGTTTGCTCTGGACGTGCATAGACAGGCGAGTTAACAAAATTTCTTGGTAAGGAATATCTTTGTTAAGCGATTTCTGTTGTGTAGCGCGAGTGTTTAGTAGTTCTTCTGTTGGCGTAAATGAGCTTTCCATTTTTAGACACCTTGTTAGTTTCGATAATTAGGATAACGTTGTTATCAACATGTTAAATGGTATATTAAACACACAATTTAGCAATTTTTATTATTTATAGTCACTATGTTTTTTTGATTATGCTACCTGATTCATAAATTTTTTGAATGATAACATAAAAAAATCACTAGGTGCTTATCTATTTACAATAAGTTATAAAAATCAATTTATCCCTTATTTACTTATGAATAATAGTCTATTTAGGAAAAAATGGATCGATTTCTACGATAAAACACGTAATAAATTTATTTTACACTATAATGATTCTATTGTTAATAATACCACTTAGAAACTATGCCGTTTATGCTATATTGATATAATTGATATGTATTTCTTAATAAAGAATGAGATGATGATATACATAAATAGTAATCACGCTGTTAAAACATTTACGTTTTGTTCTGTTTAGAGGGGTATTGCTGACATAAAATACCCCTTTTGAGATAAGTTTTATGATTCAGATTGGATCACTGGATCATTTTTATAACCAAATAACCAAACCAGTAAACCTAATAAGCCAATGATTGCACCGGCACTGGAAACACCAATCCAGCCATATTGGTGATAAGCGTAACCCGATAATAAAGAGCCTAGGGCGCCCCCGATAAAATAGCTAGTCATATAAGCGGCAGTAAGCCGATTTCGGGCATCAGGTAAAATACGGTAGATAGTGCTTTGGTTAGTGACATGAACACCTTGAACGGCTAAATCTAATAAAACCACACCAATAATAAAACTAATCAGTCCAATCCATTGATAATAAGGGGCGATAACAATAAGTCCCCAACAAATGAAGAGAAGAATTAAACCTGAAGTAGTCGTTTTTTTACCTTTGCCTTTATCAACCCATACACCCGCTTTACCTGCCATTAGTGCTCCCGCAGCACCGACAAGTCCAAACAAGCCAATAACTGCATCGGAATAATTAAAGGGATCAGAAGCGAGTAAAAAAGCCATTGATGTCCACAGTAAACCAAAGTGGGCAAAGATAAGTGCACCAATCAGTGAGCGGGTACGTAATACTGGGGTCGTGGCAAACAATTTAAAAATAGAACCGAGCAGTTGAAAATAATTTAAATTTGTTTGGCTTTTATAGGTAGGTAAACAGCGCCATAGTGTAATAGCTAAAATAGCTAGAAAAACACTTGCTAGCCAGAAAATACCCTGCCAATTAGTAAAGGAAGCCATCAGCCCTGACGCTGTTCTTGCCAGTAAAATACCAAGTAAAAGCCCACTCATAATAGTACCTACCGCTTTTCCTCGTTGATGAGGTGCAGCAAGTGTAGCGGCAAAAGGAACCAGAATTTGGGCGACGACCGAGAACATACCTGATAGGGCAGTACCAATTAACATAAGCCAAATATTAGGTGCCATTGCCGTAATTAATAAGCCGCTCGCTGAAATCAGCGTCATGATAACAATCAGTGAACGACGTTCAAAAATATCGCCAAGGGGAACCAATAGCATTAAACCTAAGGCATAACTTAATTGTGCTGTAGTGACAATAAAACCAGCCAAAGTGGCAGAGATATGAAAATAATTTGCAATTGAATCAAGTAGCGGTTGTGCATAATAGTTACTTGCGACAACCATGCCAGTGGCAACGGCCATAAGTAAAATAAGGCCTTTACTAAGAGAGGTTTGTGGTGCTGTGTTTTCCATAATACTGATCACAAATTATTTGTAAGGTAAATGATAGTAACATGAGTCATTTTTTTGCGGAAAGAATTACTGTGATAGCAATGTTCAATCAATCGGGCATGAAAGTTTTTAATCTATTTTTATAATAGATTAATATTAAAAGTAAAATGTGATTTATTCTCAGCAGATAACCGCATATTTGCATCATTTATTATGCTAAATAGATAAATAGCCCCATTCCCTCACTGTTCTGATTAGACAAGTATTAATCCATATAGTAACCAATGTTATTAGTTAATTATATCATTAATATTAAATTATTTAGTTATTCTGTTTTAAATATAGCTCATTTTTAGTTTAGTTAACTTTTTTATGGTTTAGATCAAAAAAAGCTATGTAATGATAATAATTATCATTAACATGATTGTGTTGTTAAATGTATTTTTAGCTATTTATTTGCGTATTAATAACCATATAAAAGACACTATTATGAACTTTTTGTTAATTAAGCATGAGCCTCATTTTCAGGGAATGGGGGCCGTTTCATTTTCATCTCATGCGATTTTTTTATTACTCACTACACTTGCTTCGTTTAATAGCGTTGCTTCACAAAGCACAGAAAAAACATCACAAACTCAACAATCTGAAACTGTGGTGCTTGATCCTATTTATGTTTCCGGAAAATTAAATTCGAGTGTTGAAGCAGGAAGCACGGCTTTGACATTAAAAGATATCAATAGAATTCAGCCAAATAATATCGCTGAATTGGTAGATAAATTACCAGGGATTTCTTCATCTGGCTCGCCAAGACCTGGTGGGCAAACTTTAAATATTTGGGGAATGGGCAATTCGGAAGATGTGAAAATCACTCTTGATGGTACACCGAAGACGTTTGAAAAATATCGTCAAGGTTCCATATTTATCGATCCTGAATTAATTAAACGCCTTGATGTCGATAAAGGGCCACATAATATCACCCAAGGAAATGGAGGATTTGGTGGCTCCGTACGGATTGAAACGAAAGATCCGGATGACTTACTGTTACCTGATCAGCATATTGGTATGTTTTTAAAATATGGACATCATACTAATGATAGGCAAAATCGTTATAGTGGTGCGATATATGGCAAGTTAATGGATGGAACGGCTGACGGTCTATTTTATTTTAATCGTCGTAAAAGTGATGATTTACGTCGTCCTGATGGCACTAAATTTGGTTATTCACAATCAGATCAAGATTCGTTTTTAATTAAAACCAATGTCTATTTAACAGACGCACAAACATTAACTTTATCAGCATCAAGATCTGTCAGTGATGGCTGGACGCCTTGGGCTGCGAAGCGAGATGAACTGGCAAAACCGAGCCAATATGATGTTGATAAATATGGTTTTGATGGAGCGATGAAACGTAAGTTAGTTTATCGTGACCAAAAAGATGACACTGTGAGTGTGAAATGGAATATTCAGCCAATTGATTCTGACCTGATTAATTTCACATTGACTTATGGTTATTCAAATACCAAACAGAATGATAAACGCCCTGATAATGCGAGTTCTTATCTAAGTAGTAGTATGGGTAACCAAAGTTGGGTCAACTATAAAAATCATCAAATTGAAGTGAAAAATGAAAGTACCGTGATGCAAGGAGCTACCGAACATGTGATTTTAGTAGGAGCGCGTTGGCACCGTAATGATCGTAATGTGTTAATGTTTACGCGGGATAAAGCGAAAAATCCAAATTATAATTATGGCTATTATGCACCACCTTATATGCCAGAAGGGACGCAAACAACCACGAGTTTTTATCTTCAAGATTCAATTAGTTATCGAACACTAACCCTCACGCCTGGTGTGCGTTATGATATAGTGAAAAATCAAGGAGTAGGGAGTCGAGCGAAGGTTTATCAAGATCCTAATCCCTATTACGGTCATGATTATAGTGATGTAACTTATCGTGGCATTACACCTCATTTGGGTATTTTATGGAAAGCGAGCCCCAATATTAGATTTTTTGGTGATATAACTCATACATGGCGTGCGCCGTTAATTGATGAACAATATGAAGTGCAAGCCAGTATCTCTAGTTTGACAGGCACGAGTCGCCATTTAGATAAAGAGACCGTTACCGCAACACGGATTGGCGCCATTGTTGATTTTGAAAATGTTTTCCAACAAGAAGATCAGCTGCAACTTCGAAGTACATTTTTTGATACTCGTGGGAAAGATGAGATATTCCGTCGTCGCGGTGTCTATTGTGAAAGCGGAAAAGTAACCGGAAACAATGGGAGTTGTCCTCCTTCCCTTGGAAATTATCGCAATTTACCTGGCTACCATATTCAAGGTATGGAAATAGAGGCATTTTATGACAGTGCTAATCTCTTTGGTCGCTTAGCGTATTCGACAATGAAAGGTAAACGCGATCAATCTCCTCGTGATCCGTGGTTTGGACAAAAAACATGGATTGCAGAAATTCAACCGGATGCATTACATGCCACCCTTGGAATGAAAATCCCACAAATAAATATGGTTGCAGGGTGGACAGGGGACTTTATTGGCGCTCAACGTCGTTCACCGATGGATGCTGATCCGGCTGCTACTTATTGGTCATTACCAAAAAGTAAAGGCTATGCCATTCATGGACTATTCGCTAATTGGAAACCTGCTTTTATCGATAATACTGAGATACGTTTTACTGTCGCCAATTTATTTAACCGTGATTATTACCCTTATTTAGGTGAGTCGGTATCTGGTACTGGGCGAGATTATCGCTTTACTGTGGTTAAAAGTTTTTAGTTAGACAACAGGACAACAGCCATAAGATAAAAAAAGCAGAGCATATTAATAATGCTCTGCTTTGACGTTATTTAAGGATTATCACTATTAATTAGCCGCTTTACGCGCTTCTTCTACCCAGCCATCAAAGGTTTTTTGATGTGCTTTGATCCACGCGTTAGCATGACGTTCAATATCTGCTTGTGATTTTTGACCATTATGCATACGTAAGTTTTGGGCGTTGATATCAGCCACTGAAACTTTCATTATTTCAAATAACTTAGCAGCAGCAGGGTTGGCTTCGGCCCATTTTTTATTTGCTGCGATATGCATTGTACTCGGTGGGAAACCGTAGTTTTTACCGTTTGGTAAGGTTGTATCGGTTTTGTCATCTCCCGGTAATGAAGAGAAGGGAACTTGTAGCCAAACGACATCTTTACCCGGCTTTAATACATCACTTATCCAGTACGGTGTCCAAGTATAATAGAAGATAGGTTTACCTTCTTTGTAACGAGTAATGGTATCTGCCATCATTGCCGCATAGTTACCCTGATTATGGGTGACTGATTTCTCTAAATCATAGGCTTTTAAGTGATTATTAATAGCTTCTTCACAACCCCAGCCAGGGTTACAACCGGTTAAATCTGCTTTTCCATCACCATTGGCATCAAATAATTTGGCAATTTTCGGATCTTTAAATTGCTCTATATTAGTGATGTTATATTTTTCAGCCGTTTTTTTATCAATTAAATAACCTTGGGCTGCGTTAACCACATAATCACCTTTACGATAAAATGTGTTATCGCCACCAGCGGCTTCATATTGTGAGTTATGTAAAGGTACCCAACTAACCGCCATAAAAGTGGCATCACCATTAGCAATAGAAGAATAAGCTACGTTGTAGTCAACTTCTTTAATGGGTTGCACTGTGTAGCCGAGTTTTTCGAGTGCTTTATTGACAATGAGTGTCTGAAAAGTTTCTTCAGAAATAGTACTTTGTACCGGTTGAACCGAAACCCCTTTACCGGGTAAATCAGCAGCGGATAACTGAGTGCTTATCAGTGTGGCGGACAATACTGTTGCCCAGAGAACTGGATTACGCATAGTTTTTCCTTCTGTTGTGATGGGTAAGAGATAATAGTCGCAGTGTCGTGCTACTGTTATCTCTTATATTAATTGAATAAATATGTTTGATTGTTAGTTAATCTTATTGCCAGTATGAGTTATGCGGCTTTTTTACCAAACAGGCGGCAGATCAAACCAATCGGGCCTGTCATATACCAGCGTCTATTACCTTTCAGGCGACTATTTTGGCCTAAAGATTGAGTTAAGCGGTCAAGAATAATCGCGAGGATCACAATACCAGCACCACCTACAGCCGCTAATCCCATATCTAGGCGACCAATACCACGTAATACCATTTGACCTAAACCACCAACGGCTATCATTGATGCGATAACAACCATTGACAGTGCTAACATTAAGGTTTGGTTTACCCCAGCCATAATCGTTGGCATTGCCAGCGGTAATTGTACTTTAAACAACATTTGTCGAGGATTTGCCCCAAATGATTGAGCCGCCTCAATGAGATCTTCCGGTACTTGTTTGATACCTAAAATAGTTAATCGCACTATCGGTGGTAAGGCGAAAATAATCGTGACAACTACACCGGGTACGTTACCAATCCCGAATAACATCACGATAGGTACTAAGTAAACGAAAGCGGGGGTTGTTTGCATGGCATCTAAAAGTGGTCTGACAATTTTTGATGCTCTGTCACTATGTGCAAGCCATATCCCTAAGGGGAGACCAATAATCAGGCAGAATAGTAATGAGGTCAGCACTAATGCAAGGGTTATCATCGCTTCAGACCATGCACCAATAGCACCGATTAAGATCAGTGAAATAAAAGCACTTATTCCCATCACCTTACCTGAAAGTTGCCATGCAATCAGTGAAAATAAAATAATCGCAACAGGTGCAGGCATTGAGGTAAGAAAGTTTTCAAAGCCACCTAATACTAAATCGACTGGAACGCGTATCCCTTGGAAAATAGGACGAAAATGCAGCACAATCCAGTCAATACCATCCGTTACCCAAGAATCTAGTGGGATCAGTGTATGATTAAATGGATCCATAATATTAAAGTGGTCAGGTGTACTTTCTGTTGGCATGGCATCTAGCCAATCAGTACCAGAAGAGAGATCACTGCCGTCAGTGCCACTCCCTGTACCCCAAGGATCAGCATCAGCTCCACCGGTATCACCGCCAGCGCTACTACTCCAAGGGTCGGTATCAGTAGTGTTGCTATCCGTGGTTGCCCAAGGATCATTGTCTGTATCTGTGTTGTTATGCGTTTCTTGCGCTGAATTTTGTGTTGTATTGGCGTTTTCTGTTGCCGCTTCTTGAGTGTCCGCTTCCCAAGGATTGGCTTGGTTATTTGTCTTACTCATTTGGTGTCTCCTTATCCAGTGCTTGTAACAACATTCCTTTCGAAATTAAGCCGATATAACGGTTTTTTTCATCAATAACAGGGATCGCACAGGGAGATTGCGCAACAGTAGAAATCAGTTCATTTAATGGTGTATCACCATTAATCGCACAAGGTTCAGTTAAAATAGCGGATCCAATAGGTTGCTTCGCTTTTAATGCTTCTTCAAGAGAAGTGACAGAAACAATACCTGCAAATTTCCGTCCTCGCTCAATTAAATAACCAAAGTTTCTATCTTCATCTTCCAGTACTTTTAATGCTGAACGGGGACCAAAACCTGGCGCAATATGCAGTAGTGTTTCTGGGCGACGTTTAGCAATATCTTTAGCGCTAAATACATGACTGATATCAACGCCACGGAAGAAGGTACGTACATAATCATTGGCTGGGTTATTAAGAATTTCATCAGGGGTACCGATTTGTACCACCACACCGCCTTGCATAATCGCGATACGATCACCAATACGCATGGCTTCATCCAGATCATGAGAAATAAATACAATGGTGCGTTGTTTATCACCCTGTAAGCTTAATAACTCATCTTGCATTTCTGTTCGGATTAATGGGTCAAGTGCGGAGAATGCCTCATCCATTAATAAGATATCAGGATCATTGGCCAGTGCACGAGCAAGCCCAATACGTTGTCGCATCCCACCGGATAACTCATCCGGCCAAGATTGAGCATGAGAGCTTAAGTTAACTTGCTCTAATGCTGCCATGGCTTTTTCATAGCGCTCTTCTTTGCTAATGCCTGCAAGCTCCATACCAAATGCTGTATTATCGAGTACATTCATATGAGGCATTAAAGCGAATGATTGAAACACCATACTGATTTTTTTACGTCGAACTTGTCGTAAATCTTTATCAGACATGGTGGTGATGTTTTCACCATCAATAAGGACTTCGCCTTTAGTGGGATCTATCAGACGATTGAGAAGGCGCACTAATGTAGATTTACCAGAGCCTGATAATCCCATGATGACAAATATTTCGCCTTCTTCAATGGCCAGATTGGCATTTTGCACACCAACGGTTAACCCTGTTTTATCAAAGATTTGGTCTTTGTTCATACCAGATCCTAATAATTCAAAGGCACGTTTAGGGTGCTCACCAAATATTTTATATAGGTTTTTTACTTCGAGTTTAATTGCCATGCAATATCTATTTTCCTATTTAAATATGAAAGGAATAAATTAAATGTTAATAAATTAGTTTGTTGTTTTTCCTAAATTGAGATTTTTAGTAGGGGAATTACCCTATCATAATGAACAAGCCTGACAACCCTATGTTAATTATAATTAAACAAATAATTTTGTGATTTTTTTAGGTTTTTTTTGATGATTAATAATTAAATAAAGTAAAATTATAGAAAAGAAAGAAGTCAAGGAAATCATACTAACTGTATGAAATAACATTATTTTTATTCAGATGTTAATTTTAATTATCATCACAATAGAAATAACAACAAAATAAAAAAATGTAAAAAGATACTAATAAAATAAAAATAGAAAAAAATGCATTAACATTAAAAAATCTTATGTTTTTTGAGGGGTGATCTTAAGTTATCGATAACTAGTCATAAAAATCATTCGTAAAAAATTGATAATTCTGGTTAATGGGACGGTAAAAATTACACAATCAGGTTATTTTTCAAACAAATAAAAAGGCACTAAAAAATAAGTTTTATTTTTCAGTGCATTATATTAATTGATTAATTCATAATTAATATGAATGTATTCTGTTTTTTGCTGTAGAGGGTTAGCTAGAAATCCCAGTCATCATCTTCGGTATTGATCGTTTTACCAATAACATAAGAAGAGCCTGAGCCAGAAAAGAAATCATGATTTTCATTTGCATCTGGCGATAGTGATGAAAGTATTGCTGGACTAACATTAGTTATTTCATCTGGAAATAGTGCTTCATAACCTAAATTCATCAGCGCTTTATTCGCATTATAATGAAGGAATTTTTTTACATCTTCTGTCCAACCGACAGAGTCGTAGAGATCTTCTGTATATTTAACTTCATTATCATATAAATCTAATAATAATGAGAAAGCAAAGTCTTTAATATCTTGTTTCTCTAATGATGATTTATTTAATAACTGATTTTGGAATTTATAGCCAATATAATAACCATGCACAGCTTCGTCACGAATAATTAAACGAATTAAGTCGGCTGTATTGGTTAATTTCCCTCGACTTGACCAATACATTGGTAAATAAAATCCAGAATAGAATAAAAAAGACTCTAAAAATACACTGGCAATTTTTTTCTTTAATGGATCACTATCTTGATAATAACGCAGAATAATATCTGATTTCTTTTGCAAATAGGTATTTTCTTCACTCCAACGATAAGCATCATCAACATCTGTTGTTAAGCAGAGTGTCGAAAATATCGAGCTATAAGAGCGAGCATGTACCGCTTCCATAAAACAGATATTCGATAATACCGCCTCTTCATGAGGAGTCTGAGCATCAGGCATTAAGGTTGGTGCCCCGACCGTATTTTGTATCGTATCGAGCAGTGTAAGCCCTGTAAATACACGGATAGTCAACTGTTTTTCAGCTTGGGTTAAGGTATTCCATGAAGGTATATCATTAGAAAGTGGAATTTTTTCGGGTAACCAAAAATTCATGGTTAAACGGTTCCAAACTTCTAAATCTTTTTCGTCTTCAATACGATTCCAATTTATCGCATTAACACGACTTAAATAAGATGCAGACATAGTAACACTTTCCTTATCATTATTATTAAAGGGCGCATGAAACACAGCCTTTTATTTCTGTGCCGGCTAATGCTGTTTGTCTAATACGAATGTAATACAAGGTCTTTATACCTTTACGCCATGCATAAATTTGTGCTTTATTAACATCCCTTGTGGTTGCTTCATCAGAAAAGAATAATGTTAGCGACAATCCTTGGTCGATATGTTGTGATGCTTGGGCATAGGTATCGATAATTTTTTCTGCGCCAATTTCATAAGCATCTTGATAAAAATGACGGTTTTCATTGGTCATAAAAGGGGCGGGGTAATAAACCCGACCGATTTTACCTTCTTTTCTTATTTCAATCGGTGCCACAATGGGGTGAATACTCGATGTAGAGTGATTGATATAAGAGATTGATCCTGTTGGTGGTATTGCTTGTAAGTTTTGATTATAAATACCGTGAGTCATAATCGAGAGCTTAAGTTTTTGCCAATCTTCTTGGGTTGGAATATGAATATTGGATTGGCTAAATAGCTGGTGGACTTTTTGGGTTTTAGGTAACCACTGTTTTGATAAATATTTATCAAAATACTCCCCAGTGGCATATTTTGACTGTTCAAACCCTTTAAAGCGCTGTTTAGTCTCTATCGCTAATTGGTTAGAGGCTAAAAGGGCATAGTATGTTACGGTATAGAAATAGATATTGGTAAAATCAAGTCCTTCTTCTGAACCATAATAAATCCCTTCACGGGCTAAATAACCATGTAAGTTCATTTGCCCTAAGCCAATGGCATGAGATGCTTGGTTGCCTTTTTCAATAGAAGGTACAGATTCTATTTTAGTCATTTGTGCCACACTCGTCAGTGCTCTGATGGCAACATTTACGGTATGTGCAAAATCTGGTGAGTCCATCGCCATGGCGATATTCATTGATCCGAGATTACAGCTAATATCATGACCAATTTGTCGATAACTTAAATCAGGATTGTATTCACTGGCACTATTTACTTGTAAGATTTCTGAGCATAAATTGCTCATATTAATTCGGCCCGCAATCGGATTTGCGCGATTGACGGTATCTTCAAACATAATATAGGGATAACCTGATTCAAATTGAATTTCAGCTAAAGTTTGAAAAAATGCCCGTGCTTTAATTTTTTTCTTACGTATCTCTGCATTGTTGACCATTTCAGTATATTTTTCGCTAATACTGATTTCTGACATAGGAACGCCATATACTCGTTCTACATCATAAGGTGAAAATAGATACATATCTTCGTTGCGTTTAGCTAATTCAAAGGTGATGTCGGGAATAACGACACCTAATGAAAGCGTCTTAATACGTATTTTTTCATCAGCATTTTCTCGTTTTGTATCTAGAAAATGATAGATATCAGGATGATGAGCATGGAGATAAACCGCTCCAGCACCTTGTCTTGCGCCTAATTGATTGGCATATGAGAAGGCATCTTCAAGCATTTTCATTACCGGTACTACGCCAGACGATTGGTTTTCAATGCGTTTTATGGGGGCTCCTGCTTCTCGTAAATTAGTCAGTAAGAAAGCAACACCTCCGCCACGTTTCGACAATTGCAACGCAGAATTGACTGCTCGGCCAATGGACTCCATGTTGTCTTCGATACGTAATAAAAAACAAGAGACCAATTCGCCACGCTGTTTTTTTCCACAATTTAAGAAAGTAGGGGTTGCAGGCTGGAAACGGCCACTAATTATCTCATCGACAAGGTGAGTGGCGAGTTTGGTATTCCCCTGTGCTAGGGTTAAGGCAACCATACAAACACGATCTTCATAGCGTTCGAGATAACGCTCACCATCAAAGGTTTTTAAGGTGTAACTGGTGTAGTATTTAAATGCACCTAGGAACGATTGAAAGCGAAATTTTTTGCTATAGGCATGCTTAAAAAGCTGTTTGATAAACGGGAAATCGTACTGCTCTAATACTTGTGCTTCGTAGTAGTGTTGTTGCACCAGAAAATCGAGCTTTTCTTTTAGATCATGAAAAAACACCGTATTTTGATTAACGTGTTGACGAAAAAAATGGTGGGTGGCTAATTTGTCTTTATCAAACTGGATATTGCCTTGCTCATCATAGAGATTGAGCATGGCATTTAAGGCGTGATAATCGAGTTGTTCTATAGAATGGGTCATGTTTTTTATCTCATTCACTTTTTAGTCATTATTTGCTTGCTGACCAAAATGTGCTTAATCCGGTTTTTACACGTTTAACATCTTCAGGCGTACCAAGTAACTCAAAACGATAGAGAAAAGGGACTTGGCATTTTTGTGCAATAATGTCACCTGCTAAGCCGTAAGCAGAGCCAAAATTGGTATTTCCTGAAGCAATAACACCGCGTATTAATTGGCGATTTTCAGGGATATTTAAAAACTGGATCACCGCTTTAGGCACTGCGCCTTTAACGCCACCGCCACCATAAGTTGGGCAGAGCAACACAAAAGGTTGTGTGGCTTGTAGTGGTTCATCCTCTTTTATCCTTGTCGCTTGTAGATTAAGTTTTTGTACGAAGCGGTGACAATTTTCTGAGCGACTAGAGAAATAAATTAAAGGGGCAGTCGATTGCATAAGTTGCTCCTTTAGCGCGCTATTTGACGAATTTTATCTGGGCAAAAGCCAGACCAATGTTCGTCACCATTAACGACAACCGGTACTTGGCGATATCCCATAGAAACTATTTTTGCTAATGCTTGAGTGTCTTGGGTGAGATCAACCGCAGTGAAAGGAATTTTTTGTTGTTGTAATGCGCGCTCGGTTGCACTGCATTGAACACAATTTGGTTTGGTATAGAGGATCACAGACATAGAATAACCCTTATAAAAATGTGAATGTGTCTGCTCACAGTCACAATGAAAAGTGCTTAAATACTATATATAGGTTTATTCTTTTTCAACCACACTAGATATGGTGTTTTTTATTCTTGATAATGATTATTATTAAAATTAAGCAGTTAGCAGATTTATTTTATTTTCTTATCGCTCATTTGAGCAATTTTTATTAGGTATAGTAGAAAATTAGATGATTGATTTACTTACAAAGCATGTTTTAATCTTGATGATACAGACAAATCAATAGAGAACACATTATGTACCAAGATTATCTCAATACGCCGAAAGGTTTTCCAAAGCCTTATATATCCATTACCGCAGATGATGATGGCATCACCAGCCTTAACTTTGTTAGTGAAAAAGAGGCGTTAGTTAATTCAAATGCCATAATTGACCTGTGTATAAAACAGTTAAAAGAGTATTTTTCGGGTAAACGAACCCTATTTTCAGTGCCACTAGCGCCAAAAGGAACCGAATTTCAAATACGCGTTTGGCAGACTTTACAGTCTATTCCTTATGGTGAAATTTGGAGTTATAAAAAGTTGGCACTTACATTAGGTTCCGTCAACTATTGCAGAGCGGTAGGAATGGCAAATTCACGTAACCCAATCTCGTTAATTATTCCTTGCCATCGCGTCATTGGTCATAATGGTAAGTTAGTAGGCTATACTGGGGGACTTGATATCAAACGTTGGCTATTACACTATGAAAAAGTGGATATTGATGAATAGTTCATATTGTAAGTATTAAGCACTATTTCTTAAGTGATTAATGGCTTAAGTTATGGGATTTGTCTGAATAATAATCGTTTAACAGAAAAAAAATACGCGTTTCGTGATCTAGACTGTGGACAGCGAATCATCATTTTTGTTTTACTATAGCCAACGCAAAACGCTTGCGTTTATTTTCTATTTTAAAGGTAAACTTGATGTCTAAATTAAAAGGTAACGTTAAGTGGTTTAACGAAACTAAAGGTTTTGGTTTTATCACTCCAGAAGATGGCAGTAAAGATGTGTTCGTCCACTTTTCCGCTATTGTTTCAGAAGGTTTTAAAACACTTGCTGAAGGTCAAAAGGTAGAGTTTGAAGTTACTGACGGCGCGAAAGGGCCATCTGCTGCAAACGTTGTCGCTATCTAATTAACGACTTCTCCAAAAGTAAAAAACGTTTTTGAAATGACCCCCAATAGTTGGACAACCAATTATTGGGGGTCTTTTTATGTCAAATACAGGGGGGATTTAAACATCATCATTGCCAATCAATGGTCAGCGGATGAAGCATTTCAGACACTTTCTGAACAGTATTTATTAAAATAAATTAAAACTATTTTACTAAAAGCTGACTATCTTGTTCTGCCTTCTTTTTAGCCTGCTGAAAACGAAGAAGTAACTCATTTTTCTGGACTTTAATAGCGTTATAGTCAACATTGTCGTTTGTCTTTTTAGATATTTGTTTGTATAACAAAATAAGCCTCCTCAACGTAAACATTTAAACACTCCTTTTCCTATTATTGGAAAAAATAAATTTAATATCTATATATTTAAAGATATCAAAACCAATAAGCTCATCATGTAAAATGTAATGTGAATGGTGAGGCATTTAATTTCTCATTATTATAAAAATAATTGAATTAATTTAATAACAATTAAATCATCAAGATACCAACAAAAAATTTCATTTATTAGATATAAAACCCTCATCAAAAACAATAATAAAAAACCTAAAAATAACAAAAATTGAAAATAGATAATAATAAATTAAACTGTTTTCTTAAAAATACTATTTGAAATACTCTAATAGTTGGACAACCCATTATTGGGGGTCTTTTTATGTCAAATACAGGGGGGATTTAAACATCATCATTGCTACTTAGGGTGACTATGCTTGCCACACTGCATAACTCTCGCTCGTTTTGATGATGAAAAAAGACTTGAGAAATTTAAAGAGGAGCTTGCGTATCTAGCTGCGGGATAAATACCGTGGTTGAAAGTTTTTTAAATTATTAAAATCAAGAATACATCATAGCTATCATTTCAAAATATCAATGAATGTATTGATAAAATTGGCTAATTTATTGAGTAATACCACCGGGAACAAAATCAAATTAAAAGGCCTGACATTGGTTGAATATTAAGTTCAGGCCTTATAAATCGCTTAACTAAAAGAGTACAACTTTATGATTAACGGTTTTTATCTTGTTAAAGAGACTACATTTCACGGAGTAGCCAGAATGCGAATGCCGTCATCAGAAACGAGCCCGCTAAGTTTGCCCCCATGGTGCCTAATGCCCAGCCTATTCGTCCTTCATTAAATAAGGCGACCACCTCAACGGAAAAAGTAGAAAAGGTGGTTAAGCCACCACAAAAACCTGTGGTAAGCATGATTTTCCAAATAGGATCAATATTGGGAGCCTTACTAAACCAAGCAATGCCAAAGGCGATAATAAAGGCACCAATACAGTTAGCGACCAAGGTCCCCGTTGCAAAATGGGGAAAAAGAGAATTGAGGCGGTAGCTAATTAGCCAGCGTAGTACGCTACCTAAACCACCGCCGATAAATACAGCTATTGCAATGTTAAGCATAAGAGAGATTAATCGTTATTTAACCTCAATCCCTTGAGCTTGAAGATCAGCATGATAAGACGAACGAACAAATGGTCCACAAGCGGCGTGGGTAAAGCCCATTGCTAATGCTTGCTCTTTCATATATTCAAACTCGTCAGGACTGACGTAGCGTTGAACAGGAAGATGGTGACGACTGGGTTGTAAATATTGCCCTAATGTCAGCATCGTTACACCATGTTTACGCAGATCGCGCATCACGTCAATAATTTCTTCATTTGTTTCACCTAAACCGACCATTAACCCCGATTTAGTTGGAATATTTGGGTGGGCTTGTTTAAAGCGTTCTAGTAACGTTAGAGACCATTGATAGTTCGCACCAGGACGCACTTGACGATAAACACGAGGTACGTTTTCTAAATTGTGGTTAAAGACGTCTGGTGGTGTGTCAGTGAGGATCTCTAATGCTTTATCCATACGACCACGGAAATCAGGGACTAAAGTTTCGATGCGAATATTAGGATTTTTTTCACGGATAGCGGTAATACAATCGGCAAAATGTTGTGCACCACCATCGCGTAGGTCATCGCGATCTACTGAGGTGATAACAACATAACGTAATCCCATATCTTTTATCGTTTGGGCTAATTTAATTGGCTCTTGGGGATCGGGTGCGTTAGGACGACCATGAGCAACGTCGCAAAATGGGCAACGACGCGTACAGATTGCCCCTAAGATCATAAAGGTTGCGGTACCGTGGTTAAAACATTCTGCAAGATTAGGGCATGAAGCCTCTTCACAAACAGAATGCAGGCCATTTTTACGCATGGCCGCTTTAATACCTTGAATTTTACTTGAATCTGCGGGCAACTTTATTTTCATCCACTCAGGTTTGCGTAGCAGTTCTTCACGTTCTGTAACGATTGTTTTAACAGGAATAAGTGCCATTTTATCGGCGTCACGATATTTTACGCCGCGTTCCATCTGAATAGGTTTACTCATAATTGTGCCAGTTCCAGTTATCTAGGGTGATTAACACGATGTGACTGAGGTAATCAGGGTTTTAAAAAAAAATGATAAATGTTAAAAAAATTATAGCATTTTTATTGCTGTGGTTGGAATCCCAGTTGTGTACAAAAATGGTTGATTAATAATGATGCCACTTGTTCCGATGTTGCATTAGGCGCTAAATCAACCAGTTGTGTCATTTTTAGATCAGGATAACCACAAGGATTTATTCGCGTAAAAGGAGATAAGTCCATATCAACATTAAGTGCTAGACCGTGAAAAGAGCAACCTTTGCGTATACGTAATCCCAAAGAGCAAATTTTATCACCATTAACATACACGCCCGGTGCATCTGCACGAGCATATGCGTCTACATTAAATTCTGCGAGTGTGTTGATCACAGTATTCTCTAAAACAGTGACTAATTGGCGAACGCCAATATGGTTACGTTTTAGATCAAGCAAAACATACATCACTTGTTGGCCAGGGCCGTGGTAGGTCACTTGTCCACCGCGGTCAGATTGGATCACCGGTATAGAGCCTGTGTTTAAAAGGTGTTCTGCTTTACCCGCTTGACCTTGGGTAAAAACCTGTTCATGTTGAACCAGCCAAATTTCATCAGGTGTATGACTTTCCCGTTTTTCCGTAAACTGATGCATAGAATCAGAAACCGGTAAATAGGGTTTCATACCCAATTGGCGAATAATGATTGTTTTATCTTGCACCGTGAAAATCTTCATTTGTAGCGTAATTGTGAAAGGCAGTATAACGCTCCAACAAATGAACTACCAGAATGAGATGAGATTATTGCTTCAGTTTGTGTTTGATAAAGGAATATTGATAAAAAAACGACGTAGTGAGAAGGGGAGGAAGGGGAGATAGATGTGATTAACCAAGCAGTGCTTAATTGGCGATTAACCCCAATTAGGCTTTTATTTAAGTGAGACTTGCTAAATCTAGGTGACAAATCAATAACGAAATAATAAGAATTAATATAAGAAGTAAGGTGAAAGAGAAAGAGAAAGAGAAAGAGAAAGATAAAGATAAAGAGAAGATACTGCGTAATATTGCTTCTTAAGTACGTCTAATGCCCCCTAATAGGGTAAGGGGGCAAATAGAAAACAATTATAACACCATGCGAACAAGCTCTAATTCACCTAACTCTTTATAGAGGGTTTCTACTTGTTCAATATGCGTTGCGTTGATAGTCACAGAGACTGAGTGATAGTTACCTTTGCTACTTGGTTTTACTGAAGGTGTATAATCACCGGGTGCATGACGCTGGATCACTTCAACGACTTGGTCAACTAATTCGGGTTTAGCATGACCCATGACTTTGTAAGTAAATGAGCAAGGGAACTCTAATAGTTCGTTTAATTTTGTTTTCATCATAATGTAATCCTTAAGACAACAGGCGATGTTGTTTTAATAATCTCTTTTACACCTCATCAGCACAAATAAAAAGCGCATTCCTCCTATGATGAGGAATGCGATACTGATAGTTAGGGTAAATATAGAATGGGTAAATGTGTTTATTCCAATATCGATATAATCTTTATATATGGACACATTTATCCTTTTCAAGCCTTAACCAAACCAACGTGAAAATAATAATTTGATGTAATCAATCAAGCGGCTGAAAATGCCACCTTCTTTCACTTCATTCATAACAACAAGTGGACGTTGTTCAATGACTTGCCCATCAAGTTGGAAATTAATGGTGCCAACCACTTGGTTTTTACTGACTGGCGCATGTAATTCAACATTATCTAATACATAACTGGCCTTTAGATCTTTGAGTCGGCCACGGGGGATCGTGAGATAAACATCTTTATTAACCCCTAATTGCACTTTATCAGTATCACCATACCAGATAGGTTCAGCGGCAAATTCTTTACCCACTTGCAGCGGTTTTACCGTTTCAAAGAAGCGAAAACCCCAAGTAAGTAGTTTTTTACTTTCAGCATCACGGCCTTTAGATGAGTGTCCCCCCATCACAGCAGAAATCAAGCGCATATTTCCTTCTGTTGCAGAGGCAACAAGATTATAACCCGCAGCTTCAGTATGACCTGTTTTAATACCATCAACATTGAGGCTAGTATCCCAAAGTAAACCATTACGGTTAGTTTGACGGATATTATTGTAGGTAAACTCTTTTTCTTTATAAATGGCATATTCTTCTGGAACATCACGAATTAATGCGGCGCCAATCAATGCCATATCTCGTGCACTACTGTATTGCCCAGGTGCATCTAAACCATGTACAGTTTGAAATTGTGTGTTTTGTAAACCTAGACGCTTAACATAGTCATTCATCATAGTGACAAAGGTATCTTGGCTTCCCGCAACATAAGAGGCCATTGCTACACAGGCATCATTACCTGATTGTAGATTGATACCGCGTGTTAATTGTGAAACGGTGACTTTATCACCGGGTTTCAAAAACATTAATGATGAGCCGCGAAAGACAGGGTTGCCCGTTGCCCATGCTTCTTCACCAATAGGAACAATATCGTTGTTCGATATTTTTCCTGCACGAATGGCTTGACCTATAACATAACTGGTCATCATTTTGGTTAAACTGGCTGGATCACGACGGACATCTGCATTTTTTTCCGCGAGGACTTTCCCAGAATTATAGTCGATAAGAATATAGGATTCGGCTTCGATATTAGGAACAGCGGGTATCATTGTTTTTAATGTGTCATCAGCAATAGCATGATGGCTAATAGCTAATAATATAAAGGTTGCACTAAATAGACGTGTTCTTAGTAATTTCACTGGGCGTGTCTGTTTCATTCTGTTTGTCTGTTCCGGAAATTCAGGGAAAATAAATAAAAGTTGATAAGAAAAATATCAGCAAACTCAGGTGATTCTATGCCTGAATTTGCTTTTAGAAAAAGAGTTTTTACGAATTATTACCCTTTATTGGCTAACAATAAACCCATCGATATTTTTACTTTGTTTCAAAGCACTTTTTATTGTTTCGGCTTGCGCTTTTGATGAGTAGGGGCCTAATTGCACTTTATGTAGTCCATCAGTTGTATTAATGACACCTTGGGTATTTAAAGTATTGGTTAATTCAGTTAACCATGTTTGTGCATTAGTTTGATTACTTAAAGCACCTACTTGTACATAGTAGCCTTGCGCTATTGCGCTAGATGAAGATACTGGCTGTGGAGCTGGAGCTGGAGCTGGAGCTGGAGCTGGAGCTGGAGCTGGAGCTGGAGCTGGAGCTGGAGCTGGAGCTGGAGCTGGTTGAGTCACTGTTATGGGAGACGGTGCTGTTACAGAGGGTTGGGGAGCCATTGTCGATGGCTGAGTATTAAAGTTAGGACGCTCAGGTAATGTAGTAGCTCTTTTCTCTATTTGTGCACCTTGAGTACCAATACCACTTATTTGGCCATTTTGATCAACGACAATACCTTCAATTTGAATAGGGGTTGTTGGCATTAACTGCAAACTGTTATAAACAGCAGGTGTAACCTGTATTTGTTTGCCTTCAACGTAAGGGCCACGATCGTTAATTCGCACAATCATTGTGCGTCCATTGATTAAGTTTGTTATTTTCGCATAACTTGGAATAGGCAATGTTGGGTGTGCCGCAGCAAACTCATAAGGGTTGACTCGTTCACCTATGGTTGTTAAGCGACTCATTGCTAAGCTGTCGTAAACAATCGCTTGTCCTCGTTCACTAAAGTTCGCCGGATCTTTGACTATGCGATAAATTACCCCATTTTTACGATAATCTTGATTCGCAGTCGGGTGATAAGGCTCATAACGAGGCTCTATACCTAATACGGGTTGTGTAGGTACATTTGGCAACCTTGTGGTTGGCTGATTATTATTCACAGGTTTATCAGCAACACATCCTGCAAGTAGCAATGCACTGACACCCATCAAAACCCATTGCAAACGCATAGAAACCTCATTATAAACTTTTTGATAATAGTTTTCGGTGTGTATGAATTGACATAACAATGCCAAATCCTGCCATTAGTACAATTAATGCCGATCCCCCATAGCTTACCAGTGGTAATGGCACGCCGACTACTGGGAGGATCCCACTCACCATACCAATATTGACGAAAACATAAACAAAGAAGATCAGCATTAATCCACCAATCATGACTCTGCCAAATGTATTTTGTGCTTTTGTCGCGAGATAAAGACCTCGAGCAATTAAGAGTATATAGAGCGTTAGTAGGATTAAAACACCAATCAGTCCTAATTCTTCTGCGAGTACGGCAAAAATAAAGTCGGTATGGCGCTCTGGTAAAAACTCAAGTTGAGACTGAGTCCCTTGTAACCAACCTTTGCCATGTAATCCACCAGAACCGATAGCAATTTTAGATTGGATAATGTGATATCCGGCTCCTAAGGGGTCAATTTCAGGATCAAGTAACATCATGACCCGTGTTCGTTGGTAATCATGCATCAAGAAAAACCAGAGTATCGGAATAAATCCAGCAATTAATAGTGTTGCGACAGTAATCAAACGCCAACTCATACCGGCAAGGAAGATAACAAAAATTCCTGAAGCAGCAATTAAAATAGAGGTACCCAAATCAGGTTGTGCTGCCACTAAAAGGGTGGGAACGAAGATCAACACTAAGGCTATTGCTGTGTTACGTAATGTTGGCGGGCAAACATCACGGTTCATAAAGCGAGCGACCATTAGAGGAACGGCAATTTTGGCAATTTCAGAAGGCTGAAAACGTATGATACCTAAATCAAGCCAGCGTTGTGCACCTTTACTAATTTGCCCAAAGACATCAACAAAAATAAGTAATACAACACAAAATACGTAAAGGTGAGGAGCCCAGTTTTCATACACCCGTGGAGGGATCTGCGCCATGATAATCATAACGATAAAACCCGTAGCAATTTGTCCCAGCTTGCGTTCCATCATATCAGGATCTTGCCCACTTGCTGTCCACATAATAAATGCGCTATAGCATAATAAGGCAATAATACAGAGCATAAAGAATGGATCGATATGTAAACGCGTCCAGAGTGATTTTTTCTTGTTATTTTCTGTCATTGGGTTATTCCTCTGAGCCACGCGGTGAAGGCGGGGAAATAGGCAACTCGGTGTTGTTGTCTCCAAGTATAATGTGATCAAGTATTTGGCGAGTAATATCCCCAACAGATGGGCCAGCACCACCATTTTCTAAAATTATAGAGACGGCAACGGTAGGGTTTTCATAAGGCGCAAAAGCAATCATTAATTTATGATCACGAAGATGTTCTGCTAATTGGCTAGCATTATAGGTTTCATAACTAAATACCTGTGCTGTACCTGATTTTGCAGCAATCTTATAAGGAGCATCAGCAAAGCTACGTCGCCCTGTACCATTGGGTAGATTGGCAACACCATACATACCGTACTTCGCTAACTCCCAATAACCGGAGTTGATATCGCCAATTTGGCGTGTCTCTTTATCCACGTAAGGTAGCATTTCATTACCTAACTTGGTGCCATAAAGTAAGTGAGGGGTTTTAACCTGACCATCGTTAATTAAGGTCATTAACGCTTTTGACATTTGGATTGGGGTAGCAGTCCAGTAACCCTGACCTATACCAACAGGGATGGTATCCCCTTGATACCAAGGTTTTTTATATCGTTGTTGTTTCCATTCTCGGGTTGGCATAATGCCATTACGCTCTTCAGAAAGGTCAATCCCCGTGTATTCACCATAGCCAAAGCGGGACATCCATGTGGAAATACGATCAATACCCATATCATAGGCAACTTGATAGAAGAAGGTATCTGCTGACTCAATAATGGATTTAGTAACATTGAGTTTTCCATGACCCCAACGTTTCCAGTCACGATAGCGTTTTTCAGAGCCGGGCAGTTGCCACCAGCCCGGATCATGGATAGTTGTGTTAGGAGTAATAACCCCTTCACTTAGGGCTGCAACAGACATAAAGGGTTTAACCGTTGATGCCGGAGGATAGAGCCCTTGGGTTGCCCGGTTTATTAATGGTCTATCGGGATTATTAAGTAGGCCTTGATAGTCTGTATTAGATATTCCCCCAACAAATAGGTTAGGGTCATAACTTGGATTAGAAACCAGTGCTAATATCTCGCCGTTACGAGGATCTGTGACGACCACAGCCGCTCGGCTAGTGGTTAATAGCGTTTCAATATAGGTTTGTAATTCAAGATCAATAGTTAGGTAGATATCTTTACCGGCTTGTGGTGGTTGCTCATGCAATTGGCGGATCACACGGCCACGGCTATTAACTTCGACCTCTTCATAACCGGTTTTACCATGCAAAACAGATTCATAATAGCGTTCAATACCTAATTTACCGATATCTCGGGTTGCTGCGTAATTAGGATAGAGCCCTTCTTTTTCAAGACGTTCTACATCTTTATCATTAATTTTTGCAACATAACCAATAACATGAGTAAGGGCTGAACCATAAGGGTAATAGCGACGTTGATAGCCTTTGATTTCTAATCCGGGATAGCGATATTGATTAATGGCAAAACGTGCCACTTGCACTTGGTCAAGTGACGTTTTAAGCGGAATAGAACTAAAACGACGAGAGCGTTTTCGCTCTTTTTCAAATGCAGCAATATCGTCGTCAGTTAAATCAACGACCTCTCGTAAACTCTCCAATGTTTCTTGGATATTAGCCACTTTCTCCGGTACGATTTCTAATTGATAGATAGTACGATTTAGGGCAAGTGGAACCCCATTACGATCGTAAATAATGCCTCGGCTCGGTGGGATGGGAACTAATTTGATCCGGTTATCATTCGAGCGAGTTTGATAATCATCGTGGCGAGCGACTTGTAAGTGATACAAGTTAAAAACTAAGATGCCCGTTAAAACTAAGATCCCTGAAAATGCGACAATAACACGGCGGATAAAGAGTTTTGACTCCGCTGTATAATCTCGAAACGGGGTGCGTTTTCTTTTCTTCATCCCATTAGTTGATTTCACTTACTTACCCGCCAATTTATTATTCCCGATGATAAGGATGGTTTGTGGTAATACTCCATGCACGGTAAAGGCTTTCTGCTACCACTACACGTACTAGCGGATGTGGCATAGTTAATGGAGATAAAGACCAACTTTGTTCTGCAGCTGCTTTACAAGCGGGGGCTAAACCTTCAGGGCCACCAATTAATAAGCTGACATTTCTTCCATCTAACTTCCAGCGATCGAGTTGCTCGGCAAGTTTTGGGGTATCCCAACGGGCGCCAGGAATATCAAGGGTGACGATACGATTTCCTTTACCTACCGCTGCTAACATCTGTTCGCCTTCTTTTTCGAGAATACGCTTAATATCAGCATTTTTCCCTCGTTTACCCGCGGGGATCTCGATGAGTTCTAAGGGCATATCTTTGGGAAAGCGGTTAAGATAATCCATAAAGCCGGTCTGGATCCAGTCCGGCATTTTTGTACCAACGGCGATGAGCTGTAATTTCAAACTCAGCTCCAGAGTTTTTCGAGTTCGTACATACGGCGACTGTCTTCTTGCATTACGTGTACCATGGCTTCACCAAGGTCAACAACAATCCAATCAGAAACGCCTTGTCCTTCGATGCCTAAAGGTTGTAATCCTGCTTCACGACAGTCATCAACCAGATTATCGGCGACAGACATTAAGTGTCTGTTTGAAGTTCCCGTACAGATGATCATGTAATCAGTGACACTTGATTTTCCACGAACATCTAATGCGATAATGTCTTGAGCTTTAGAATCCTCAAGTTTATCAATAATAAATTGCTGTAATTCTGAGCCTTGCAAAAGGGTCACCTTTTTCTATTTAGTTAACTCAATCGAGAAAATAACAAAGCGCTATTTTAAAGGAATTTATACCAATAAATCTATTTTACTCGATGATTTATTCCAGTTGTCGATAGCAAAAACATCTATCAAGTATGGTTGCTATTCGACGCTTGATTTAGAAAAATTCATATATGCCTATTTATTGCGCCATAATAAATAATAAAAGCCGGCAGATAAGAACTTTCCAATTAGACGACAGTTTTACTCCACAGTTCCCTTAATAGGAACCGAGGGTGAGAATAACAGTAAAACAATGTCTGTCAATGCTCGTGAAATACCTGATAACGGTATCATCACGTCAATGATTGTATCATTATACGGTGTAATGTTGAGATAGTGACTAAGAGAAACAGACGAATGAAAGAAAATTATTATTATTTGGAGCAAACTTCAGAAATAGCGAGTAACAAAAACGCATTGTTACAGGCAGATTGGCAACGATTTTGTCAATTGTTATGCTATGAAGGCATTGAAATTAAACAAAATAATGATGAAAAACGACAAAATAAGGCAGTGATTTGTCGGGTTAAAATGAAAGGGGAATATTCATCAACCTTATTCTCGCAGATTTTGGGGGAAGGAGAGTTACAATTAACCCTTGAACAATTTTCTCAACCTAGTGGATTGGAACATTTTCTGACACAGTTTTTTGCCTTAATTGATTATCAACAGCAGGTAAATGCTAAGTTGAGCAAAAAAGCACTGATCCAATTTCATAGTCGATATAAATATTTGTTAATGGCTTATTCTCAAGTCGCTTATCGAGAATTGGGGCGTTATATGGCCAATATCCCTAATTCGCTACCGCTGTTACAATTTGCCGAGCAGTATCAAAAGGCCTTAATGAAAGCACTGTCAATACCAGCAACTCGAGAAGGGCATACCAATGCATTAATGCATATGGCGGGATATTTTAAGCGAGCACTTAGCGCAGAGCAAAAACAGTTGTTAACACAAGAGATTTTATCTTATCGGCAAGGAAAAACGAGTCTTTCGGCTCCTTTGTCACGGTTGAAAAACTACTTGGCGTTTTATCCTGATAATTATCTACTTTCTCAACGCTATTTTTCACCTTATCCAGCGGTATTTGATGACTTAAGAGCGCAATTTTAATCTCTAAGATCTGTTATCGATACAACTGATGCTGTTTGATATAGTTTTCAACAGACTCAGGCAGAAGATCATGACAATCTAATCCTGCTTTATGTCTAGCCCTAATATCGGTCGCTGAAATATTGTATAAAGGAGTATCAGCAAGAAAAATTTTCCCGGCGGGTAAACAGTGAATATCTGCTTGCTGTTTGGTTTGATGTTGTTCAAGCCAGGTTTGCATTTGTGGTGATGTAAATGTGGTTTGGTAACCCGGGCGAGCGCAAACCAATAAGTGACACACATCTAACAACTCTTCCCATTTATGCCAAGTATCAATTGAAAGTAATGAATCTTGTCCAATAATAAAGGCTAATGGCTGTTTCTCACCAATTTCTTGTCTAAACGCTTTTAATGTCTCAATGGTATAAGAGGGAGTCGGTTTCTCTAACTCTCGAGTGTCGACTTTGAAAGCACTAAAAGGTTGTAATGCGAGCCGCACCATGGCTAATCGCTGTTGTGAAGAGGCTTCTGGTTGGGGGCGATGAGGGGGAATATTATTAGGCAACCAAATCACTTCTTTTAGCCCTATCAAGCCAGAAAGGGCTTCTACAGGACGTAAATGCCCATAATGGATCGGATCAAAAGTACCACCATATAGAGCAATGGCTTGATGAATTAAAGGGGGGGTATTATTGGTGCTAGCCATGGCGAATAAATCCTTCCGGTAATGCTTTTCCACATAATAATAAGCCAAGGGCATGAAGTTCAGGCCAAACGTTTTGTCCGTGATCCTGTTTAAGGGTTATTTCAATCTGGGTAAGTAATCGCATGGCAGTGAGTAATTGATGCTCTGACAAACGTTGTAACGCGGCGGTAAATATCGGACGTCGGTTTTGCCATATCCGATGTTGATCGAAAACGGATTTTAAGGAGGCCGTTTTAGCGCTACGATGTAAGGTAATTAATTGCATTAATTCGCGTTGCAATGTTCTAAGCATAATAACGGGTTCAGTATCCTCTCTTTTTAGTTGCTGCAAGATATGCCATGCCCGTTGGGTTTTGCCTGCTAATAATGCATCAATCCAATGATAAGCAGTAAAATGAGAGGCATCATTGACAGCCGCTTCAACTCTTGGCAGGGTTAATTTACCATCAGGATAGAGCAAACAGAGGCGTTCAATTGCTTGAGCTAAAGCGAGTAAATTTCCTTCATAGCAGTAACACAGTAATTGATTACCTTGTTCATCAAGCTCAAGGCCTTTTTGCTTGGCGCGTCTCGCTACCCAATTTGGTAATTTATCTAACTCAGGGGTTAAGCAAGTCACATAAATACCTTGCTGGCTGAGTGTTTTAAACCATTCGCTATTTTCCTGTGCCTTGGTTAATTTATGTCCACGTAAAATTAACAAGAGATCTTCATGCAATTCGTGAGATAAGCGTAAGAGCTTTTCTGACATTGCCGCATTAGGACCATTCTCAGGAAGATGGAGTAAGATAGATTGCTTTTGTGAAAAAAGACTCAGTGACTGGCAGAGTGAATATATTTCATTCCAATCAGTGCTGTTATCAAGGGTAAATTGATAATGTTCCGTAAAGCCTTGTGATTTTGCCACCGTTTGAATGGCATCTTGAGATTCTTGGAGTAATAGCGGTTCATTACCCCAAAGTAGGTAACTTTGGCGCAACCCCTCTTGGAGTTGCGCATTAAGTTGTTCTGGATAAAGGCGGATCATTTGGCTGGTGAGATTATCTGTTTCGCTTTAGCTGCCTCTGACGCTTTTTGGCGTTCAGCATTGTGAACCACCAATAATTTACGTACTAAGATAGCGGTAGCCTGTTCACGCATTTCCTGTTTGATAATATCATTTTCGGCATCTTTAGCTAATGCTTCTAATGGGTTATCAAAGAATGGACGTGAAACCTGTGATGAAATAGGGTAGATGGTTCCATCAGGCATAATCACTTGTGCATCTAGGACAAAAGTGAGCTGACGTTCAGCCGATTTACCGTCTTGATACACAGAGACAGTCTCTTTATTTTCTGAAGATCCAACAATTTTGAGAACAGGAATATCTGCTTTTGGCGTTTCAACCAGTTGAACTCCACTTAATCTCAATTGTTGACGCATTACACGAGACAGTGGCCCGTATGGGTCACCAGAGCTTAGGTAAAGCGTTTTTAATTCAGCTGGAACTTGGGTTTTACCTTGTAGGTGAAAACCGCAGCCAGCGGTGACCAACACCGCTAACGCAAAAAACAGCGAAAATAGATATCGCACTAAGCCTCCTTATCAGCCAACAACGATGTTCAGTAATTTGCCCGGTACATAAATCACTTTACGTACGGTGACATTTTCTAAATATTTAGCAACACTGTACTCTTTTGTTGCCATTTCCTGAACATAATCTTTTTCTGAATTAGCAGGAACAGTGATACGACCACGTACTTTACCATTAACTTGAACAATAATAAGTTTCGTGTCATCGACCATCGCTTCTTCATCAGCAACAGGCCATGGTGCAACATCAATATCCTCTTTACCACCTAACGCTTGCCACATGACAAAACAAGCATGTGGAATGATAGGAGAAAGCATACGTACCACCGCTTCTAATGCTTCTTGCATTAAAGCACGATCTTGCTCAGTCTCTTGTGGTGCACGTGTTAATTTATTCATTAACTCCATAATCGCAGCAATAGCCGTATTGAATGCTAAGCGGCGACCTACATCATCAGAAACTTTGGCGATAGTTTTGTGTAAATCGCGACGTAAGTCTTTCTGCTCTGTGGTTAATGTTGCCAAATCAAGTGATTGAGTCGTTCCTTTTTCGGTATGCTCATGAACTAAACGCCATAAACGACGTAAGAAACGGTTCGCACCTTCAACACTTGATTCTTGCCACTCAAGTGTTAATTCTGGTGGTGCAGCAAACATCATAAATAGACGTACGGTATCAGCACCATAACGCTCAACCATGGTTTGTGGGTCGATGCCGTTATTTTTTGATTTAGACATTTTGCTCATACCAGCGTAAGTCAGTTCATGGCCTGCACTGTCAGTTGCTTTGATGATGCGATTTTTTTCATCGCGTTCAACAATCGCTTCTGCAGGAGAGACCCAATGGCGAGCGCCATCTTCACCGGTATAATAAAATGCATCTGCTAATACCATGCCTTGGCACAGTAAGCGTTTAGCAGGTTCATCAGAATTAACTAAACCAGCATCACGCATCAATTTATGGAAGAAACGGAAATACATCAGGTGCATGATAGCGTGTTCAATACCACCAATGTACCAGTCAACCGGTAACCAATAGTTAGCAGCTTTTGGATCTAACATTCCCTTGTCGTAATCAGGGCAGGTATAACGTGCGTAATACCAAGAAGATTCCATAAAGGTATCAAAAGTATCTGTTTCACGTAGCGCTGGTTGACCATTAATCGTTGTTTTAGCCCACTCAGGATCCGCTTTAATTGGACTGGTAATGCCGTCCATTTTCACATCTTCTGGTAAAATAACCGGTAATTGGTCATCAGGAACTGGAACAACGGTACCATCTTCTAAGGTTGCCATTGGAATTGGCGCACCCCAATAACGTTGACGAGAAACCCCCCAGTCACGTAAACGGTAATTCACTTTACGTTCACCCACACCCATTGCAGTAAGTTTATCTGCAATAGCATTAAAACCAGCTTGGTTATCAAGTCCTGAGAATTCACCAGAGTTAATTAGGCTATTTTTCTCAGTCAGAGCGCCTGTTGATAAGTCAGGTTGGTTACCTTCTGCATCAGCAATAACCGCTTTAATCGGCAAACCATATTTAGTGGCAAATTCCCAGTCGCGTTCATCGTGACCTGGAACGGCCATAACCGCACCTGTACCGTATTCCATTAAGACAAAGTTAGCTACCCAAATAGCGACTTTCTCTTGGGTTAATGGATGAATAGCATACAGACCTGTAGCAATACCTTTTTTCTCCATGGTTGCCATTTCAGCTTCTGCCATCTTCATGTTACGGCATTCATCAATGAAGTGCTGAATTTCAGGATTATTTTGAGCGGCTTTTTGAGCTAATGGATGACCGGCGGCCACAGCAACATAAGTGACACCCATAAAGGTATCTGGACGTGTGGTATATACGGTCATAGTATCGTCGCTATCTGCGACATCAAAGGTAATTTCAACACCTTCAGACCGGCCAATCCAGTTACGTTGCATGGTTTTAACTTGTTCTGGCCATTCATCTAACGTATCTAAGTCGTTTAACAGCTCTTCAGCATAATCGGTGATTTTAATAAACCACTGTGGAATTTCTTTGCGCTCGACAGGGGTGTCGCAACGCCAGCAACAACCATCGATGACTTGTTCGTTAGCCAGTACGGTTAAGTCGTGTGGGCACCAGTTTACAGCAGAGGTTTTTTTATACACTAAACCTTTTTCATACAGCTTAGTGAAAAACCACTGTTCCCAACGATAATATTCTGGTGTACAGGTGGTGACTTCACGATCCCAATCATAACCAAAGCCCAGTTTTTTTAACTGGCCTTTCATATAATTGATATTTTCATAAGTCCACGGTGCAGGTGCGGTGTTATTTTTTACGGCAGCACCTTCTGCGGGTAAACCAAACGCATCCCAACCAATAGGTTGTAAGACGTTTTTACCCAACATACGTTGATAACGGGAAATCACGTCACCAATGGTGTAGTTACGGACGTGTCCCATGTGTAGTCGACCAGAAGGATAAGGTAGCATTGACAGGCAGTAATATTTTTCTTTGTTATTATCTTCTGTCACTTTAAATGTATTGTTCTTTTCCCAGTGTTCCTGGATAGTTTGCTCTATATCTTCGGGACGATATTGTTCTTGCATGGCACCGATAATCCTATGGTGAATTAATGGCTACCGAAGGGTAACCGCTATGATGAATTAAGACTTGCATAGCATAGCTGATTTTGTCTAATAGCCACAACTATTGATCTCAATGAAAGCCATTGTTTGCATAACTTTTTTGCCACAATGGCGAGATAGCACGAAAACAGCATTTTTTTGTTAATGATAAATGCGAGATTTTCAAGCGTTTAGCCTAATTATTGCAATAAAAATGAATTAATTGCTACTGTGTTGCGTCATCAAAGGTTGATGATTATTTTTAGCGATATTTTGCTGGCATGTAATAATTCATGCCAGCAAAGGGGAAAAGTGAGTGGGATAAAAAAGAAAATTGAAGATTAATGTAAGATTTTAGCTAGGAAATCTTTAGCCCTTTCTGATTTAGGATTATCAAAGAAGTCATTTTTCGGGCTATCTTCGACAATACGACCTTCATCCATAAAAATAATACGGTCAGCAACTTTTTTAGCAAAGCCCATTTCGTGTGTAACCACCATCATGGTCATGCCTTCATTAGCCAGCTCAACCATAACATCAAGAACTTCATTAATCATTTCAGGATCAAGTGCGGATGTGGGTTCATCAAATAGCATCGCAATAGGATCCATACATAAAGCACGAGCAATAGCAACGCGTTGTTGTTGACCACCAGAAAGTTGAGCAGGGTATTTATTAGCGTGGTTGGCTAAGCCTACGCGCTCTAATAATTTTAGCCCTTTCTCTTTTGCTGCACCTTTCTCTCTATTAAGGACTTTCACTTGCGCTAGTGTAAGATTTTCAATAATGGAAAGGTGAGGAAATAATTCAAAGTGTTGAAACACCATACCAACTTTGGCTCGTAACTTAGCTAAATCAGTTCGTTTATCATTGACTTTTATATCATTTACTAGGATTTCACCTTGTTGTATAGGCTCTAAACCATTAACGGTTTTGATAAGTGTCGATTTACCTGATCCTGAAGGTCCACAGACAACAACAACTTCCCCCTTTTTCACTTCAGTGGAACAATCTGTCAGTACTTGAAACTGACCATACCATTTGGATACATCTTTTAGGGAAATCATCTAAGTAGTCCTTTTTTTAAGAAAGTTCACTAACATTGAAGCGGAGAAACTAATTATAAAGTAGACAAAACCAGCAAAAAGGATCATTTCAACCTGTGTGCCATCACGCTCACCAATATTTGCCGCTGTTCGGAAAAAGTCGGTCAGACTTAATACATACACGAGTGAGGTATCTTGAAATAAAACGATACCTTGTGTGAGCAATAAAGGGATCATGGCACGAAATGCTTGAGGTAAAATCACTAAACGCATCGTTTGTGATTTTGTCATTCCTAAAGCTAAGGATGCTGAAAACTGGCCTTTACTGATGCTTTGTATACCTGCTCTGATGATTTCAGAGTAATAAGCAGCTTCAAATAGAGAGAACGCTACCATTGCTGAAATTAAACGGATATCACTTTTTGGTGAAAGGCCTAGAACATTTTGTAATATGTTAGGCACAATTAAATAGAACCACAGTAATACCATCACTAAAGGAATAGAACGAAAGGTATTAACGTAAGCGGCCGCAAACCAACTGATGGGCTTAAAAGTAGATAAGCGCATCACTGCAAGTATTGTTCCCCATAAAATACCGATAACAATTGCTGTTATGGTGATTTTTAAAGTAATGACCATGCCATCCATTAAAAAAGGTAGGCTAGGAACAACAGAACTCCAGTCAAACTCGTACATTATTGACCTCCTGCTGTGCCAGGTAAACGCACCCGTTTTTCTAACCAGTGCATAATCAACATAATAATGACGTTAATAAAGACATAGGCTAGCGTGATAGCGGTAAAGGATTCATAAGCTTTAGCTGAATAATCTAATAATTTATTCGCTTGCGCAGCCATATCAATCAGGCCAATCGTTGAGGCGATTGCAGAGTTTTTGACTAAGTTCAGCATTTCAGAGGTCATTGGCGGAATAATGACGCGATAAGCATTAGGTAATAAAACATAGCGGTAGGTTTGTGGCAGTGTTAAGCCTAGTGCTAAGCCTGCTGCTTTTTGTCCTCTTGGTAATGAATTGATTGCCGCCCGCACCTGTTCACACATGCGCGCTGCGGTAAACAAACCTAAACAGAGTGCTGAAGAGACAAAGAATTGGATATTCGGCGTTAAGTCCATTTTGAACCAATCACCAATAGCTTGTGGTAAGAGTTCAGGGATCACTAAATACCATGTGAAGAATTGTACAATCAGGGGGACGTTACGAAATAGTTCAACATAGATAGCCCCTAAACTAGAGAGCAAGCGATTAGGTACGGTTCGTAAAATACCAAAAAAAGAGCCGACAATAAAAGCGATGATCCAAGCACAAAGAGATAAAGCGACAGTAACTTGAAAGCCTGAAATAAGCCAACCTAAGTAAGTGGTATTTCCAAAAGGGGCTTCTTGGAAGAATATCCCCCAATCCCAATCAATCGACATGATTTCACCTCCGGTGAAAAAAATGGGGCAGGGAACGGCTGCCCCAAACTTCACTGATCTGTCTGTCCAACAGATACTTTATAATTATTAATTTTGCATCAATTACTTATATGCATTGTTAGTTCAATGCTTTATCATTTGGTGATGCAAACAGTGCTTTCATTTCATCCGAGATAGTGAATTCTAAATTGAGGTTTTTCGGTGGAATTGGGGCATTAAACCAACGATTGAACGATTTTTCTGCTGCGCCAGATTTTTGCGCATTAGCAATGGTTTCATCAATTAACGACTTAAATTGTGTATCACCTTTGCGTAACATACAGCCATAAGCTTCTTCCGATTGAGGTGTTCCCACAATCTCCCATAACGCAGGTTTTTTCGCTTTAGCACGTTCACCCGCTAATAAGGCGTCATCCATCATAAAAGCAACGGCACGCCCTGATTCAAGTGTACGGAATGAGTCGCCATGATCTTTTGCGCTAATAATGCGCATATTCATTTTTTTCTCATCATTGAGCTTGTTGAGTAACATTTCAGATGTGGTGCCTGACGTAACAACCACATTTTTGCCCGCAAGATCAGCAAAATCTTTAATTCCACTGTCTTTTTTCGCAAGTAAACGTGTACCAACAATAAAAATAGTATTCGAGAAATCAGCTTGTTGTTGGCGAGCGAGATTATTGGTCGTTGAGCCACACTCAAAGTCAAATGTACCATTTTGTAATAGTGGAATTCGATTCTGAGAAGTGATAGGGATAAGGCGAACTTGTAGGTTAGGTTTGCCTAATTTTTCTTTTACTGCCTCAACAATTAGGTTGGAATAGTCTTGAGAGTATCCGACCACTTTTTGTTGATTATCGTAGTATGAAAAAGGGACAGAGGATTCACGATGACCAACAATAATAATATCGTTATCGTTGATTTTTTTTAAGGTACCAGTGAGTTCTTCTGCTTGCACAGCTCCTGCAGCCCCTAAAATCATTAATGATAATGCTAGTTTACGCATGCGCATAATAACTCCTGTCGTGGTGATATTGATGTGTTGCTTTGTGTTGCTTTTTTGTTTTAATTTGTTTTGATAATGTTAATAAATAGAACAAATAACATACGGTTGGGAAGTGCAATATTCCAAATACGAGAGCTATCTCTCAATAAAAGGATGAAATAAAAAATTGTTCAATGTTTTTTGGAAGTGATTTTCAATATTTAAAATTATTATAGTAATAACCATGAGAAGTTAAAGGTTAAAAAGAACAAAGAAGAAAAAGGCGTTAATCTAAAAAAGAAAAGAATTTGTAAAGTTTATCTTAAGGAGTTGTTTGTCTGTAGATTACCGTTAAGATAGCAGGTCAACAAATGAGGAAATCTATGCATAATTGGCGGTCAGGTCGCTGGCTAGTGTTGATAACAGTATTGCTGATCTTGTGTTGTATTGTTCAGCGCTCTATGGGGGCTCATGTGATTAGTGAGCGCTTAGCATCTGCTGTTTCGCAAACACAGTCCTCATTCTCGACGCCAATTGCAGAGCAACAAAATGCAAGTGAAGGGAAATATTCACTTTCAACCTGCGAATTAAGTGCTAAATCACTCTTATCGATTCCTCCTTTAGCGATTGAACCGCTTTTTTATACTTGGGCGGTATTACTTTTATTTGGTATGGCTGCCATTTATGTTTCTCGTCAACGTAGCCAGAAAAAACAACATCACCCACCTCCACGAATAAGGCTTCACCTTCATTACTGTATTCTAAGGGATTAGTAGCGCTTTAACTCAATAATACGTCTTATATTGAGGCGTTGTTTTATGTGTAGCGTTAGAGGATTTTTTAGGGAGTTGCTATGGTTCGTTCTTTTTTAATAGCATTGATGTTGATGCTATTTTCATTATCTTCATTAGCCGCCGATACAGGTTGGCTAACTATGCCAGACAATGATCATGCTCAGGTTAGGGCTACGGCTGACAAGTCATCGACAGGCGATGTTAAAATATTGCTTGAGGTGCAATTAGCGCCGGGCTGGAAAACATATTGGCGCTCTCCCGGAGAAGGTGGCGTAGCACCTGAAATTAATTGGACGCAATCTGTGTCTGATATGATATGGCATTGGCCATCACCTTCCGCTTTTGATGTCGCAGGTATTCATACCCAAGGTTACGATAAAGAAGTCGTCTTCCCCATTGAACTAAAATCTGTCGATAGCGATAACTTAAATGGGGTATTAACACTTTCAACCTGTAGTAATGTCTGTATTTTAACTGATTACTCATTAAATCTGGATTTAAACGAGCCTGCTCCCGCTGACTTTGAATGGCAATATAATCAAGCCATGGCCAAAGTACCAGTGACAAGTGGATTAATTTCTGCTGTTTCATCTGATTATCGAAATAGTCAATTAACCCTCTCATTACAACGAGAACAAGGTGATTGGCATCAACCTAATATTTATCTCGATCCACCACAAGGAATGCTATATGGCATTCCACAGTTAACAGCAAAAGGTGATCATTTATCTGTTACTGTCGATGTAACCGATGATTGGGGAGACGCTGCGGGTGACATTACAGGAAAACCACTCTCCTTTGTTGTGACTGACGATGGCTATTCACGTCAAGTCAATGACACTATAGGCCAAGGCGATAGCGCATCTCTGCCTACTGCTGACTCGGGGGTAGGATTATGGAGTATTTTATCCTTTGCGCTGTTAGGGGGCTTAATTCTTAATTTAATGCCTTGTGTGTTACCTGTTTTGGCGATGAAATTGGGCTCAATTCTTCATATCGAAAAACGTGATACAGGGGCTATTCGTAAACAGTTTTCTGTTTCTGTTGTGGGAATTTTAGTGTCATTCTGGGCCTTAGCGCTGTTTATGACCGTATTACGCTACAGCCAAGAAGCAATAGGTTGGGGCATACAGTTTCAAAGCCCTTGGTTTATCGGCTTTATGGTGCTGATCACGGCTATTTTTACCGCTAATTTATTTGGCCTATTTGAATTACGTTTATCAAGTGATATGAATACCAAAATAGCGACAGCAGGAGGTCAAGGTTATAGTCGACATTTCTGGGAAGGGGCTTTTGCTACATTGCTTGCTACACCGTGTTCTGCCCCATTCTTAGGGACTGCGGTTGCTTATGCATTGATAGCACCATTAAGTGAGTTATGGTTAATTTTCACCGCATTAGGTCTTGGAATGAGTTTACCATGGATCATGGTTGCTATGTTTCCATCAATTGCCAAAGTATTGCCAAAACCGGGTAAATGGATGAATCGCCTAAGAGTTGTTTTAGGCTTTATGATGTTGCTATCTTGTATTTGGCTGATCACTTTATTGATCCCCCATTTTGGTATTGGCATTGTTGCGGCTATTTTTGTGGCTATCGCCCTGATCTTGCTTTTTGCTATTGCTAAACATTACGGCAAAAAAACGCTATTTGCTTCAATGGTGATCACCCTTATTTTAGGTGGTACAAGCTATCTATTTATTGCTCAGCCTGATACTCAGACCTTGGCGGGGCAAGATCATGTGAATTGGCAACCACTCTCAGAAGAGGCTATCCATCAAGCGTTAGCTGAAAATAAACGGGTGTTTATTGATGTTACCGCAGATTGGTGTGTTACCTGCAAAGCAAATAAATACAATGTATTATTACGCGATGATGTGCAAAAGGCACTTTCAGAGCCTGATGTTGTCGCATTAAGAGGGGATTGGACGAAACCGTCAGAACAGATCACCCAATTTTTAAAACAGCGCGGTCAAGTCGCCGTGCCGTTTAACCAGATTTATGGACCATGTAACAAGGAGGGGGAGATCCTACCGCCTCTTTTAAATAAAGATCTAATGTTAACTATTCTTTCAGAGGCTAAAGGAGCCCAATAATGAAAAAAACACTTTCTGTACTGGTTATCTCTTCGTTACTTTTTGGTGCAAATGTTCAAGCCGCTGCCTTGAATGCAGCTCAAGAAAAAGAAGTACGTGCATTAGTTCGTGATACTTTAGTGAGTAATCCTGAGATTTTGGAAGAAGCTATCATGGCATTGCAAACTAAGAAGGCAGATGAGCAACAAGCACAGTTCCGTCAAGCATTGGCCTCTGAACATGATGCATTATACAACGATGCGGCAAGTCCACGTATTGGCGCTAAAGATGCTAAGTTAGTGTTAGTGTCGTTCACTGATTATAACTGCCCGTATTGCAAACGCTTTGACCCATTATTAGAAAAGATCACCGAACAATACCCTGATGTGGCGGTTATCATTAAACCATTACCATTTAAAGGTGAAAGCTCTGCTAAAGCCTCTCAGGCGGTGCTTTCTGTCTGGAAAGAAGATCCAAAAGCATTCTTAGCACTTCATCAACGTTTGATGCAGAAGAAAACGATGCTAGATAATGCAAGTATTGAAGATGCAATGAAGAGCACTAATACTAGCAAAATTAAGTTAACTGATGACAGCTTAAAAACGTTGCAAAATAACTTAGAGCTTTCTCGTAAACTGGGTATTCAAGGTACGCCAGCGACGGTAATTGGTGATACTATTTTACCGGGTGCTGTTGATTATGATCAGTTAGAAATTATTGTGAAAGAACAACTGGCGAAAGTGAAAAAATAATGGCAAATCGTTTACGAAAATGGGGTAAAGAATTAATTATTCTCGCCCTTATTTTTGTGGCTATTTCATTTGCTATGGACTGGTGGCGTCAACCAACGCCACCAGAACTTACTGATTTATCTACGCTTTATACAGTTGATGATAAACCAGTCTCATTGATTGCCCTTAGCCAAGAGAAACCATTACTGATCTATTTTTGGGCGAGTTGGTGTGGCATTTGTAAGTTAACTACACCGACGGTAAATGATTTAGCACAACAGGGTTATAATGTTACGTCTGTAGTTATCCGCTCTGGTGATGATGCCAAAATAATACGTGGCATTAACTCCAAGCAACTAGTTTTTCCGGTTATTAATGATGATAGAGGGGCTATTTCTCAACGTTGGGGGATAAGTGCTACACCTTCTTTTGTTATTCTCTATAAAGGTGAAATGGTGCACTTTACAAGTGGCTGGACATCCTCTTGGGGATTAAAACTTAGGTTATGGTGGGCTTCAATTTAACTTGTTTATCAGAGTTTAAATGAAGAAAAAATAATGCCAGGTAGGCTGACAATAAAATCGATTATCTCATAGACAAGTTTTTTACGTCTGCGTTTTATTTTTGCTTCTTGGCTACCTTGAACAATTAATTCCTTTTCATTGTAAGTGCGTTTTGAGGTATTAATATGTATTGGTACAATATTAATAGGAATAACGATTTGATTATTCTTATTGGCTGGTGTTAATTGAGCTAATGTCCAACCATATTGATGTTGTTTATCTCCAAACGCATTTTTCTGGATAATACGACCGTAATAATCTTTACGAAAACCTTTTTCTTCATTATCGCTGGAAATCTGATGGGCATGTTGCCAATAAGGTAAAACATCTGTTGGTGATTGAATGAGTCGCGATAGTGCTGGTGGGTCAAGTGGGATCATATTGAGATGTTTAGAGCTTGCTTCTTGTTTTTGCTCATAGGCTCTCGCTGTTTGCCAATGTAAAGGCACAATTGTTTCATCTTCAATAAGTTGATGAATCGAACTAGGCTGTTTTGATAATACCCAGCCAAATTCATTTTGTTGATTAAACATTTGGCGCTTGATCCATTTAGTTTCTTTATCTTTACGAAATCCTTTTGTTTCATTATCGGCAGATATTTTTTTCGCTCTTTGCCAAATAATATCAAGAATATATTCAGGGTAATGGATCATTGAAAAGTCCTTTTATTAGAAAAGCCCTTACTTAATTAATTGTTTTAAGATTAATTGAGTAGGGCTTTATTTAACATTAAGAACGACGCTTAATAAAAGCAAGAATTAAAAACACCCCTGCTAAAATCCACACTGGATAACTCCCCATTTTATAATAAGGTGTTGATCCTGTCGTGGGTGTCATTTTTTCAGCTAATGCACCTGCTTCAAATTGTGGAAGCTGGGCAATAACATCACCATTAGCAGCAATAAAGGCGGTAATGCCGTTATTAGTTGAACGTAATAATGGCCGTCCTAACTCTAATGAACGCATTCTAGCCATTTGAAAATGTTGCCATGGACCAATTGAATTACCAAACCAAGCATCATTTGAAATAGTTAATAAGAAACGTGTATCCGGCTTAAAGTTAGCGCGAACTTGTTCTCCAAGAATAATTTCATAACAGATGGCGGCGGTTATTTTGGCATCATTTACCGTCAGTTGAGGTTGTATATATTCACCTTGGCTTAATGATGACATAGGTAAATTAAAAAATGGCGCTAATGGGCGCAATAAAGACTCTAAAGGGACATACTCACCGAAAGGCACAAGATGATGTTTGTTATAGCGATCTGTTGCCGGATATTGGTAAGCATAGTGCTCACCTAATGTAATAACACTATTATAAAAACGATAGCCTTCTAAGGTAGGACGCGCATCAATAATTCCTGTCATTAGATGCGTGTCTTGTGCTCTTAATTGTTTATCCAATTGCGCTAAAAAGCCTTGTTGCTGAATTTCAACATCAGGGATAGCTGACTCAGGCCAAATAATTAAGTTTGCTTTACCCATAAAAGGGCGACTTAGGGTGAGATAGGTGTTTAACGTACTTTCTAAAGTACCGGGTTGCCATTTTAATGATTGCGCGATATTGCCTTGAACTAAGGCAATTTCTTGCGTTTCATCAGTTAAAGGTTGATACCATTGATAAGATTTAAAGCTGATAGGTAAGAGTAATAATATTGCTCCGATCACCGCACTATATAGTGATTTACGATAGATAGCGACAGCAATAAGTCCACTAATTATGGTCAGCAAAAAGGTTATCATGGTGACACCAAAAATAGGTGCAATACCTTTTAATGGGCCATCAATTTGGCTATAACCAAATTGTAACCACGGAAACCCTGATAACACCCAGCCTCTTAAAAATTCAGTGAGTTGCCATACAGCGGGAGCCGCAAAGACAAAACGCCAAAAGGTAGGTTTAGGAAAGAACTTGTTTAATAATCCGGCAAATAGGGCGGTATAAAGCGATAGGTAAAGGGCTAACAATATGACTAAGAAAATATTGATAGCAAATGGCATTCCCCCAAAATCAGCAATGCTGACATATACCCAGTTTACACCACTACCAAATAATCCAAATCCCCAGGCAAAACCAAGCCATACCCCTTGTCGTGTGGTTCGTTGCGTTATTATCAGTAGCAAACCTGATAAAGAAATTAACGCTGCAGGCCAGAAATCAAAGGGAGAAAACGCGAGTGTGCCACTGGCACCGAAAAAAACCGCCAGTAGGGTGCGAACCCACTGGCGGTTTAATAAAGAGAAATTATTCATTAATATCCTACACATCATTACCTAGTTCAGGTACAGGCGCATCGTCAGGAATGTGCACATAAACCTGAATAATTTTACGGCTATCTGCCATAACAACTTTAAATTGGTAATTATCAATGGTAATAGTTTCACCTCTAGCAGGAAGATGACCGAAGGCTTGCATAACTAAACCACCAATCGTATCGACTTCTTCATCACTAAAGTGAGTACCAAATGCCTCATTAAAATCTTCTATTTGGGTTAATGCTCTCACTGAGTAGGTATGGCGACTTAATGGACGAATATCAATATCATCCTCATCATCATACTCATCTTCAATTTCGCCGACGATAAGTTCAAGAATATCTTCAATCGTGACCAAACCAGAAACACCACCAAATTCATCAATGACAATAGCCATATGATAGCGTTGCGAACGGAACTCTTTTAGTAAGCGGTCAACGCGTTTACTTTCTGGTACAACGACAGCAGAACGTAAAACTTTGTCTATACTAAATGGCTCAGCACCAGTACGCATAAATGGCAATAAATCTTTTGCCATTAATAAGCCTTCAATATGATCTTTGTCTTCACTGATGACAGGAAAGCGAGAGTGCGCTGAATCAATAATCACATCAAGGCACTCATCAAGGGTTTGATTGCGTTTTAATGTGACGATTTGCGAGCGGGGGATCATAATATCCCGTACACGCTGCTCAGCGATATCCATTACCCCCTCTAACATATCACGGGTATCAGGATCGATTAATTCTTTCTGTTCAGAATCGCGGATAAGCTCCATCAGATCATCACGATTTTTAGGTTCACCGTGGAATAACTGATTAAGCAATGTGAGAAACCCCTTTTTAGGACCAGGGTTATCGTTACTCGAAGATTGGTCGTCGCTCATGGCGTTTTAACTATTTTTCCTCATTGAATGGTTATTAGATATAGTATTTATCATAAAATAAAGAGAACTGTTACTCTTTTTCAATCAAATAGGGATCTTCATAACCTAATTTTTGTAAGATTTCTGTCTCTAAACCTTCCATTTCTTCAGCTTCATCATCTTCAATATGATCATAGCCTAAAAGGTGCAGACAACCATGGATAACCATGTGTGCCCAGTGCTCTTCAACAGTTTTATTTTGCTCATCGGCTTCTTTTTCAACGACCTGACGACAGATAATTAAATCACCCAGTAAAGGTAATTCCACTTCAGGCGGTGCTTCAAAAGGAAAAGAAAGTACATTAGTTGGCCTATCTTTTCCACGATAAGTTAGGTTTAACTCATGGCTTTCCGCTTCATCAACGATACGGATAGTCACTTCACTAATAGGCTGAAATTGCGGTAGTACGGCTTCCAGCCAAGTGATAAATTGGGCTTCACTCGGAAGCCCTTGTGTATTTTCAGTGGCAACTTGTAAATCAAGAATCACTTCACTCATGATTTTCTCTCTGCAGTCTCTCTTTTTCTGCTTTAATTGCTTGGCGGCGTTTTTGATCTTCAACTTCCCAAGCTTCATATGCGACAACAATCTTAGCAACCACAGGATGGCGAACCACGTCTTCACTATGGAAGAAGTTAAAGCTTAAATCATCGACATTAGATAGCACTTCTATGGCATGACGCAATCCGGATTTATGGCCTCGAGGAAGGTCGATTTGCGTGATATCACCTGTGATGACCGCTTTAGAGTTAAAACCGATACGCGTTAAAAACATCTTCATCTGTTCGATTGTGGTGTTTTGACTTTCATCGAGAATAATAAATGCGTCATTGAGTGTACGACCTCGCATATAAGCTAAAGGGGCCACTTCAATCACATTACGCTCTATCAGTTTCTCAACTTTTTCAAAACCCAACATCTCGAATAACGCATCATAAAGTGGTCGTAAATACGGATCGACTTTTTGGCTTAAATCGCCGGGTAAAAAACCGAGCTTTTCACCCGCCTCTACCGCAGGGCGAGTCAGTAAAATACGGCGTACTTCTTGACGCTCAAGGGCATCGACAGCGGCAGCAACAGCCAGATAGGTTTTCCCTGTACCTGCAGGCCCGATACCAAAAGTAATATCGTGAGTTTGGATATTGGCAATATATTGCGCTTGGTTAGGCGTACGTGGTTTTATCACGCCGCGTTTAGTGCGAATATTGGTCGATTTCCCAAATTCAGGCACATGCTCATCACTTTGCTCAAGCACTCGGCTCTCTTTGATGGCAAGGTGAATTTGCTCAGGGTCGATGTCGGGTATCACACCTTTAATGGGTGAGGTTTCCACATACAGATGTCGCAAAATTCCTGCAGCTGCATTCACATTCAGTGATTTACCCGTTAGTTTAAAACGGTTATCACGGTGATTGATCTCGATACCTAAACGGCGTTCAAGTTGCTTAATATTGTCGTCAAATGGGCCACATAAACTCATTAAACGGTCATTATCTGCGGGCTCTAAGAAAATCTCTTGGGTCGCTACCTGTGTATGGGCTATTACTGTCACTGAGTATCCTTTTGTTAAGTCTGATCAATTAAGGTTGGTAAACACCTACACCTAATTCATCTTCTTTACGAGTACGGGCAATAACGGATTCTGGTGATTCATGGATACGTAAATCCATTTGATCTTCCGTTCTGACCACTTTACCACGCAATGAGTTAGCGTAAACGTCAACAATTTCGACATCAACGAATTTACCAATCATATCCGGTGTACCTTCGAAGTTAACCACGCGGTTATTTTCGGTACGACCTGAAAGTTCCATCACATTTTTACGTGAAGGGCCTTCTACAAGAATACGTTGTACGCTGTTAAGCATGGCACGGCTGTAGTTCATTGCTTGCTGATTAATGCGCTGTTGTAACAGATATAAACGCTGTTTCTTCTCTTCTTCACTCACATCATCAGGTAAATCAGCCGCAGGGGTTCCTGGACGGGCTGAATAGATAAAGCTAAAGCTCATATCAAAGTTTACATCCGCAATTAATTTCATGGTTTTTTCGAAATCATCTTGCGTTTCACCTGGGAAACCAATGATAAAGTCTGAGCTTATCAGAATATCAGGGCGTGCTTTGCGTAATTTACGAATAATGCTCTTATATTCAAGAGCTGTATGATTACGCTTCATTAAGGTTAAAATACGATCTGATCCGCTTTGTACTGGTAAGTGTAAGAAGCTAACCAATTCAGGGGTATCTTCATAAACCGCAATAATATCGTCAGTAAACTCAATAGGGTGGCTGGTAGTAAAACGAATACGATCAATACCATCAATCGCTGCCACTAGGCGCAGTAATTCTGCAAAGCTACAGATTTGCCCGTCAAAGGTTTCACCACGATAAGCATTGACGTTTTGACCTAATAGATTAACTTCACGTACCCCTTGAGCGGCCAGTTGTGCGATTTCAAATAGAATATCATCACAAGGGCGACTGACTTCTTCACCACGCGTATAAGGCACTACACAAAATGAGCAGTATTTATTACAGCCTTCCATGATAGAAACAAATGCAGAAGGGCCTTCAGCACGAGGTTCAGGTAGACGGTCAAATTTTTCAATTTCAGGGAAACTGATATCGACCACTGGGCTTTTGGTGCCTTTTACCTGATTAATCATTTCTGGTAAGCGGTGTAAGGTTTGTGGTCCGAAGATAATATCGACACACTGCGCACGTTGACGAATGTATTCACCTTCTTGAGAGGCAACACAACCACCAACGCCGATGATAATATCAGGTTTATTATCTTTAAAATTTTTCCAACGTCCTAACTGATGAAAGACTTTTTCTTGTGCTTTCTCACGGATAGAACAGGTATTTAGCAGTAGAATGTCCGCATCTTCGGCGACATCGGTTAACTGATAACCGTGGGTGCTTTCGAGTAGGTCTGCCATTTTAGATGAATCGTACTCATTCATCTGGCAGCCCCAAGTTTTAATGTACAGTTTTTTTATCGTCGACATTGTATAAATCCGGTATTTACAGTGAGATAATAGCTAATCACTGAAAAACGTTGCGTGTAATAAGCCAATAAGGCGGTTATTGTAGTCATTTGTGTGGTCAGTGACTAGAGTCAGTCGGCGCTAATTCTTTCTGGCGTTCAGTTTTGCTTATTTCTAATAAACTGATATAGCGCTTACCTATTATTTTTAAAGCAATGAGTTATGGCATAACAATGATGAGAAATGTAAAAAACGATTTTGATGCAGTCATTGCCGGTGGTGGCATGATTGGCGCAGCCGTTGCCATTGGGCTGGCGCAAGAAGGGTTGCGTGTTGCAATGGTAGAACGGCAATCTCCAGCACCTTTTGATGCCTCATCTCATCCTGATATTCGTATTTCTGCGATCAGCTGCGCGTCCGTTAGTTTATTAAAACAGCTAGGTGCATGGCAACATGTTTTAGCGATGCGCAGTGCGCCATACCTAACCCTCGAAACATGGGAAGAAGATAATGCCCATGTTATTTTTGATGCCAAAAGTCTTGGTTTACCTGAATTAGGTTATATGGTTGAAAATCGCATTTTGCAATTGGCATTGTGGCAAGAAGCAGAACGTTATAGCAATATCACTTTATTATGCCCAAATAGTCTAAGTAACATGAAATACTTAGATAATAAATGGCAAGTCACGCTTGCTGATGGTCAGGAAATCACCACTCAGTTAGTTGTAGGGGCCGATGGGGCTAATTCGCAAGTACGTCAAATGGCAGGGATTGGCAGTAATGGTTGGCAGTATCGTCAATCCTGTATGTTAATCACCGTGAAAACGCAATTGCCACCAGAAAAGGGTACATGGCAACGCTTTTACCCTTCAGGGCCACGGGCTTATTTGCCTTTGTTTGATAATTGGGCTTGCTTAGTTTGGTATGATTCTCCGCAGAGAATTAGAAAACTACAAACGATGCCAATGGCACAGTTAGAAAAAGAAATCGAACATGCTTTCCCTGAACGCTTAGGCAAAGTGACACCTATTGCAGCAGGCTCTTTTCCATTAACTCGTCAGCATGCTAGTCGTTATGTTGATAATGGTGTGATTTTAGTGGGGGATGCGGCACATACTATTAATCCATTAGCAGGACAGGGGGTTAACCTCGGTTATCGTGATGTGGATTGCTTGCTTAATTTAGTGGCGCAAGCGAAACAGCATTTTGAACCTTGGCATTCAATGGCATTGTTAAAAAAATATCAGCGCCGTCGTATGCCTGATAATATGCTGATGCAAGCAGGAATGGATCTCTTTTACCACGCTTTTAGCCATCAATTACCAGGTTTAAAATTAGCCAGAAATATCGGGTTATTAGCGGCGCAGCATGCAGGAAAAGCGAAAGAAGCCGCGTTACGTTATGCTTTAGGGATTAAATGATGAGCAATGCGATGATCTGAATTGTATTCATCGATCATCGCATTAGGTTTAAGCCTTTAAGTGCTTAGCATGAAAGGCTATATGTTCACCGATAAAACTCGCGACAAAATAGTAACTGTGGTCATAGCCTTGATGTAAATTTAAACAGCATGCAAACTGTTTTTTATCACACACTTGTGCTAAACGTTCTGGCTGTAGTTGCTGTTGGTAAAAAGGATCATCAAGACCGACATCCACTCGTATGGGTACTGTCTGTGGTGTTTTATTCAGTAATTCAATCGTGTCATATTGTTGCCATTGTGCCATATCGTCGCCTAAATAAGCGCTGAAGGCTTTTTGTCCCCAAGGGACTTGGGTTGGTGCAACAATGGGTGAAAACGCTGAAATACTGCAATAGCGAGACAAATTACGCAAACCAATCATCAATGCACCATGTCCCCCCATTGAATGTCCACTAATAGCACGTCGCTCATTGGCAGGAAAATGTGTCTCAATCAATTTAGGGAGTTCATTAACAATGTAGTCATACATTTTATAATGACTATTCCAAGGTGCTTGTGTGGCATTCAGATAAAAACTAGCACCTTGTCCTAAATCATAAGCACTATCATCAGCCACATTTTCACCACGAGGGCTAGTATCAGGTACCACTAAAATAACACCGTGTTGCGCAGCATATTGCTGTGCTCCAGCTTTAGTAATGAAGTTTTGTTCATTACAAGTTAATCCTGATAACCAATATAAAACCGGATATTTTTGCCTATCTTCCATAGGCGGGAGATAGATAGCAAATTTCATCTCACAATTGAGGGTGGTAGAGGTGTGTTGATAAACCTCTTGCCAACCGCCAAAACAGGCATGGCGTTCAATGTTGTTCATTTTGACTCCTTAACAACAAAGTCAGACCTATTTGATAATAGGCCTGAGAGTGATTAATCGAAATGAATAACAGTTCTAATTGATTTACCTTCATGCATTAAATCAAAGGCTTCATTTATTTTTTCAAGAGGTAAAGTGTGGGTCACAAAAGGTTTGAGTTCGATTTTCCCATTCATTGCATCTTCAACCATATTGGGTAGTTGGCTACGACCTTTTACTCCGCCAAATGCAGTCCCTTTCCATGAACGACCTGTGACGAGTTGGAAAGGGCGTGTTGAGATCTCTTGTCCTGCCCCCGCAACACCAATAATGATAGATTGCCCCCAACCACGGTGAGCACTCTCTAGAGCGGCTCTCATCACATTGACGTTACCAATACACTCAAAAGTATGATCAACGCCCCACTGAGTCATTTCAACCAGTACTTCTTGAATAGGTTTGTCATAATCATTGGGATTTAAACAGTCTGTGGCACCAAATTGGCGTGCTAATGCAAATTTTTCAGGATTAGTATCAATCGCAAAAATACGGCCTGCTTTGGCTTGTCTAGCGCCTTGCAGTACAGCAAGACCAATGCCACCTAAACCAAATACAGCCACCGAGTCACCTTGTTGTACTTTTGCCGTATTATGTACAGCACCAATACCTGTTGTCACGCCACAACCGAGTAAGCAGACTTCTTCATGGTTGGCTTGTGGATTGATTTTAGCGAGTGATACTTCAGCTACTACCGTATACTCACTAAAGGTAGAGCAACCCATATAGTGATAAATAGGTTGTCCATTATAGGAAAAGCGCGTTGTGCCATCAGGCATTAAGCCTTTACCTTGGGTTGCTCTTACTGCTACACAGAGATTCGTTTTGCCTGATTTACAAAATAGGCATTCGCCACATTCTGCTGTATAGAGAGGGATCACGTGATCACCCGGTTTGACACTGGTGACGCCTTCACCTACTTCAACCACCACCCCCGCGCCTTCATGACCTAAAATGGCCGGGAAAACACCCTCAGGATCATCACCTGAAAGGGTAAAGGCATCAGTATGGCATACGCCAGTGTGACTAATTTTAATCAATACCTCACCTGCTTGAGGTGGCATCACATCAACTTCAACAATTTTTAAAGGCTCTCCTGGTCCAAAGGCGACCGCAGCACGAGATTTCATAATGATATCCTTGTTGTTATTAGCGCAGGTAAGTGCGTATTAGTGAGATTGCATCATCAACGGAGTTTTTTTGATCTTCAGGAGAAGCGACGGCATCCATTAGACCTTCACGTAAATGACTTTCGAGTACGCCCGCCATCAGGCCATTGATAGCACCCCGAATGGCAGCAATTTGCTGTAAAACTTGACCGCATTCATTTTCGTTTTCAAGGGCGGTTTCTAATGCCAAAATTTGCCCTTTGATTTTTCTTACACGGGTTAACGCGGCTTTTTTTTCTGCTGGTGAGTGTGGCATATATAATCCTTAATTATACTATGGGGGAGTATAGTATTGGTATGAATATATGTACAGCTTGATCAAAAAATAGCGTTACGATGAGTTTATGTAGATTATCGAGCAAACAATGATAAGTATGAGAGTAATGAGGAAATAGACAAGGCGTCAGCGTGTTGATAAAGGGTGAGAGAGAGGGGATATTTAAGGCTAAAAACAAAAAAGACCCGCCATAGCGAGTCTTGTTTGTTGATTTTATTTAGTGTTTGACACTATTAATCAATGGTGCGGGAGGCGAGACTTGAACTCGCACACCTTGCGGCGCCAGAACCTAAATCTGGTGCGTCTACCAATTTCGCCACTCCCGCAACAACCTTTGAGAAAAAAAGACTCGTTTAACGAGTCTCTCTTTCAGAATATGGCTGGGGTACCTGGATTCGAACCAGGGCATGCCAGGATCAAAACCTGGTGCCTTACCGCTTGGCGATACCCCAAAATGGTGGCTATGACGGGATTCGAACCTGTGACCCCAACATTATGAGTGTTGTGCTCTAACCAGCTGAGCTACATAGCCAATAGGAGATAATTTCTCACTATTTATTGAATTTAGCAGAAATATGGCTGGGGTACCAGGATTCGAACCTGGGAATGCCAGGATCAAAACCTGGTGCCTTACCGCTTGGCGATACCCCATCCGCTAATTCAATTGTCAACACGCATATTATCTATCAGGAAAATGGCTGGGGTACCTGGATTCGAACCAGGGTATGCCAGGATCAAAACCTGGTGCCTTACCGCTTGGCGATACCCCACCTGATAAATTGACGACGGTTAAAATGGTGCGGGAGGCGAGACTTGAACTCGCACACCTTGCGGCGCCAGAACCTAAATCTGGTGCGTCTACCAATTTCGCCACTCCCGCAAAAAATATGGTGGCTATGACGGGATTCGAACCTGTGACCCCAACATTATGAGTGTTGTGCTCTAACCAGCTGAGCTACATAGCCATCTTTTTTTGCATAACCTTCGTCGGCGTTGCGGGGCGCATTATGCGTATTACAGACAAATCCGTCAACTGCTTTTTGCATTAATTTTCGAGAAAAGTGTTCGTTTGCTCGCTGGTTAATCATTTTGTCGAAAAAAGATCCAAAAAACAACCTTGTTGATGAAAAATCTTACTAAGTAAATAACAACAGATTGTCTGAATAAAAAGAAAAAACAGCCTAATAGGTGATAATTTGATAGCACAGGGAAGGGGATATTGCGGTGTGGTGGTGACATAATAAAACAACGCACAGTTATTTTAGCTGCACGTTGTTTTTTAAACAAAGATGACTGGTTGAAATTTATCCTAAAATTAATCTTAATTGAGATAAATAACAGCCTTCATTTAAAAATCCGTTTTATTGTAACAAAAAGATTATTTGTCGAATAAATATTGTAGTAACTCTCCATTAAGCATTGCTCGCTTGGTAAGTGCAAATGCCCCAATGGCTGAGCGATGATCAAGTTCGGAGATAACAACAGGAAGCGCTTCTCTAAACTCTTTTAATACTTGGGTATTAATGCAACTTTGGATCGACGGTAGTAATATTTCAGCCGCTTCGGTCACTTCTCCTGCCAGAACTACTTTTTGTGGGTTAAATAGGTTAATTGCAATGGCGATAGCTTTACCTAGATGAAGACCCACTTGTTTAATGGTTTCAACAGCGAGGGGATCGTTTTTTACCGCTGCATCGCATATATCTTGAATTTGGCATTGTGTTGCAGATAAATGCTGGCTGGGATAGCCTTGTTCAAGTTGGTAGCGGACTTTAGCTTCTATTGCGCTATTGGACGCAATAGTCTCTAAACAACCAAAGTTACCACAGTGGCAACGCTCTCCTAATGGATCTATTTGGATATGACCAATTTCACCAAGATTACCACGCTGGTTGAGCAAAATTTTGTTGTTGATAATAACACCAGCCCCTGCGCCACGATGAATACGAACCAAGATAGAATCTTCACAATCTCTGGTGGCACCAAAATAGTTTTCTGCTAAGGCGAGACTCCGAATATCATGGCCCGCATAGCAAGGCAGATCAAAGTGTTTTTCTAAGTTATCAACGAGTGCCCAGTTATTTACCTTCATATGAGGCATATAGTGGACAATGCCTTTATTAGGATCAACTAACCCGGGCAAGATAATTGAAATTGAAATAAGCTCATTAATACGACGTTGATTTTGTTTAATAAAATCATCAATAGCATTAATAAGCAAGGTTTCAACTTCTTGTTGGGTGCTTTGTTCTAAAGGGTAGTGTTGCTCTACTAAGGCTTTACCACTGAGATCATAAAGAGCAACAGTGGCATCATTGCGTCCTAATCGGACGCTGACGGTATTAAAACGGCGATGTTCCACAACAATGGATATTGCGCGACGACCTCCGGTTGAAGCCTGTTGATCAACTTCTTTAATCAAGCCACGTTCAAGAAGCTGACGAGTAATTTTAGTGACACTGGCAGGGGCGAGTTGGCTCTGCTCGGCGATTTGAATACGAGAAATCGGCCCGTGTTGATCAATGAGCCGATATACAATCGCACTGTTAAGTTGCTTAACAAGATCGATATTGCCAATTTGCGTTTCAGTGTTGTTGTGACTCATCAGCATTTACATCCATTAGTTATCTGTTATTTCAATACCATTGACAAATGTTGTGCAAAGGTTGAAGTCCTTATCAAAAGAAGCAATATTTGCTATTTTACCTGCTTCAATTGTACCGAGTTCGTTATCTGCACCAATCGCACGGGCAGGGTAAAGTGTTGCCATACGCAATGTTTCATCTAATGGAATACCAACATGAAGTACACTATTTTTAATAGCGTCAATCATCGTGAGTGATGAACCACTTAATGTACCGTCCGCATCCACACACAGCCCATTGCGATAATATATCGTTTTTCCAGCAAAAACGAAGCTATCCATCTCATTTTTATTTGGATCAAGCCCCGCAGGAGCTGTCGCATCTGTCACTAATAACAGTTTTTCACCTTTTAAGCGCTTACTGTTACGGATATTTGCCCATGAAACATGTAAACCATCGGCAATGATCCCTGCGTAAACCTCAGGGGTATCATAAATTGCCCCTACAAGACCCGGGCCACGACCTGAAATATAAGGCATTGCATTATAAAGGTGAGTCGACAATGAAATACCGTTACGAAAGCCTTTACGCGCTTCTTCATAGGTGGCATTTGAGTGGCCTGCAGAAACAACAATACCTGCTGTGATTAATTGACGAACATATTTTTCATCGACCATTTCTGGTGCGAGTGTAATTTTAGCGATGACATCAGCGTTATCACACAAATAGTCAATCATCTGTGCACTTGGTTGACGAATAAATTGAGGATCATGTGTCCCTTTTTTAATGATATTGATATAAGGGCCTTCTAAATGTAATCCCAACACTTTATTTTGGTGTTTTTGCATATAAGCACGAGTTGCTTCAATGCCTATTTTCATCAATTCATCAGAACAGGTAATTAATGTTGGTAAATAGCTAGTACAGCCTAAGCGTTCATTGGCTTTTTGCATAATCTCTAGCGTTTTTACTGTGACATTTTCCGCGGTGTCATTAAATTGTACACCGCCACAGCCATTGACTTGTAAATCAATAAAACCGGGGGAGACAATCGCACCTTGCATATCACGAGTGGCTATATCTTTTGGTAGTTGATCCTGTGGGCAAACCTGCTCAATACGTGACCCGTTAATAATAATGGCGTGATCTTCTAAACGGTCATAACCTGTATAAATAACAGCATTTGTTAAGGCAAACATACCTTTGTCTCCTAATATAAGGGAAGTCAATCTAAAAAACCGATATCAGCCAGCAAATTCTGGCTGATAAGTAAGAGAGCTTAGTTTTCCACTACTTATCGTAGGTACTTAATTTACTAAACTTAATCTTGGTATTGCTGGCGCTCTTGCGCTTCAATTTGTTGAAAATAACGCAGTGTTTTCACACGCAGTTCCATTGTCGCCGGATCATCACAGACTAAAATTGCTTTAGGGTGTAATTGCACGCAAGAGATAGTCCATAGATGATTAACAGCACCTTCTGTTGCCACCTGTACTGCTTGAGCCTTATTGATGCCAGTCGCTAAAATCATTAACTCTTCTGCATCTAATAATGTCCCTACACCGACAGTTAGCGCATATTTAGGCACTTTATTGATATCGTTGTCGAAGAATCGTGAATTAGCGAGACGAGTATCTTCAGTCAGTGTTTTCATCCGTGTACGAGAAGCGAGTGATGAGGCGGGTTCATTAAAAGCGATATGACCATCATTACCAACACCTCCCATAAACAGATTGATTTTGCCATAAGACTTTATTTTCGCCTCATAACGTGCACATTCTGCTTGTGGATCTGTTGCATTACCGTTTAATAAATTGATATTTTCATCTTTAATATCAATATGATTAAAAAAGTTCTCATACATAAAAGTACGATAACTTTGTGGGTGATCTGCTGGAATGCCAACATATTCGTCCATATTGAAGGTGACAACATGCTGGAAACTTACTTTACCTGCACGATGTAGTTCAATTAGCGCTTTGTACGTTGCTAATGGCGTACCACCAGTAGGTAAACCAAGAACAAAAGGACGATCGGCGCTTGGCGCAAATGCGTTAATTTTCTCAACGATATAATTAGCCGACCATTTTCCCACTTGCTGTGCCGTGGATAGGGGGATTAACCTCATAATAACCTCATAGAAAAAAGACAAATCTGACAATCAAGTTACATACTATTTCAATGCGTGATTATCAGTGACTCATCTATAACACGAATTGCTTTTCATTTTTAGTCAATGAAGACATCAATCCTTCAAAAGATATTTTTAATCATAAAATAAGCTTTCTGACTTAGCCAGCATTTAAGCTAAAAAATATCCTATATAGGTGACTTTAATCACAAATTAGCACTAATTAATTTGCGATACAAAATAATTTTTTTAGACTAAAAATGGAATTAAATAATTAACTCATCAATAAATATAAATGAGTATAAATAAGATCCCAAATAGGGGTTATCCAAGGGGGAGTGTGTGAATATTTTAAGTTATCTGCAAAAGATAGGACGGGCATTGATGGTGCCCGTTGCGACATTGCCTGCTGCAGCAATTCTGATGGGAATAGGCTACTGGATTGATCCGGTAGGCTGGGGAAACGATAATGCGCTAGCTGCTTTACTGATCAAATCAGGTGCTGCCATTATCGATAATATGTCAGTATTGTTTGCGATAGGTGTTGCTTATGGTATGTCAAAAGACAAAGACGGGGCGGCGGCCTTAACTGGCTTTGTCGGCTTTTTAGTGGTGACTACACTTTGTTCACCTGCTGCGGTATCGATGATCAAAGGTCTACCACTTGCAGAAGTGCCTGTGGCTTTTGGTAAAATAAACAACCAGTTTGTCGGTATTCTGGTTGGGGTACTTTCAGCTGAGCTGTATAACCGCTTTAGCAGTGTCGAATTACCTCGTGCATTATCATTTTTTAGTGGTCGTCGCTTAGTGCCGATCCTCACGTCATTCTTGATGATTATCGTCGCCTTTATTCTAATGTATATCTGGCCGGTAATTTACGGTGGCTTAGTGAGCTTTGGTGAAAGCATTAAAGATATGGGGGCTTTGGGCGCCGGTATTTATGCTTTCTTTAACCGCCTATTAATTCCTGTTGGTTTACACCATGCGCTGAACTCTGTGTTCTGGTTTGATGTGGCGGGTATTAATGATATTCCTAACTTCCTTGCTGGTCAGCAAGCGATTGATGCGGGCTTGGCAACGGTCGGTGTGACAGGACGTTATCAAGCAGGTTTCTTCCCAGTTATGATGTTTGGTTTACCAGGGGCAGCACTGGCTATTTATCATTGTGCGCGCAAAGAGCATAAAGCAAAAGTTGCCGGTATCATGATGGCTGGGGCATTTGCGGCATTCTTTACGGGGATCACTGAACCGCTTGAATTCTCCTTTATGTTTGTTGCTCCAGTGCTTTATGTTATTCACGCATTCTTAATGGCGATTTCTGTTTATATTGCCGCAAGTATGGAGTGGATTTCAGGCTTTGGCTTTAGTGCGGGCCTTGTGGATATGTTCTTATCTTCACGCAACCCTCTGGCGGTTAAATGGTATATGTTGATTGTGCAAGGTATCGCATTCTTCTTCATTTACTATGGTATTTTCCGTTTCACTATTACTAAATTTAACCTGAAAACACCGGGTCGTGAAGATGAAGTGGCGGGGGATGAAACCGCAGACGGCTATGATGAAGATATCAAAGCCGTCCCCACTAATAGCAAAGAAGCAGTGCAACAAGAAGCACGTCAATATATCGCTGCAGTTGGTGGCTCAGATAACTTAACTGGTATTGATGCTTGTATTACTCGTTTACGTTTAAATGTAAAAGATGCCAGTGTAGTCAACGATGCTTACGCAAAACACCTAGGTGCTTCAGGGGTTATTCGCTTAAATAAACAGAGTGTTCAAGTGATTGTGGGCACACGGGCTGAAATTGTTGCAAGTGCCATGCGTGATGTATTAGCACAAGGCCCAGTTGCCGCTTATGCTGGTAGACATACAGATAACGCGGTATCGACAGAAAAAACATCAGAAAAACAGACTAATAATGATGCCAAAGTCATTCTTGAAATGGTCGCGCCATTTGATGGTGAAGTGGTTGCATTAAAAGATGTGCCTGATGAAGCTTTCTCAAGCGGTGTCGTGGGAGATGGTCTTGCTATTAAACCCACATCAAATATTGTGATGGCACCTGCTGCCGGTACGGTAGTAAAAATCTTTGATACTAACCACGCATTTTGCATTGAAACGGATAACGGTGTTGAGATTATCGTCCATATGGGGATTGATACGGTCGCATTAGGAGGAAAAGGCTTTAAACGTCTGGTTGAAGAAGGTACAGAGGTTAAACTCGGCCAGCCTATCTTAGAGCTAGATCTTGAGTATTTAAACACTAATGCTAAATCAATGATAAGTCCGGTTATCATCAGTAATATCGATGACTTTGATAAAGTGAGTGATATTGCATCCGGCCAAGTGACGGCAAATAACACCATAATCTATAAAGTATTAAAATAAATATCATATAGATATTTAATCCTCTATAAAGAGATGGTTAAATAAGACGATAAAACGGGGAGTGTTGTCTACTTCCCGTTTTTTTATCCCTATCTTGATAAATATCTCTGCGCTCTCTTTCGCTAGGGTATTTATGAAACCTGCTTATTGGATTATAGTAGGTCAATATGCGTTTTGCTTTGAGGAAAAAATGACCATGAATGAGGCAGATGCCCGCCCAACGAACTTTATTCGTCAAATTATTGACGAAGATCTGGCTACCGGGAAACATAATAGTGTCCATACCCGTTTCCCTCCTGAACCTAATGGCTATCTTCATATTGGCCATGCAAAATCAATTTGCTTAAATTTTGGTATTGCACAAGATTATCAAGGTAAATGTAATTTACGTTTTGATGATACGAATCCAGTAAAAGAAGATGTTGAATATATCAACTCGATTCAAAAAGACGTTCAGTGGTTAGGTTTCCAATGGGATGGTAACGTTCATTACTCCTCTGACTATTTTGATCAACTGTATCAATATGCGATTGAGCTGATTAACAAAGGCTTGGCTTATGTTGATGAGTTGAGTGCTGAAGAAATTCGTGAATATCGTGGCACACTCAAAGAGCCAGGAAAAAATAGCCCTTATCGCTCTCGTAGTGTAGAAGAAAACTTAGCGCTATTTGAAAAAATGCGTGCGGGTGGCTTTGAAGAGGGGAAAGCGTGCCTACGTGCGAAAATTGACATGGCATCACCATTTATTGTCATGCGTGATCCTGTTCTTTACCGGATCAAATTCGCTGAACACCATCAAACCGGTAACAAATGGTGCATTTATCCAATGTATGATTTTACCCATTGTATTTCTGATGCATTGGAAAATATCACACATTCTTTATGTACTTTGGAATTCCAAGATAACCGTCGTTTATATGATTGGGTGTTGGATAATATCACTATTCCTTGCCACCCTCGTCAATATGAGTTCTCACGTCTTAATCTTGAATATACCGTCATGTCTAAGCGCAAGCTAAATCAGCTTGTGACAGAAAATATTGTTGATGGTTGGGATGATCCGCGTATGCCGACAATTTCTGGCTTACGTCGTCGTGGTTATACGGCTGAGTCAATCCGCGAATTCTGTCAACGTATTGGTGTGACCAAACAAGATAACAACGTGGAAATGGCATCATTAGAAGCTTGTATTCGTGATGATTTAAACGAAAACGCACCTCGTGCAATGGCTGTTATCGATCCGGTACGTTTAGTGATTGAAAATATGCCAGAAGGTGAAGAGATTTTAACTGCGCCAAATCACCCAAATAAACCAGAAATGGGAACTCGTGAAGTACCATTTAGCCGTGAAATTTATATTGATCGTGCAGACTTTAAAGAAGAAGCCAATCGTCAATATAAACGTCTGGTATTAGGTAAAGAAGTCCGTCTGCGTAATGCTTATGTCATTAAAGCAGAACGAGTTGAAAAAGATGAACAAGGTGAAATAACCACCATTTATTGTACTTACGATCCACAGACGTTAAATAAAGATCCGGCTGATGGTCGTAAAGTAAAAGGGGTGATCCACTGGGTAAGCATTCCACATGCTATTCCAGCAGAAATTCGTCTTTATGATCGTTTATTTAGCGTACCGAATCCTGGTGCTGAAGAGGATTTCTTATCAACCATTAACCCTGAATCATTAGTGATCCGTCAAGGTTTTGTGGAAGCAAACTTAAAAGATGCGGCTATTGAAAAAGCGTATCAATTTGAGCGTGAAGGTTACTTCTGTGCTGATAAGCTTTCGACAGCGGATAAACTGGTCTTTAACCGTACTGTTGGTTTACGTGATACTTGGGCGAAGATTTCGAAACAAGGTTAATACGCTCTGTTTTAGTGGCGTGTAATATCACTAAACTCACATCTTAATAAAATGCTCGATAATAATTTATCGAGCATTTTTTATTTATCAAATAAGTTTGTTTTTATCGACCAATAATTATTATTTTTTATTTTGTAATGTGAGTTTCTATAGCTATTATTTGTATCAATTCTTATTTACGTTGTGTTAAATTATTAACTTTTGTCATCATCTTCTTCTTTTATTTCATATGATTATATTGAATTTGTCTATAATAATAAAAATGTGAACCATGACACATATTTTTCTTTTCTAAAAAAGTTTATTAATTAATACGACTAATAATTCTTTTCTATAAAAACGAAACATTATCATATTAGGTGTGATAATTTTCTTTTTTAATATCAATATATTAAAAAATATTTACGTTCTACTTGTCCCTCATTGACTAAAGAAAAAATATGAAACTGTAATTAAGTAATGTGCCCTTGGTCATATTTTGATAAAAATTCTTTTTTTTAGGTTGATAATTCGCGTCGCGAAAAATAAGCTGTTGTTAACCTAATTTTAGGTTTTTTCCCCATTTGGGGTTTTATATTTGGAAATAGGCGTTGGTGCTTATTTCTTTTTTAGTCAAAGTCAAAGAGGAAACAATGCTATGGTTATGCAACATGCTAAACCAGGCAGGGTGGCACTTGCCGTTATGGGCGCATTGCTTGTAACTGCACTACCTGCGAAAATGTCTTATGCTGAAGGATTTATTGATGACTCAACCCTGACAGGGGGGATCTATTACTGGCAACGTGACCGTGATAGAAAAGAGTTAACACCAAACAGTCCTGATTACGGCAAATATAAAGCAAATTTACACCACTCTACCTTTAACGCTAATCTTGATTTTTCTTCTGGTTATCTGGGTGATTTTTTTGGTATTGATTTAGCTGCTTTTGGTGCTGTTGAACTTAACAACAGTGGGCCAGCTGCACCTAATGAAATAGGATTTAGTGATGCAAAAAGTCGCTGGGATGAAAAATGGACAGGTGATCGCAGTGGCGTGAGTATTTATAAAGCTGCTGCTAAATTTAAATTAGGCCATTTCTGGGCTCAAGGTGGATATATTCAACCTAAAGGGCAAACATTATTACGTCCTCATTGGAGTTTCTTACCCGGTACTTATCGCGGTGCAGAAGCGGGCGCTGTATTTGATTTCGATAAAAATGGTGAACTCTCTTTCTCATATATGTGGACTGATGAATATAAAGCGCCGTGGTATCGGAATATGTACAATTTCCGTAAGGCAGACTTAGAGACAAATATCAGTTATTTACACTCTTTTGGTGCCAAATATGATTTTAAAAATAGCTTAGTATTAGAAGCCGCATTTGGCCAAGCTGATGGTTATATTGATCAATATTTTGGCAAAGTTTCTTACGATTTCCCTATCGCAAATAATACATTAAAAACCTCTTATCAATTCTACGGTGCAAAAGATAAAGTCACCGGAGGGGGAATTAACGATGTTTATGATGGTTTGGCATGGTTACAAGCATTCACTTTAGGTTATACCTACAATGTATTTGATTTTAAAGTTGAAGGTACTTGGGTTAAAGCAGAAGGTAACCAAGGTTACTTTTTACAACGTATGACGCCGGGATGGGCAACCTCGAATGGTCGTTTAGATATCTGGTGGGATGGTCGTTCTGATTTTAACGCCAATGGTGAAAAAGCATTATACGCGGGAGTGATGTATGATCTAAAAAATTGGGATCTACCGGGCTGGGCGATTGGTACTTCCTATGTGTATGCTTGGGATGCAAAACCGAGTAGTAACCCTATTTATGACCAAAGTAAACGTATTAGAGAAAGCGCATGGAATGCCGACATCATGTATACCGTTCAAGAGGGGAGAGCGAAAGGTACGTTATTTAAACTCCACTACACTCGTTATGATAACCATTCCGATATACCAAGCTATGAAGGTGGTTTTGGTAATATCTTCCAAGATGAAAAAGACGTTAAATTCAATGTGATCATGCCATTTACGATTTTCTAAATAACAATAAGGATAAAGTGTATTTATTACGCTTTATCCTTAATAGTTTGAGAGTGTGATAGGAGTAAAACATGATTAAAAGCACAAATATCATGATAATAAATGGTCACCCTGCATCTGTTGTTTATGGATCAGAAATAAGTGCATTCCGAGGACAATTTTTAGATGTCAATGGGTATTGTGACTTTGTTGCTGATAGTATTGAAGGGTTGCAAAAAGAAGGCGCAATTTCCTTAGCTGAATTTATTGAGACTTGTACTGAAGAGGAGATCGCACCTTTTAAAAGTAGAAGATAAGCTGAAAGTATTTACACTACGCTATCCTGCTTGGTTAGAGGCGAGATTGAATGCCCATGATATTTCAAAAAATCAATTTATTGTGCAACTATTAGAGCGTGAATTAGTTGTACGTTAACATTTCAAAATGTAGTAAATCTTTACCAATAAAAAAGGAACTGCAGGCAGTTCCTTTTTTTACTGAGATATTATCCAGAATGATTACTTCTCATCATGTGCGTGGCTATCTTCTTTACAATTACCTGCGGCGCAGTGACCATATAAATACAGGCTATGATTGGAAAGTTTGATGCCATGGCGTTCAGCGATATTTCTTTGACGAACTTCGATAGCATCGTCAGTAAACTCGATAACTTTACCACAATCCAGGCAAATTAAGTGATCATGGTGATGTTGTTGAGTTAATTCAAATACTGATTTACCACCTTCAAAATTATGTCGGGTAACAATACCAGCATCATCAAATTGGTTTAAGACGCGATAGACTGTTGCCAGACCAATCTCTTCGCCGATATCGATCAGTTTTTTATAGAGATCTTCAGCACTGACATGATGGCACTCAGGATCCTGGAGCACTTCCAAGATCTTTAAGCGAGGAAGTGTAACTTTTAACCCAGCATTTTTTAACGCTTTATTATTGTCGGTCATGCGGATTTAATCCTGTTGCTAATGGTGAATTTAATATGTGCTCACAAAATACTGTATATATTCATTAATACATAGGGTATTTAATAACCTTAATGATTATAGGCATGATATTAAAAAATAAACACCCCACCTATCACACTATCTTAGCACACCATTGAATAATTATCATTCTCAATATTAAGAATTTATATTATCCCAGAATTTCGTCAAGGCTCATCTCTTCTTTGATCTGAGCAACCCAAGCGTCAACACGCTCTTCAGTTAATTCTGGTTGGCGATCTTCATCAATCGCAAGGCCGATAAAGTGATTATCATCAGCAAGACCTTTAGATGCTTCAAAATGATAACCTTCAGTAGGCCAATGACCCACAATGACTGCGCCACGAGGTTCAATGATATCACGAATAGTTCCCATTGCGTCACAGAAGTATTCTGCATAGTCTTCTTGGTCACCACAACCAAATAGAGCAACAAGTTTACCGTTGAAATCAATATCTTCTAATGTTGGGAAAAAGTCATCCCAATCGCATTGTGCTTCACCATAATACCAGGTAGGAATACCTAGTAATAGAATATCAAATGCTTCGATGTCTTCTTGACTGGATTTTGCGATATCATGAACTTCGGCATTATCCGCGCCTAATCTTTCTTGAAGCATTTTGGCAATATTTTCAGTGTTGCCGGTATCACTGCCGAAGAATATTCCTATGATTGCCATAAAGTGAGATAACCTCTTTTATTCTCTTTGTCTGTATTTTTGAACAATTACCAGTAAAAGATAAACATCATGTTTTCATAATTGAAAACTAAAGCACTATTTTGACGAAAAGAGCAGGGTAATTCTGTCGAATTTGTGTGATTTTCCTGCTGATTTTTTTAGCTTTGATGTTTTTTTAACGCATAAGTTTGTGCGAGTTGTTCTAGTAATATTTCTTCAATAAGCTCACTACGACTGACATTTTTTGCGCTCGCAAGCTCATTAAGCGCATTGACAGCATCCTCATTTAATTTCAACTCAACCCGACGTAATCCATTGACGCGATCGCGTCGTAATTGGTTTCGTTTATTAATTCTAAGCTGTTCATCCCGAGAAAGCGGGTTTGTTTTAGGTCGCCCAGGTCTGCGTTCATTTGCGAACAAATCCAGTGTGGTGCGATCAGTTTGTTCTTTTGCCATAAATTTTGCTGTGAAAGGGCGTATACCAATGACTCAATATGAAGCGCCCAATAATACCCCACATATCGGCGTATCGCTACTGCTTCCTGTGTTTAACCTATTGTCATTTGGTCTTTTTATCAACAATGACAGATTTAAGAGCAATAATTGTACGCTATAAAATAGTATTGCTGGTGATTTATAACCAACAAAGGAACATTATACTGTTTTGGCTAAGAAGCGACGAATGGCCTTAATTACTGTTTCTGGTTTTTCAGAATGCACCCAATGTCCTGTATTGGCGACAACAAAGGCGGTTGCTTGTGGAAATTGGCGAGCAATATTATCGCGATACTCATCTAAAATATATGGGGATAGTCCACCACGTATAAACAAAACAGGATGATGCCAAGCTGGCACCTCTTGCCAACCAATAATATCGGGGTAATCCTGTTTGATTGCGGGTAAATTAAATAACCATTCACCTTTTTTAAATGATTTAAGCAGGAATTGGATAACGCTGTCTTCCTCAATAAAAGGGCGCATAATAGCAATAGCTTCTGTACGTTGTGTGACGTGAGCTTTAGTGACAGCTTCAAGGGCTGCAAAAATTTTATCATGACGACGAACATTATAAGCAACAGGAGACATATCAATAACTACGATACGTTCAAGGCGAAGAGGTGCGAGAGCGGTCATTGCCATTGCAATTTTCCCTCCCATTGAATGACCTATAACGATTGCTTTTGCGATATTTAAGCTATCAAGCAGGGTTAATACATCTTGTGCCATATCGTGATAGTGCATACTTTCACTATGAGGAGAATGCCCATGGTTGCGCACATCAATTTGTATCACGGTGTGGTCTTGACGTAGATCGCGACCTAGTACGCCTAGATTATTGAGATCACCAAAAAGCCCATGGATCAACACAATAGGTAAATTGTTTATCGTTGCTGTTTCTGGTTGATGTATTTGATAGTTTAATAATGCATTGAGTTTCATATTGATGACCAAAATTAAGTCTATTTTTTCCTTATGATGACATGTGCAATCATATTAGCCAACTTGTTGTCTTTTTCGGAATATGAGATAAAGTTAATCTAACAAGAGATAGTTTAATTTATTATATTCTGAGAAAATAGAATAATATAGATTATTATTCCAAATGTAATGGAAAAAATAAAATTTTGATATAGCTCAATAAGGATAAGTCAGAGTTTTATATTATTTTAATTGCTGATGTGAAAGGGCATTGAAGAAGATGTCAACTCTATTCTATGGCAATAAATTCAAAGAATAGAAGATGATACAGATAGAAACAATAGGATAAATACCCAGCTTAAAGTTTAAAAAGATTAATTCTTTAATGAATACGCTTTAAGTTATTGAAATTTTACCTATTTTGTTTTTAAAGATTATATCTTATAATCCTAGTCACTTTTTTTTGAAAATAGTACTGGGTAGCAATGAAAAAGATAGAAATTGATGACGAACTTTACCGCTATATCGCTAGCGAAACTAGACATATCGGTGAAAGCGCTTCAGATATTTTAAGGCGTCTATTGAAGCTTGATGCCAAACAGCCCGTACAGCCAGTCGTTGTCACTGAGTCAGTACAAGCGCCTGTCGTTAAACAGGATGCTGATCTTAAGCCTGTCGCACCAGCAAAAAATCCGGTCCGTGAAATGCGTGAACTGCTGTTATCTGATAGTTATGCAGAGAAAACAAAATCAGTTGATCGTTTTTTACAGATCCTGTCTACATTATATAGCTTAGATAGTGCTACTTTTACTCAATCTGCTGAAACAGTACATGGACGCACGCGAATTTATTTTGCCGGTGATGAAAAAACATTGCTCGACAGTGGACGTCATACAAAACCTCGCCATATTCCCGGTACGCCATTTTGGGTTATTACCAACTCAAATACTGAGCGTAAAAGAACTATGGTACAAAGCATCATGCAGGATATGCAATTCCCTGCCAATGAGATTGATAAAGTGTGTGGAACTATCTAAACACTATTGTTAATTGATGCATTGCAAAGGCTTTCGTTTAAAGCATGATTGTGATGTAAAATAGGAGAAGATTTGTGGCAATCCATTCAAGAGCTGGGCAACATACTCGTCAAAGCGATCTGATTAATGTAGCGCAATTAACCGCACAATATTATTCACTAAAACCGCAAGCAAATCAGAATGCTCATCGTGTGAAATTTGGTACATCGGGTCACCGAGGCAGTGCCAAACGTCATAGCTTTAATGAAGCACATATTCTAGCAATTGCTCAAGCTATTGCTGAAGTCCGAGCTAATAATGGTGTAACGGGGCCTTGCTATGTAGGTAAAGATACCCATGCATTATCTGAGCCTGCTTTTATTTCGGTTTTAGAAGTGCTTGCTGCAAATAAAGTTAACGTGATTATTCAAGAGAATAATGGTTATACCCCAACGCCTAGCGTTTCCTTCTCTATTTTAACTTACAATCAAGGGCACCAAGACATTGCTGATGGTATCGTCATTACACCATCACATAATCCTCCAGAAGATGGAGGGATAAAATACAATCCATCAAATGGTGGGCCTGCTGATACTGATTTAACCTCTGTGATTGAAAAACGTGCCAATGAATTATTGGAAAATAATTTATTGGGGGTTAAACGTCTTTCTTATGATGATGCATTAGCGAGTGGTTATATCCACGAGCAAGATTTAATTATGCCTTATGTTAAAGCGTTAGGTGACGTTGTTGATATGAAGGCAATTAAAAAAGCGGGTTTGAAATTAGGTGTCGATCCACTGGGTGGTTCAGGAATTGAATACTGGAAACGCATAGGTGAATATTACGAACTTGATCTTGAGTTGGTAAACGATCAGGTGGATCAAACTTTCCGCTTTATGACATTAGATCATGATGGTGTGATCCGTATGGATTGCTCATCACCTTGGGCAATGGAAGGTTTATTGCAACTGCGTGATAAATTTGACTTAGCTTTCGCCAATGACCCTGATTACGATCGCCATGGTATTGTCACTCCTTCGGGCTTGATGAATCCTAACCACTATTTAGCGGCAGCGATTAATTATCTTTTTCGCCATCGTCCTCAGTGGTCAAATGAGGTAAAAGTGGGTAAAACACTCGTCTCTAGCGCGATGATTGACCGAGTCGTGGCTGATTTAGGTCGTGAACTTGTTGAAGTACCTGTCGGCTTTAAATGGTTTGTGCAAGGTCTATTCAGTGGCGAGTTTGGTTTTGGTGGTGAAGAGAGTGCGGGGGCATCATTCTTACGTTTTAATGGTAAACCGTGGTCAACAGATAAAGATGGTATTATCTTATGTTTACTGGCTGCTGAAATAAAAGCGGTAACAGGTAAAGATCCACAACAACATTATAACGAGTTAGCGCAGCGTTTTGGCTCTCCAAGCTATAATCGTATACAAGCATCTGCAACTCATGAGCAAAAAGCGTTGTTGTCACGATTATCACCAGAAATGGTCACCGCAAATACCTTAGCAGGTGATCCTATTACTGCGCGTTTAACTCACGCATCTGGTAATGGTGCTGCTATTGGTGGTTTAAAAGTGATGACCGATTATGGTTGGTTTGCCGCTCGTCCTTCTGGAACCGAAGAAGCGTACAAAATTTATTGTGAAAGCTTCCGTGGCTCTGAGCATCGCGAATTAATTGAAAAAGAAGCCATTGAAATTGTTAATAATGTTTTTGCCAGTAAACAATAAACTAAATAACTTAGTCGTATAATTTATTTATCACCAAATAGAATACACTCTACCTATAGGTGGAGTGTATTTTTTTAATCATAATAACTTTTAGATCACAACATTGATATCCATCATTGATGATTGATTTAGAATTGAATAAAGAGCGGATAATCAATGCAAAATAATTATGTGTTACGCAGTGTGCGTTATATGTTAGATCTTAGCGATGGTCATATTGTTGATATAATGAAACTGGCGGATTTCACCGCGACTAAACAGCAAGTCAATCAGTGGTTAAAAAAAGACGATGATCCTGCCTTTGTTGAGTGTGATGATATGGCCTTGGGACATTTTTTAAATGGGCTTATCTTTTATCGTCGTGGTAAAGGTGAAAAATATCCTACTCCAGAAGTCGAAAAACGGATAACCAACAATATTATTTTAAAGAAATTACGTGTTGCCTTTGAATTAAAAGACATGGATATGATTAACATTTATGAACTAGCGGATTTTCGCGTTTCTAAGCCTGAACTTAGCGCGATATTTCGTAAGCCAGGACATAAAAACTACCGTAACTGTGGCGATCAACTGGTGAGATACTTTCTGAAAGGGTTAACTGAAACCTTACGTGGCAAAGGCAAAGCGGTGAAGAAATAAATATGTCTTAATTCAAATTATTCCCTCTTAATAGAAATAGAAGAATTTTTTCAAGAAAATTCTTTATAGTATGAGAACTCGTATTTAATCTTGAATTTTGATGGTGTACATTGTACACTTTCAAATGATGGATTAGAAAGGGAACTTAATGAGTCATGCTATAGAATTTATTGAAACCTCAATATTTACTCAGCAAATCAAACTATTGGCTACAGATAAAGAAATAAGAATACTTCAAAATGAACTTATCAGTAAACCTGATAAAGGCGACTTAATTAAAGGAACAGGTGGATTACGCAAAATAAGAATGGCTATAGGTAACAAAGGTAAAAGTGGGGGGACTAGAGTTATTTATTTTTTAGCGACTAAAGAAGTTATCTATTTAGTTATGGCGTATCCAAAAACAATAAAAATTAGTTTAACTGATTCAGAAAAGATTGAGTTAAAAAAACTAACAAAAAAACTTAAAGGTGAACGGTGATATGAGTTTCTTCAATGATCTAAAAGCCTCTTTAGAAGAAGCCGTAGAAATTAAAAATGGCGATAAAAAAGCATCGAAAGTGACTCGGTTTGAAGTTGCTGATGTAAAAGCGATTAGGGAGCAACTTAACGTTTCACAAAGTGAATTTGCACATGCATTAGGGACAAGTATCGATACTGTAAAAAGTTGGGAATTAAAAAGACGTAATCCGACAGGGCTTACAGCGAAAGTACTTATTGCTATTTATAAAAACCCTAATTTATTTAAAGAGTTAGCCAATATCTAATTTCTTGTTTACTGCTAAACTTATTTTGTTTAGCAGTAAATCTCATTCTCTGATTTTCTCTTTTTTATCATTCACTCGCGAAATTATTTACTATAACCGTAATTCAATAAAGTATTAGTTTGCTTTGTTAATAGTTTTTTTGTTTTTGTTTCAATTTTGTTTCATTTTTATTTCTATTGTGAAATTTAATTACACTACAAGCAAAATAAAGGTGATTTTTCGCACAAAATAAGTGGTCTGATCAGTAGTAAAATTTCATCAAATGAGGTAAAATTTCAGCATCAATTCATTTTATGCAGGAGAACACTATGCCAGCTTATAACGAATACACTAAAAAACATGTTTTAGCCCGTCGTACTGGTGCGGTAGCGCTAGGTATTGTGGCATTTCCTGTTATGGTTTTTCATCCTAAACGCGCTCAGTTTTATAGCTATTTACATCGTGTATGGTCTAAAACAAGCAATAAGCCAGTTTGGTTAGCTAAATCAGAAATGGCATTAACTAGCCATAAATAACAGAAAATTCCATTTAACGCCTGTTGAAACAGGCGTTATTTTTTCCCCTTCTTCAAACCCTTTTTAACGTGTTATCACGTGTATTTTTCACTGTTCTATTTATTCTCTTATTTTAAGTTACAATAAAGGTTATTCACTTTGAGAAGTGCTAATTAATCTATTGTTATTTATCACATATGTACACTATGCACTGTGGCGCCGTGATAACAAGGAGAAACAGGATATGAAAAATACTGATCTAGAATTAATTATTAATGAAAAGCTAAGTATTGAGAATTTTCACGACTACGCACCTAATGGTCTTCAAGTAGAAGGGCGCCCTCATATTCAAAAAATAGTGACAGGAGTAACGGCTTGCCAAGCTTTACTTGATGAAGCGGTACGTTTAAATGCAGATGCTGTATTAGTTCACCATGGTTATTTTTGGAAGAATGAGCCAGTTGTTATCCGTTCAATGAAACGCAATCGCTTAAAAACCCTACTATGTAATGATCTCAATCTATATGGTTATCACTTACCTTTAGATGCCCATCCTATTTTAGGTAACAACGCTCAATTAGCGTTAAAAATGGGCGTAAAAGTTGAGGGTGAGATCGAGCCTTTAGTGCCGAAAGGGATTTTTGATCTACCTGTCACAGCCAATGAATTAAAAACACGACTCGAAAAAGCCTTACAGCGTAATGTGCTTCACTGTGGTGACAATGCACCAGATGTTATTCGCCATATTGCTTGGTGTACTGGTGGAGGACAAGGATTTATTCAACAGGCGGCAGAGCAAGGTGTTGATGCATTTGTAACAGGAGAAGTCTCAGAGCAGACGATTCATATAGCAAGAGAAATGGGCGTGCATTTTTTCGCTGCTGGGCATCATGCTACCGAGCGTTATGGTATTAAAGCATTAGGTGAATGGTTAGCACAAACTCACCATTTAGATGTTACTTTTGTCGATATTGATAATCCTGCCTAAACCCAGTTATTGCTATTCTATAAGCTATCTCTCTTATTAACTAAGTGAGATAGCTTTTTATTTAACAACAACCTTGAAATTTATTCATTAAGTTGAATGGGTAACGGGCTTTGTAATTGTTGCAGATTATCACATAGCCAAATTAACTGTAATAAAGCTTGAGAGTCACGAGCAGTTAAAGCGAGATAACGAGTTAATTGGTTAGCTATTAATGTCATACCTAAATCGTCAGCAATTTGTTTGCTTCTCTCTAATTGCTCTTTTTGCATTGCAGAAAGTTGTTCTCGCCCTGTACATGCTTGGGCTTCCAATACGGATAAAATGGGGCGACAAAATTTTTGTGCAAGGGTAGGTTCACTGTGATGCATTGCCGTTTGTCGCTTACGTTTAGCCATATATTCTTGAATATGACTAATAAAACCAGACTGTTTTTTCTTACGTGGAAATTGGTCAAAATCGAGATAAAACATTTCAATGCCTTGCTCTGTTTTGATCCAAATGGTGGTGGGTAATAAATCGATATTGAAATCACGTCGAACAGGTTGCACGGTGATCGCAACGATTTCTAATTCTCGTTTAGTGAGAAAACGTAATTCTTCTAAATTATTTTGCGTTTCGCCTTCCCAATAAAGGCGCAAAAAGGCCGAATTTCCATTATTATCTACCACTTCCCAAATAACACACTGCTCTACTTCATGCCAAATTAAGGGATTATAGCTTTTGATATGTAAAACCAGAGGGGAAAGAAATCCTTCTGGTTGATCCGTAAAATAATCGGGTAAATCTTGCCAGTTATGAATACCTAATTCTGTTTGTAGTTGATGATAATCTGTGACATCAAGAAAATCGGTTTGATTTTGCGCAAAGCTATCGCCAATAGTGGCCAGTTTCCCTTCATCAGAAACACGTGGCGCTTGTAATAAGAAAGGTCGGCGCATGAGCTTATCTGCAGTTTGTTTCCATAACGATAAACTATGCCAAACACTATAGCGATTAAATAGGGTATCAAGTTGATTAGGGCGAGCTTGTGTCGCTTGTAAAAATTGTTTTGCTTCTTTATCCCAGAAAGTAAAAGTTGTGCCTAATGCGCCACTTTGTGCTGTCCACCAATGTGCATCAATAGGAATAAGCGCGAGACTGGTTTTTTTATCATCATATTGACGGCGAAGTTGTCCTCGTAATGTTTTTAATTGTTCAGGTGTCGCATAAGATAGCTGGAAAAGATAGGCTGAGATATGAGCTAATAGACGTAAGACATTGCTTTCATCCATAGTGAAATGTCTTTCTGCTAACCGTTTGACTTGAGTACTTAATGTTCGTAAATAAGAGGCTAAACGAGGTAAACCCTCGGCACGAGCAGACATATTAAGTAAATGTAATTGCGTTGCGCTACTTAAACTAATGTGTGATAGCCCTTGACGTAATAGATCATCAATAAATTGTTCAATAGTATTAATAAGGGCAATTTCTTCATCATTCAGTGGGCGTTTTGAAGATTTTAAGGGAATTAAATCTTCAGGCCACGTCCAAGGCTGTGTATTTTGCTCAAATATTTTCGCGACAATCGCAAGATGAAAAGCTTTTTTCTGAGAGCTAGAAAAAGGGGATAACATGCCATCGTAACCACTTGCTTGTAAGAAAATGACCGGTTCATCAACATCAGGGAGTTGGATTTTTAGCTGGGTTCCTGTGTCTTCTAGAACTAAAGTTTTATCTTCCCATTGTTCAATTAAGTTAATTGCAGTCCGACAGGCGGGTTTACCTGCTTTTTTGATGAGTAACTCGGGATCAAGCGTAAATAAAGAGGGTAATAAAGGCGGCGTTTCAACAGGTGCTATAATTTTTTCTGCTGATGTTTCAATGGGATTATCAGTATTAATATCATCAGTCGAATTGTTGTTGGCTTGTAACCATAAAATGGCGGCTAAAATATGTTTGCAACAACCTGATGCGGAACAATCACAACTGGCTTGCTGAATGCCTGCTTCATGTAAAACGACTTTTTGCCCATCACTGCTAAATTGCCCTGTATTTGCATCAGTAACAGAGACTTTTTCGTTATCAACATCTTTTCTTGCGCGTCTTAATAATCCGGCATTAGCAAAGACGGTAAGCGCATCTTCATCATAATGAAAATAAACGGTCTGCCAACTCATTGCATTACCTCTGCTAGCCACTGTGCGAAATGTTCTGGGGTTAAAGCTGCAACTTGCATACCTCTATCGGCGAGTTTTTGTGCGATAGTTGAGTCATAGACCGGTTGAGCCTCATCATCTAGTGCTGCCAGTCCTAATAACTTAACTTGTTGGCTATTGAGACGTTGTGTGCAATCTAATAATCGGGTTAATGATCCCCCTTCTTCAAAGTCACTGATAAGCGAAATAACAGTACGTTTAGGGTTGTTAACTAAGCTTTCGCAATATTGCATGGCACTAGCAATATCCGTACCTCCTCCCAATTGGACTGTCATTAATACTTCAACGGGATCGTCGGCTAAGTGTGATAAATCGACAACTTGAGTATCAAAAACGATTAAGGAGACATTAACAGCAGGTAATGAGGCTAAAATACTCGCACACACTGCTGCATACATAATGGAACTAGACATTGATGCACTTTGGTCAACACAGAGAATTACATCCCATGGAAAATGCTGTTGCATTCGTGAATTAAAGTAAGGGGTTTCAATCACTAAACGACGATTTTGGGTATCGTAATGTTTTAAATTGGCGGCAATAGTGGCACGCCAATCAAAGTTACGACTATTTGGCACTAACGAGCGTCTAAAGCGATTACGACGACCGGTTAATGATTGGCGAAAGTTATTACGAATTTGACGCAAAATATCTTCAACCACTTTACGAATAATGGTTTTTACTGCATCTCGCGTTTCTTCGCTCATTCGTCCGCGTAAGCTTAATAGTGTTTTAGCTAACGCTTTCGTCGGCTCCATGGCTTTTAGCGTATTGGGATCTTTAAGAAAGCTACTGATTTGATAACGTTCAATCGCTTGTGATTGCATACGTTCAAATGTGCTATTGGGAAAAAGTTTGCGAGCTTGATTTAGCCAGTTTACGGCAGTAAGTTGCGATGCATCGAGAGAGCCATGGCGGCCGCGCTCTTGACGTAATCCTCGGCGCTGATATTCACGGCGATAAAGAAAATCGAGTGTACGTTCAATTTTAAGATCATCAGCATTAAACGTGGCTTGCCCTAAAGCATCATCAGCGTATTGGCCTAAAATCAAGCGCCAGCGTTTGGCTTGTTGTATTTTATCTTTAGGCATATCATCATGCTTCTCCATGAGTATGGTCTCCTTTCTCTGTTTTCTTCGCCTCAAACCAAGAAATCATGCCTTGTGTCTTAATGCGCTGTTGCAATTTTTGATTGAGTTTAGTGGCTTCAAGCATTTGCTTGGCACTAAATTCTGATTGCCATAGTGATAAGGCTTGCGTATCTAAACCAATATCATTAGCAATATATTGTGCAAGCTCTGCATTTTGTTTGGGATTAAGTTGGCTAAAGGCAAAACGCAGATCAGGTAAAATCTGAATAAAGCGTTCTTCATCCCATTGCTGTAATAAGCTATTTAAGTGATTGACTAACAACGGTAGGCGAATGACTAGCTCTGGTGCGGTGCGCATTATACCGACAAAATAACCAATGGCATGTTCGGGAGAGCTGCCTGTACTAAAGGTCGCATTTAACACGGCCGCTAAGGTCTTTTCGTCAATATATGAACCCAGATAACGTAACGCATCTACCGCACCTTTTAATAAAGGAACGGTATCTAATTGTCCATCAAGGCGATTAAGTTGCTGATAAAAATCACTTTTATAATCATGTTGATGATTCAGTGATGGCATAAACTCAATGAGTTCACGTAAAGAGAGTAGGGCTTGCAGATTGCTTTCTTGTTGTTGCTCATCACCTTGAGCCAATTGCTCTAAGCAAAAGAAGGCTTGAGGGATCACTTGATGTAGCCTATTTTCCAATGTCAGCTCATCGGTAATATCAAGATATTGACGACCTCGCCATAAATGGATCAATTTATGTCCACATTGTGTTAATGACTCAAGGCGAAAATCTTGCTGAATATAGCTATCTAGCAGTTTAAATAGCGTAGGGATACGCTGGTGGAGCCCAATTAATGCCGCTTGAATTAACAAAGTGACCGCACTTTGGCTTGAACGACTTTGTCCTTGTTCTGCAAGCTGTTTTTCCATTGCTAACAGTTTATTTAAGGCGATAGTTTCAAGTTGAGAGCCTTTTTCTGATAATGAAATCAGTTCACCTTCAACATTGGGGGTCCATGCATATTGCCATTCTTCAAATAATAGATCTAACTGGTGACCAGAAAGAAAATCAGGTCCATTGACACGGTGGGCAAAATGGATTTCTAAAAATGCCAATAAATGTAAAAAACGACTTCTTAAGCGATGTTGGGGGTTACGATAAACATCACATTTTGTAGTTTTTGCTAATGTATCATCAAGTTTAAAGCGAAATGCTTTGGCGCGTTCATAGGTTTCATTGACTAAAGGGGGCGTTGCTGTACCTAATGGAATTTGTCCTAATAGATAACCTGAAAAACAGGTTTTGATTTCGTCCCATAATTCGTTTTGACTGTCATCTAAACTGCCTTTAATAAAGGCGCTTTGTAACCCATCAAGCAAATCATAACGCCCCATACCAGTGTGCTCTCTTAGTAAAGCGAGGCGTAAACTCTGCTCGGCTGCTAGTTTTACGGTTAAATAACTGGGGGGATTATCAAATTGTTTTTCTCTGATAGTCTGAGCCACTGAGCTTAAAAAGGCGATGCCCATTTTATTGCGATAAACTTGCGTTGGCTGTTTTGCCGCATCATTGTTTTCTAATTTATCATGATGTTGTTGCATTAAGCTTTGCCAAGCTTGTTGGTAAAAAGCCGGAGATGGCATACCAGATGCATAGCCATTAAGTGCATCTAATCTGTCAAAGCTATAGCGAATAAGCCAAGCTTGCTCTTTTTCGCCCATTTTTTGCATTTTAGTAAAGTGCTTTTGTTCTGAGCTAGAAATAGCGAAAGAGTGGGGTTGTGAAGAAGCTAAGCCTTCGATTAGCGCAAGGGTGTGGGCTCCCCCCGTGACGATTAATATTTTGGCATTAGGCTCATGCTGTTTGATGGTTTTAATATGAGTGAGCATATGTGCTTCACGTTGTGAAGAGCCCTCAGATGCAAGTACTTCAGGTTCATAGTCAAGGCGTGCAAGTGCACACCAAATAAAAATGTCATTAAACAGAGTTTGCCAATCTGCTAATGCCTCAATACTGCGTAACTCAAAAAGATGCTCCCAAACATCATCATGATCACGGCAATGACATTGTTTAGCTAATTGTGCAATAAATTGGCTATGGGCTAAATAACGTTCTTTTTGTAAGCTACGGCTTTGTAGATCGCTATACTCTTCGTTATTGACTTGAGCAGCCCAAGGTAAATCGATAAAACGTGTTGTTGCATTGATACGTAAACCACCTCGCAAAGCTTGCCACTCAGGGGAATATTCACAAAATGGGAAATAGGCAGAGTGTAGCGATTTTTCACGCTCTTCTAGGCTACTATTATGATGACAATATTCGGCTTGCCCCATAATAGCAACAGGAGGGAGAGTATCTTTATCCGTTAGGCTAGGAATAAGCGAATTAAAGGTATCCGGACCTTCAATTAAGATATAATCAGGTTTTACAGAATCAATTAATGATAAAACTGCATAAGCACAAGCTGGGCTATGGTGGCGTACAGGGGCAAAATAGAGATGTTGTTGCTGTAACGATATCCATTTCAGTCGGGCTTGGTCAATTCTTGTTGGTAAAGATATTGAAGGTAGCGTCACCGTGTTGATCCCTTTTTTGGGTGAAAAAGCAGAGTAAGTTAACTCTGCCTTTAATAGATAAATAAATAGACTTTAATGTCTCGCTATGGCTCTTTACGTTTTATTGCCAAAAGTCTTTTGACGCATCAAAGAACGCTTTCCACTCTTTACTATTTCTGGCCCTTTCTCTGGCGACGTTGTCCATGTAATAACGAATACGCTTAATATCATCAGGATTATCTTTTAATACAACGCCGATTAATTGACGTGCAATCGCACCGGCATTCATCACGCCATCACCTAAATAATGCGCTTCTAACGCACAAGCATAAGCGATATTTACGGCTTCTGCTGTTGACATAACCGCATCAGGTGTTTTGATATTGCCACCATCTTGCGTATTACCTGAACGTAATTCTTGGAATGTGGTAACCAGTAATTCCACCACATCCATAGGGACGGTGATTTCTGTCGCTAAAGTACCTAACTCATTTTCAAGCTGTGATTGGATCAAACTGATTTCAAAAGCTGGATCACGAATAGGTTTTACTGTTTCAAAATTAAAACGTCGCTTTAATGCGGCAGACATCTCATGTACACCTCGGTCACGCAAGTTTGCGGTACCAATCAAGTTAAATCCGGGTTTTGCACTAATACGCGCACCGTCGCCCATTTCAGGGATCATTAACTGCTTTTCGGACATTAAAGAAACCAGTACATCTTGAATTTCAGGAGGGCAGCGAGTTATCTCTTCAAAACGAACAATTTTACCTTGTAACATGCCTTGATAAATCGGTGAGCCGACTAATGCTCGTTCTGTTGGGCCTTCTGCTAATAGTAACGCATAGTTCCATGAGTATTTGATATGATCTTCTGTCGTCCCTGCAGTACCTTGGATGGTTAATCCTGAATCACCACTGATAGCAGCCGCAAAAAGTTCTGAGAGCATTGATTTTGCTGTACCTGGCTCACCAACCAGCATTAAGCCCTGTTTGCCTAATAATGTAACAATTGCACGATCAACTAAGGCATCATCACCGAAAAACTTAGGTGTGATACCTAAAGTATCATCACCTAAAATAAATTGGCGCACAGCTCGAGGAGAGCGAAGCCATCCTTGGGGCTTCGGATTATTAGCATCCGCTTTTGTTAAGCGTTCTAATTCTTCAGCAAATCGAACCTCAGCACTTTCCCTAATTGCTTGTTGTTCTTTGGGTGCTTTTTTAGCCATATTCTTTCCTAATTATCCCTAAATTTTACCAAGGTGTTTTCTTTTCCCATTCAGGATCAAATCCTGCACAAGCTTCAGCGACTTTTAGATAATCCGCGTAGCTTTCTGCTAATAAAATCGGTGGTACTTGCTTTAACTCAATATTATTGCGATCCCAGTAATTTTGCTGATCCTTCTCAAAACTTAAATCGAATAAAACCGCTGGAATATTTTCTTCTGGTACATAGCTACCACTAAAACCGATATTGACGTAGTAGTTTAAGCTAGAGAAGAATTTGTAATAGTGAGAGAACGAGCCTCCATCTTCAGCAGGGCCTCGCTGATAGCCCATTTTGGTTAAAATACCCCGTAAGGTGAAGGTGTCTGTGATCCAACCTTTTCGGTCTTCAACTTCTGTTTGTGTCAGATCTAAATCAGGGATCTTATGTTCCATTTGTGAAAATAAGAATTTCACTTTGTAATCTTTGAAGTGTGCAATCCATGCTTTACGCTCATCTTCATTAACTAGGGCGGCGTGAGCTAATTGAATCAAAGAATCATTTTGTAAGGTGACTTCGTCATCTTCAAGGTTAAGTAAAGCACCATCATCAGAAGGGCGGAAGGTATTGATAACTTCACCCTCTTTTACTTCTTGCCAAACTAATTGTTCAATCAATTTATGCATAATAGGGTGAGCTAAAATATACTCTTGCCAATCAGCGCTTAGCCATTGGCGTTGCGCGCACATCGCTTCATATAAACGCACACTTTGTAATTCAATAACTTGTTTAAGTTCTTTTTTACTTGAAGTGAAAAGTTTTTTCGCTTCTTTAATCAGCTCTGGATCGTCATTTTTGCGTGCTGCAGGTAATGACTTAACTTCCTTACCTTCAGGATTAAACAGGACAATTTTTTGTTTTGCATCCATTTTGGCGGTGAAAGTACGCTCGCCATATTCCAGTACTAATGTTCCTGAATCATCAAAGCCGGCGGTTGGAATGGTTCTATCGGCTAATTCATCAGCACTCCAACCATTGCGTTCAGCTATTTGCATAACTAAATTACGCGCTTTTTCCTGCACAGATGCTGTGCGATAACGACGTGATAATGAAAGCAGAAGTTGAATGATAATAGGATCATTACTTGAAGCTACTGCATCAATCATCGCTTCTATTTGCGCACGACGCTGATAGTGATCACGCATATAGTTACGTAATACTGATACTGCAATATGCCCCTCAATTCCACAAATAAGCGCGAGCATTCCTTTATCGCTGATTGCCGAACCTAAATAACGACGTAGTACCTCGTTTTTAATTTCTTCGACGACTTGCTCTAAAGTATAGGTTTCATATTTAGCATAATATTCAGGATAACGTTTGGCCCAATCTTTGTATTGTGTTAATCGAGAAGGGGCATTTTGTTGCGCTTCAGCCATCGCTTCTTCAAGTGTTGGTCCTTTAATATCTTGAGCGACAAAAGTGTGCAGGATAAAGCTTGAAAGTTTATGTTGGCTATCAACGCAAAGTAGGCTGATATAACGTTGTAATAACGCATTCCCCCCTGGCATTTTTAATTTGACGGCGAGAATAATCCACCAACGAATAATCGCGGGATCAACCGCTTTTTTGTTTTCCCATGTTAATGCAGGGATCGCCTCGAAGTTAAACCAAGCAAGGCTTGCGGGTGGTTTGGCTTTGAGACCTTTTTCAGCTTCTGCTAATAATGTCTTTGGCGATAAATAGCTTGAAATATCCTCACCTAATTGTTCTAACGCAGTGAGCAGAGCGGCTCGTACTACTTCGCGTTTCTCTTTTTTCAGTAAGGCATTAAGGGCAGGTAATGAGTCAGGGTTATTTAAACGTGCTAACCATTCAATCGCGGTGACTCGAATTTCTTGTTTACTTGAAGTTAAGCCTTCTTGTGCACTTAAGTGAATATTCGGTAAGGTTTCTAATAATTTCTGAGCTGAAACTCGGTGTGTTTTATTTTCACCTAGAGCCAATTCCATGATACGCGGAACGAATTGTGCTGGAATGGTTGGAAAACGGCTTAATACTTCAATACCTTGTGATGTTTCAAATTGGCGATAGCGGTGTTCACTTTGATTTGGCATTAAGTTTAGCGCTTCTGCAATATAATCAGTATGTTGAGAGAAGAAAGGCCAAACTTGTTCTGGTTTACGGAAACGACGTAAGCCATCTTGATAAGATTCTAAGCACAGCGCCGCTGTGATACGCGTTGCACGTTTGAAATGACATCGTTCTAATACATTTTCAACGTGTCGTAATTCAATATCACTCAATAAACGTTCAGGAATATCACTATTAAAATAGTGAGAGGAAAAGTGATCCGCATGTTGGCGGTTATTGGTGATCACGCGCACGGCATGGAAAAAGGTGTATTCAGGTAAATTAGGAATACGGTTTTTGTGTTTAATTATTTGGATCTCATTGACTTGAATAGTGCCTTGTCCGCTATTGAGTTTATCCACTAATGCGCGACACTGTTTTTCATCAATTTTAGAGAGATCTTTATAATGGCGTTGTGCCCAATTATAAGAGTGTTTAGACGTTTTATTTTCTTCAATTTCACGTTCAGCATTTTCTTTTGCTTTTACTAACATTTCATTGAAGTTATTGACCAGAATATCGCGGGCACTATCGGGTAATGGTGTGTCTTCTAAGGGAGTAAAATCAGGCGCTTTAATGGCTTCAACGGTATTTGCATTATCAGCAACACAAAAACGTTGTAGCGCACTTTCAATGCTCTTGATAACTGCTTTTGAGGTTTCATGTTTTAATGCTTCTGCCAGCACATCACGGTTTTCACCTTGGCGCGCAAATAAATCAGCGGCTTGTGTACGTTGTTTGGGAGTACCATTCATTAAAACATGGGTTAAATTTTCTTTTACGATTTCAGCAGGTAAGGTATTTAAAATAGGTTCAGCCGTTTTTTTGACGGTTCTTAAACTGCTAGTGGCAAGTAAAACAATAATATCTGCAAAAGTATCGCGTAATATCGTATTTTTATTTAGATAATTTATTAGCTCGACTAAGCCATTCGCTGAAAGTTTTTCAACTAATTCTTTTCTAACAAATTCTTGATGTGAAAGTAGATAGTCTTTTAAATCACACAGTTCATAAATACGCTTAAGATTAGCGGCATAATATTCAGAGACATCTTTTCTATCAAAAATTGCAAATAACGCATTTTCACCGGCAATATTGGCCTCTGCTTCGACCATATTGGCGATAAACTCCATACTCCAATGTTTACGATGTTCTAAATTAAGATTACGTGCATTATCGTAAGTGGTATAAAACGCATCAACTAACAGGTAGATAACCCAAGTGGGGACTTGCGTTGTTGTTACTTTAATATTGATATCTTGACATGCGGCAGCGATGACTTTGGCATAACGGGCCACTTGCTCTAAGGAAAAACTTTCACCAACCTTTGAGTAGAGTTTATGGCGGGCATTAAGGCCTTGGGTGATAACCTTACCGTACTTTCCTGTATCAACATTACTGGCATACCACCACTCTAATGTTCCTGCACGATGAAAATAAACAGCGGCTTTCGCTGCATCTAGTTTATTTAATTCAAATAGAATTTCAGGGTTTGTACCTGTAAGTACATAATCTAATGCACGCTTAGGTAAACTTTCATCAAATATAGCCAGTAGGACAAGAGAGCCTTGAAGATATTGTTCAGTAATATCGACGTCTTTTTTCCCAAAAATAGGGAGAATATCTAATATTTTTTTTATCACGCCAGTTCCTTAAGCCATGTATGGATAAACAGTTTTTTTTACCATGAAACAGTAAAACGAACAATTTATTATTACTGGCGAAAATAAAGTCAAGGCATAACATTTGTTAAATATATGGATATAAACACTAAAAAAGCCAATCTAACTTTATTAATATTCAATTCATCATTATATAAAATGCAATCTCAGGAAAAAGTACTAAAAGTTAAGAAGTGATAATAAAGGCGTTTTTTGTGGATTTTAAAAAGATTAAGAATTGTCTGTTTAATTTGCTAAGTATTAACACTTAGTCCTGTAGACAAGTTAATCTTTCTATTCTTGATTTTTTCGAAATGTTACAAAATAAAAAGAGCTTCTTATAAATATAACAAGCTCTTTTAAATATATTATTTTGCTGTTTGGCGAGAGAAAGAGAGTAACAAAGCACCTATACTACAAATCAGCAAGGTAATCGCTAAACTTTGTCCCCATCCAGCCAGTGCTAAACCACCACCAATAAGTAAATAGTAGAATAAACCTAATAGTGCACCCGCTGTGCCTAAGCGATCTTTATATTGCGCTAAAGCCGTCGCTAAGATATTTGGAATAGCAATGCCATAGGCAACGACACTTGTCATCATTGGAATAATAAAACTAATGTGATTGCGTAATAAATAAACACCTACAGCACTAATTACTGCAATAATACTTGCAAGTAATACTAATTTCTCACATTGCCAATGATGGCTTAATAATGCTTTATTAATGTAAGAACCAATACCGACACCTATTGCTAATACAATACCACTATAGCCAAAAGTACTTGCACTATAACCTTGATTATCAAACATAAAAGGTGCTAGTTGGTAATAAGCAAATAGACTGATATTAAAAAAAGCAATTAAAAGTATAGTCTTGGCAATTTGCTTATCTTTCAGCATTTTTATCGCTGTTTCCGCTAGTGGTGCGGTTTTTATTGTTGCAGGGCGACTTTCTGGTAATGCAATAGTACTCCACAGCAATAAAACGACGGCGAGAAGAGCAAGACCACTAAATACCCCTTGATAACCTGCATAGCTCACCAGTAAAGAACCACTTAACATACCAATAGCCGGACTTAATGCGATTGCCGCTCCCATAACGGAAAATACTTTGGCTAATTCTTCACCACTATAAACATCACGCATAATAGTTTGTGTTCCTACAGAGCCAACTGCGGCACCAAAAGCAGAAAGCATACGTAATATCAGTAATACAGAAAAATTATCGGTCATAAAGACACCAATACAAGCAATGGCATAAATAAATAACCCTGCTAACATTGTTGGGCGCCGGCCAATGACATCACATAAACGACCCCATATAATGACACCGAGTGCAAAAGCAAAAAAGTAGAGCGAAAGTGTTTGCCCTGCTTCATTGGCACTGACTCTAAAACCATTTGAAATATCAGTAAGTGCTGGGCTATAAATGGTTTCTGCAATTTGTGGAAACATCATTAACGCAATTGCTAACCATAGAGAGTGTTTTCTGTTCATTCTTTGTTTTCCTAAAGCTTGATACTTTGATGACAGAATACAGTGATAATAATTGTCTTGTTATATATATAAAGACATAATATTTACCAAATAGGACAAGTGATGGCTTGGCTTAATCAATACGACCACTTTGTGCCAGAAGAACACCTTGCATCAGTTGTGGGTATTGCCGCAGAGATGGGAAAACATGATTCAGGTTTTCACTCACATGATAGGGGGCAGTTACTGTTTACTCAATCGGGTTGTATGAGAATTACTTTAGCCTCTCGTGTATCTGTTTTGCCACCCATGAGAATTGCTTGGATCCCGCCAAAACTGGAACATCGAGTCGAGATGTATGCGGCTGTAGGTTATCGTTCAGTTTATATTGCCGATAAATTTCATCATCGTTTCCCAACTGAAAGCGAAATACTGACTATTTCACCTTTACTTAGAGAGATATTAGAGCGTATTGCTATTGCTGATTTTGACACCCAGTGGGAAGTAGGGCGTTATGCAAATTTATTAGCTGTTTTTTTAGATGAAATTCAGCAAGCTAAACGTCAACCTAATCATTTATCAATGCCCAGTGATAGACGGTTAAGAAAATTATCTTTCGATGAATTACCTCCGCCACTACAAGAATTAGCGCAATATATTGGTGCTAGTGAAAAAACCATTACTCGATTATTTTATAAAGAAACAGGATTAAGCTATCAACAATGGCGTCAGCAATGGCGATTAATGAAAGCGATAGAGCTATTAGCCACACATCATCGTTATTTAGAAGTTAGTCAATTATTAGGGTTTGCCAGCGATAGTGCCTTTATCACTTTTTTTAAAAAAATGACCGGGCAAACACCACAAGAGTATTTAAGAAATTGATCCATACTAATAGCATAAAGCCCCGCAAAAACGGGGCTTAGCCAGTCAATAAATCGTGTTTAAATCGATTTATTTATTTTTAAGTTCACTATGGAATTTACGCTCGTTATAGCCAGTATATAACTGACGAGGACGTGCAATTTTCAGTCCATCTTCATGCATTTCATTCCAGTGAGCAATCCAACCGATAGTACGTGCAATAGCGAAAATGACCGTAAACATATTTGATGGAATACCTAGCGCTTTTAGAATAATACCTGAGTAGAAATCGACGTTAGGATAGAGTTTTTTCTCAATAAAATACGGGTCATTTAAGGCGATGCGTTCTAATTCCATTGCCACTTCAAGTAAACTGTCATTGAGATTCAGTTCTTTTAATACTTCGTGACAAGTTTCGCGCATGACTGTTGCACGCGGATCGTAGTTTTTATATACACGGTGACCAAAGCCCATTAAACGGAAAGAGTCATTCTTGTCTTTTGCGCGTTTAATAAATTCAGGAATATGTTCAACGGTTTTGATCTCTTCCAACATACGTAAACAAGCTTCGTTAGCACCACCATGAGCAGGTCCCCATAGTGAAGCAATACCCGCAGCAATACAGGCAAATGGATTTGCACCTGAAGAGCCTGCAGTACGTACAGTAGATGTTGAAGCATTTTGTTCATGGTCGGCATGAAGAATAAAGATCCTATCCATCGCACGTTCAAGAACTGGGTTAACCACGTACTCTTCACAAGGTGTGGCAAACATCATATGTAGGAAGTTACCTGCATAAGACAGATCGTTTCTTGGATAAACAAAAGGTTGTCCTATGGAGTACTTGTAACACATTGCGGCTACAGTAGGCATCTTAGACAGTAAACGATATGCCGTGATATCACGGTGAACTGGATTAGAGACATCAAGCGCATCATGGTAAAAGGCAGCTAAAGCTCCTGTCACACCACAAAGTACAGCCATCGGGTGTGAGTCACGACGGAAACCATGGAACAGGCGGGTGATTTGCTCATGGATCATGGTATGGCGAGTGACGGTTGTTTTAAATTTATCGTATTGCTCTTGGGTCGGTGCTTCGCCATAAAGCAGAATATAACATACTTCTAAGTAGGTTGACTCAGTAGCCAATTGCCCAATTGGGAAACCGCGGTGCAATAAAATACCGTTATTACCGTCGATATAGGTAATTTTCGATTCACAAGATGCCGTTGAGGTAAAGCCTGGATCATAGGTGTAATAACCTTTGGAGCCGAGAGTACGAATATCAATGACTTTGGAACCGAGTGTAGGGGAGAGAACGTCCAAGTCCACAGAAGTTTCACCAATCGTTAACTTAGCTTTGTTATCAGCCATTTATAATCTCCTTAGCGCTTATTATGTCTCCTAACAAAGTCGAGGGTATCTTCATAAAGATGCACTTCGATAGTGAAACTATAGTTGATAAAAAGTACCTAGCGAGTTTTATTTTATGGCTTAACACGAGTAAAACCGTAGGTCTATAGTGTGTCACTTTTGTTAAGGAGCTTTTGATGTTATGTTTTTTAGGTGCTTTTTTATGCAAGGCACTTAGAATGTGTTCTGCTTACACTTTTACATAAGTTTTCGATTTCTGGAAGCGTGTTTGCGCACAAAAAAAACATAAACATTAAAAATATGCACCAAATGTAAGAAAAATGTTGTACATGTGTCAAAAATGATAACGATTATTACATTGGATGTTTGAAAAAGTGATCCCTCTCACTGTTCGAACCAAATGTCTAGCACACAAGTTGTGTGGTAATTGTAATAAGTTTGTGAAGCACTTATACTGCGCCCAGGTCTCCGGAACCTTTGTTGTATGGAGAACCAGCGTAACGAATCCACAATTTTTGTAAAATAGACGGATTTAACATTTTACTTAAAGTGTGCCTTTGTACCCCATTCGCTGCTTAATTTCCATCCAGGTCCGGAGGAAGGAAAAATTATAAAAGCTGTGTGGGCATAAATTGTGAAAAAACAAAGACCTGTCAATCTGGATTTACAGACGATACAGTTTCCACTCCCTGCTATCGCATCGATCTTGCATCGTGTCTCAGGGGTTATCATGTTAGTCGCAGTTGGTATTTTACTGTGGTTACTTGGCACCTCTCTCTCATCTCCCGAAGGTTTTCAGCAAGCCGCTGATATCATGACTGGCTTCTTCGCGAAGTTTATTTTATGGGGCATCCTAACAGCATTGGCATACCACATTTGTGGTGGTATTCGTCATATGTTAATGGACTTCGGCTTTATTGATGAAACATTGGTTGTTGGTCGTCGTTCTGCGGCAATTTCAATGATTATTACCGTTATTTTATCAATATTGGCGGGGGTATTAGTATGGTAAGTAATTCTTCTACTTTAGGCCGTACAGGCATACAGGATTGGTTATTCCTACGTGCAACTGCCATCATTATTTTCTTATATGTTTTATATTTTGTTGGTTTTGTTGCAACAACTGATATTACCTATGAAGTTTGGCGTGGATTCTTTAGCTCCTCTCTAACCAAAGTTTTTACCCTATTAACGCTACTTTCTATTCTAATTCATGCATGGATTGGAATGTGGCAAGTGTTAACGGACTATATTAAGCCAATAGCATTACGCTTGACGTTACAACTTATTATTGTCGTTGCGCTGTTGGTTTATCTTATTTATGGAACAATTGTGGTGTGGGGTGTGTAATGAATCTGCCAGTTAGAGAATTTGACGCAGTTGTAATTGGTGCTGGTGGTGCAGGTATGCGCGCCGCTTTACAGATTTCTCAAATGGGTCTGTCATGTGCACTAATCTCAAAAGTTTTTCCTACTCGTTCTCATACTGTTTCCGCTCAAGGTGGTATTACAGTTGCTTTAGGCAATACCCATGAGGATAACTGGGAATGGCATATGTACGATACTGTTAAAGGTTCCGACTATATCGGTGACCAAGATGCTATCGAATATATGTGTAAAACCGGTCCAGAAGCTATTTTAGAGCTGGAACATATGGGACTTCCTTTCTCTCGTCTTGATGATGGACGGATATACCAACGCCCATTTGGTGGTCAGTCGAAAAATTTTGGTGGTGAACAAGCTGCCCGTACTGCTGCCGCTGCTGACCGTACAGGCCATGCACTATTACATACTTTGTATCAACAAAATTTAAAAAATCATACCACTATCTTTTCTGAATGGTATTCGCTGGATTTAGTTAAAAACCAAGACGGTGATGTTGTTGGTTGTACCGCTATTTGCATTGAAACAGGTGAAGTTGTTTATTTTAAAGCCAATGCCACCATTTTAGCGACAGGTGGTGCGGGGCGTATTTACCAATCAACAACCAATGCGCATATCAATACGGGGGATGGTGTTGGTATGGCAGTTCGTGCGGGTGTGCCTTTACAAGATATGGAAATGTGGCAATTCCACCCAACAGGTATCGCAGGGGCTGGGGTGTTAGTGACGGAAGGTTGCCGTGGTGAAGGTGGCTATTTACTGAATAAAGACGGTGAACGCTTTATGGAACGTTATGCACCAAATGCTAAAGACTTAGCAGGTCGTGACGTAGTTGCACGTTCTATTATGATTGAAATCCGTGAAGGCCGTGGTTGTGATGGACCATGGGGACCTCATGCCAAACTGAAACTCGACCACTTAGGTAAAGAAGTTCTGGAATCTCGTCTACCGGGTATCCTTGATCTCTCTCGTACCTTTGCTCATGTTGACCCAGTTAAAGAACCTATTCCGGTTATTCCTACTTGTCACTATATGATGGGGGGGATCCCAACTAAAGTTACCGGACAAGCTATTCGCATGAATGAAAAAGGCGAAGATGAAGTGATCCCAGGATTATTTGCTGTGGGTGAAATTGCTTGTGTATCTGTCCATGGTGCTAACCGATTAGGTGGTAACTCACTGCTTGACCTTGTGGTATTTGGTCGTTCTGCGGGTGTTCACTTAAAAGAGTCTTTGATGGAGCAGGGCACGATGCGTGATGCTAGCGATTCTGATGTTGAAGCTGCATTAACACGCTTACATCGTTGGGAAAATAATCGTTCAGGCGAAGATCCGGTTGAGATCCGTAAAGCATTACAATCTTGTATGCAACATAACTTCTCGGTCTTCCGTGAAGGGGATGCAATGGCGAAGGGCTTAGAAGAGCTGAAAGTGATCCGTGAACGCCTGCAAAATGCCCGACTCGATGATAATTCAAGTGAATTTAATACACAGCGTATTGAGTGCTTAGAGTTAGATAACTTGATGGAAACAGCTTATGCCACAGCGGTATCTGCTAATTTCCGTACGGAAAGTCGTGGTGCACATAGCCGTTTCGATTTCCCTGATCGTGATGATGAAAACTGGTTATGCCATACATTATATCAACCGCAAACCGAAACAATGACACGACGTAAAGTCAATATGCAGCCGAAACTGCGTGAGGCTTTCCCTCCAAAAGTGCGTACATATTAATTAGCGGTGTTATTGAAGTTGCGGAGACTGAATTATGAAACTTGAATTTTCAATTTATCGTTATAATCCCGACGTTGATAATGCGCCGCGTATGCAAGATTACACGCTTGAAGTACCCGAAGGGCGTGACATGATGTTGCTAGATGCATTAATTCAATTAAAGGAAAAAGATCCTACATTATCATTCCGTCGTTCTTGCCGTGAAGGTGTATGTGGCTCCGATGGAGTGAACATGAATGGTAAAAATGGTTTGGCATGTATCACACCTATTTCATCTTTACAGAAAGGAAGTAAGAAAATTGTGATCAGACCGTTACCAGGTCTACCGGTTATTCGTGATTTAATAGTGGATATGACTCAATTCTATACGCAGTACGAGAAGATCCGTCCATATGTGATTAACGACGACAAAAATCCTCCGGCTCGTGAGAATCTACAGTCACCAGAACAACGTGAAAAACTTGACGGACTTTATGAGTGTATTCTTTGTGCTTGTTGTTCAACATCTTGCCCGTCATTCTGGTGGAATCCAGATAAGTTTATCGGACCTGCTGGACTGTTAGCAGCGTATCGTTTCTTGATTGATAGTCGTGATACTGAAACAGAATCTCGTCTTGATGATTTAAGTGATGCGTTTAGTGTATTCCGTTGTCACGGTATTATGAACTGTGTCAGCGTATGTCCAAAAGGGTTAAATCCGACTAAAGCAATTGGTCATATTAAATCAATGTTGCTAAAACATAGTGCATAAATTAATAACCGCCCTAAAATAGTTAGGGCGGTTAATGAAAAAATTAAGTTAGACGTTTGCAATAAGTAGTCTGTGTATTTGTATAAGTTTGTCTTGATAGCGGTTTTTGGAGGCACCTTTAAACACTGTTAGACAGTTTTTAAAGGTTCCTTGAGAGTGAAAAACTCCAATATTTTAAGAACCTGCGAGATAGCGGGTCATAAGAGAACCTTGCAATCGACACCGTTTAATAACGGTACTAGTTATCCACGGCGAACTAAAGCTGTATAGCTTAAGGGATCATAATGCAGAACGGCGCAATGAAGGACTGGCTAGATTCCACATTTCTAGCAGGAGAGAATCAGTCTTACATAGAAGAAATCTATGAAGATTACCTAACTGACCCAAACTCTGTTGACGAAAGTTGGAGAGAAATCTTTCAACAACTACCCGTAAGTCAAGGCGCAGAACAGTCGCATTCTCAAACCCGCGACTACTTCAGACGCCTCGCAAAAGAATCCACTCGATATCATACCTCGGTAAGCGATCCTGCAATGGACTCAAAACAAGTTAAAGTTTTGCAGCTCATTAATGCGTTTCGTTTTCGTGGTCACCAAAATGCTAATCTCGATCCGCTTGGTTTATGGAAAAGAGAATCTGTTCCAGATTTAGATCCTGCTTTCCATAATCTCACCAAAGAAGATTTTGAAGAAACCTTTAATGTTGGTTCTTTTGCTATCGGCAAAGAAACCATGAAACTCGGTGATATCTATGAAGCACTGAAACGTATTTACTGCGGTTCTATCGGTGCTGAATATATGCATATTACCAATACAGAAGAAAAACGTTGGATCCAACAACGTTTAGAATCTGTCAATGTTGCAGACCAATTTACTAAAGAAGAAAAAATTCGCTTTTTAGCAGAACTGACTGCAGCTGAAGGGTTAGAACGTTACTTAGGGGCTAAATTCCCAGGAGCAAAACGTTTCTCTTTAGAAGGTGGGGATGCTCTGATCCCAATGTTAAAAGACTTAATTCGTCATGCAGGGAAACAAGATACCCGTGAAGTGGTACTTGGCATGGCTCACCGCGGACGTTTAAACGTTCTGGTTAATATTTTAGGGAAAAAACCGGCAGATTTATTTGATGAATTTGCGGGTATACACAAAGAGCATTTGGGAACTGGTGACGTTAAATATCACCAAGGCTTTTCATCTGATTTTGCAACAGAAGGTGCTCAAGTTCACCTTGCTTTAGCCTTTAACCCATCTCACTTAGAAATTGTGAGTCCGGTTGTTATCGGTTCTGTCCGTGCTCGTCGTGACCGCTTAGATGAAGCGCGCAGTAATATGGTTCTTCCGATCACCATTCATGGTGACGCAGCAGTGACAGGGCAAGGTGTTGTTCAAGAAACACTGAATATGTCACAAGCTCGCGGTTATGAAGTTGGTGGTACGGTTCGTATCGTTATTAATAACCAAGTTGGTTTTACCACATCAAATCCTAAAGATGCCCGTTCAACAGAATACTGCACTGATATTGTGAAAATGGTTCAAGCACCTATTTTCCATGTAAATGCAGATGATCCTGAAGCGGTAGCTTTCGTCACCCGTTTAGCGTTGGATTTCCGTAATACCTTTAAGCGTGATGTGATGATTGACCTTGTTTGTTATCGTCGTCATGGACATAACGAGGCGGATGAGCCAAATGCAACTCAGCCATTGATGTATCAAAAAATCAAAAAACATCCAACACCTCGTAAGATCTATGCTGATAAGTTAGTAGAGCAAGGTTTAATCGAAGCTAATGATGTTACTGAGTTAGTTAATCTCTATCGTGATGCTCTCGATCGTGGTGATTGTGTCGTTGAAGAGTATCGTCCTATGGGGCTACATTCTTATACATGGGAACCTTACTTAAACCATGAATGGAATGAAGAGTATCCGCATAAAGTCGAAAAATCACGCTTACAAGATTTAGCGCGTCGTGTCAGCACAGTACCTTCTGAAATCGCAATGCAATCTCGCGTCGAGAAAATTTATGCCGATCGTGCTGTTATGGCTGAAGGCGAAAAATTACTCGATTGGGGGGCGGCTGAAACCTTAGCGTATGCCACTTTAGTGGATCAAGGTATTACTATTCGCCTCTCTGGTGAAGATGCAGGCCGTGGCACATTCTTCCATCGTCACGCGGTTATTCACAATCAAACCAATGGTTCAGTTTATGTACCATTAGCCAATATTCATAACGCCCAAGGTCAATTTAATGTTTGGGATTCTGTCTTAACAGAAGAAGCGGTATTAGCATTTGAATATGGTTATGCCACTACTGAGCCTCGCGGGCTGACTATTTGGGAAGCGCAATTTGGTGACTTTGCTAACGTAGCACAAGTGGTTATCGACCAATTTATTAGCTCTGGTGAGCAAAAATGGGGTCGTATGTGTGGCTTAGTCATGCTGTTACCTCATGGTTATGAAGGTCAAGGTCCAGAGCACTCATCTGCACGTTTGGAACGCTATCTGCAATTATGTGCAGAGCAAAACATGCAAGTTTGTGTGCCCTCCACACCAGCGCAGGTTTACCATATGTTACGTCGCCAAGCGTTACGTGGCATGCGTCGCCCATTAATCGTTATGTCACCTAAATCACTGTTACGTCATCCATTAGCGGTATCAAGCTTAGATGAATTAGCGGATGGTAAATTCTTACCTGTAATTGGTGAGTTAGATGAATTAAATCCAGCGGATGTGAAACGTGTCGTGATGTGTTCAGGGAAAGTTTACTACGATTTATTAGAACAACGTCGTGCTAATGGGCAAACAGATGTTGCGATTATTCGTATTGAACAGCTATATCCATTCCCTCATGATGATATGGCACAGATTTTGGCACCTTATGCTCATGTGAAAGATTTTATTTGGTGTCAAGAAGAACCGCTAAATCAGGGCGCTTGGTATTGTAGTCAGCATAACTTCCGTGATGCTATTCCTACTGGCGCAACATTACGTTATGCAGGTCGTCCTGCATCAGCTTCTCCAGCTGTTGGTTATACCTCTGTTCATCAGGAGCAACAAAAAGCTCTGGTTGAAGATGCACTGAAAGTTGAATAAATAAGGATAGAAAATGAGTAGTGTAGATATTCTAGTACCGGATCTCCCTGAATCAGTTGCTGACGCGACAGTCGCAACTTGGCATAAAAAACCTGGTGATAGCATTCAACGCGATGAAGTGCTGGTTGAAATTGAAACAGATAAAGTTGTGTTAGAAGTACCGGCGAGTGAAGCTGGGGTGCTGGATAGCATTCTTGAAGAAGAAGGCGCTACGGTAGGTTCACGTCAATTATTAGGACGTATTCGTCTTGGTGATAGCACTGGTATTCCTGCGGATGTGAAACCTGCACAAGATACGACGCCTGCGCAACGTCAAAGTGCAGATATTGTTGCGAAAGAAAGCAATGATGCTCTTAGCCCGACAGCACGTCGTTTAGTCGCTGAACATGATATTAATCCAGCAGATGTAAAAGGCAGTGGTGTTGGTGGACGTTTAACTCGTCAAGATATTGAAAGCCATGTTGCTAATAATAAATCAGCAACAGCAGCCACCGCTGAAGTTTCTCAAGCTGCATTATCGCATCGTAGTGAGAAACGTGTACCAATGACGCGTTTACGCAAACGTGTTGCAGAGCGTTTATTAGAAGCGAAAAATACTACCGCTATGTTGACAACGTTTAACGAAATCAACATGCAGCCTATTAAAAATTTACGTGCGCAATATGGTGAAGCATTCGAAAAACGCCACGGTGTACGTTTAGGCTTTATGTCTTTCTACATTAAAGCGGTAGTTGAAGCGTTAAAACGTTATCCAGAAGTCAATGCGTCTATTGATGGTACTGATGTGGTTTACCACAACTATTTTGATATCAGTATTGCAGTATCAACACCGCGTGGTCTGGTAACACCGGTATTACGTGATGCAGATGCGATGAGCATGGCGGATATTGAGAAAAATATCAAAGCATTAGCAGTGAAAGGTCGTGATGGTAAATTAACCGTTGAAGATTTAACGGGCGGTAATTTTACTATTACTAACGGTGGTGTTTTTGGCTCATTAATGTCAACACCGATTATCAACCCACCACAAAGTGCTATTTTGGGTATGCATGCGATTAAAGATCGCCCAATGGCAGTTGATGGTCAGGTTGTTATTCTACCTATGATGTATCTAGCACTTTCTTATGACCATCGTTTAATTGATGGCCGTGAGTCTGTCGGTTTCTTAGTGACCGTTAAAGAAATGCTAGAAGATCCTGCCCGTTTATTACTGGATGTGTAGGTAATAAATATCGCTTTTAGGCAGGAGATGCTCCTCCTGCCTCTACAGCAACATACACAAGCATCAAAGAAGTACAGTGTGTTCGTGAAGCCAGATTTTTCTGGCTTATAGTCAAAAAAATAAGAAAGTCCGACTTTCAACAAGATTATGGATAGAACATCATGAATTTACACGAGTATCAGGCAAAACAGCTTTTCTCACGGTATGGATTACCAGCACCTGCTGGTTTCGCCTGCTCCACGCCGCGCGAGGCAGAAGAAGCTGCATCAAAAATTGGCCAAGGCCCTTGGGTTGTTAAATGTCAAGTTCACGCGGGTGGACGTGGTAAAGCGGGTGGCGTAAAAGTCGTCAACTCAAAAGAAGAGATCCGCGCATTTGCTGAACAATGGTTAGGCAAACGTTTAGTAACTTATCAAACAGATGCTAATGGCCAACCAGTAACACAAATCTTGGTTGAAGCGGCAACAGATATTGCTAAAGAACTTTATCTTGGTGCTGTTGTTGACCGTGGTACCCGTCGTGTTGTCTTTATGGCTTCTACTGAAGGTGGCGTTGAAATTGAAAAAGTGGCGGAAGAGACGCCAGAGCTTATTCATCGTGCCATTATTGATCCGCTGACAGGACCTATGCCTTATCAGGGACGAGAATTAGCCTTCAAACTCGGTTTAAAAGGCAAACAAGTTAGTCAATTTGCTAAAATATTTATGGGGTTAGCGACGATCTTCTTAGAGCGTGATTTAGCGCTTATTGAGATCAACCCATTAGTGATCACCAAAGATGATGATTTGATTTGTCTTGATGGTAAATTAGGTGTGGACAGTAATGCGTTATTCCGTCAACCGGAAATGCGTGAAATGCATGATCCATCACAAGAAGATCCACGTGAAGCGCAAGCGGCACAATGGGAATTAAATTATGTAGCACTCGATGGCAATATCGGTTGTATGGTTAATGGCGCTGGTTTAGCTATGGGAACCATGGATATCGTTAAACTGCATGGCGGTGAACCTGCTAACTTCCTTGATGTTGGGGGAGGGGCAACCAAAGAGCGTGTTACAGAAGCATTTAAGATTATTTTGTCAGATGAAAATGTCAGTGCTGTATTAGTCAACATTTTCGGTGGCATTGTACGTTGTGACCTTATTGCAGACGGTATTATTGGTGCAGTTGAAGAAGTCGGTGTTAACGTACCAGTTGTTGTTCGTCTTGAAGGAAACAATGCAGAGTTAGGCACTAAAAAATTAGCAGATAGCGGTTTAAATATTATTGCTGCTAAGAGCTTAACGGATGCCGCTAAACAAGTTGTTGCAGCAGCGGAGGCAAAATAATGTCTATTTTAATCGATAAAAACACTAAAGTTATTTGCCAAGGTTTCACTGGAAGCCAAGGAACTTTCCACTCCGAACAAGCTATTGCTTACGGTACTCAAATGGTGGGTGGTGTTACACCGGGTAAAGGTGGTACAACACATTTAGGCTTACCAGTATTTAATACTGTACGTGAAGCAGTGGAAGCAACGGGGGCGACGGCGACGGTTATTTATGTACCAGCACCATTTTGCAAAGACTCTATTTTAGAAGCTATTGATGCAGGTATTAAACTAATTATTACAATTACAGAAGGTATTCCTACGCTGGATATGCTGACTGTAAAAGTAAAATTAGATGAAGCTGGTGTTCGCATGATTGGCCCTAACTGTCCGGGTGTTATTACTCCAGGTGAGTGCAAAATTGGTATTATGCCTGGTCACATTCACTTACCTGGCAAAGTAGGTATTGTCTCTCGTTCAGGTACTTTAACTTATGAAGCAGTAAAACAAACTACTGACGTTGGTTTAGGTCAATCAACCTGTGTTGGTATCGGTGGTGACCCAATTCCGGGATCGAACTTTATTGATATTCTGAAGCTATTCCAAGAAGATCCGCAAACAGAAGCAATTGTTATGATTGGTGAAATTGGTGGTACAGCGGAAGAAGAAGCAGCTGCTTATATCAAAGATCACGTTACCAAACCTGTTGTAGGCTATATTGCTGGTGTTACAGCACCTAAAGGTAAGCGTATGGGGCATGCTGGCGCCATTATTGCGGGTGGTAAAGGTACTGCTGACGAGAAATTTGCCGCATTAGAAGCCGCTGGCGTTAAAACAGTACGTAGTTTAGCTGATATCGGTGATGCTGTTAAATCGCTATTAAATAAGTAACATTTTTGTTAATTACCTCTAGTTAAAACTACATATCATGCCAATCTCTGATCAAACTGGAGATTGGCATTTTTTATTGTTCTATTTTATGGCGCTTTTAGGTGCTGTCAGCAAGTAGTCACGTGTATTTTTGTTCGATTTTATCTCATCTTATTGTTTTTAAATATATTTTTATTTCATTTTTTGTGTGTTAAATAGTGATTTAAACACAGCAATAACGAAAATATGGCGCTAAACAAGAATACCTGAGCCCTGGTTTGCTAAAAAATGCGGAATTTGTTTTGCTCAGCCTAACTGATATGAAGAGTAGGGGAAGGCAAAAAAAGGGATACTTTTAGTATAATTTTTATTCATTAATACTATGTGTATAAGATTTACTATAGTTAATTTATATTGTTTAACGATACCTTATTAGCAGATAACCCCCCTCAATTATTATCATTTGTTAGTATTATTGGAAGGGCACAATCTTGCCCTATTGCAGTATGGTGAAGGTTTCATAGTGAAAAATGTATTATAGATACAATAATGCTCGAAAGAGAAGTTTAATGAGTAGCAGAGTAACCATGCTAAAAAAACGACCTTCTAAAATAACATTAAACTATCAACTATCAGCTAAACTTTAGAGATAAAGCTTACAAATAATCATTCTTCAATACAGTTATGCCATTTTGCTATCCATATTTTAAAAATAAAATGATTATATATTGTTGTTTTATAAAGGAATATTATTTATTTTTATGGCTTAAGGTATGATTGCTATAGAGTGTATGAGTTATTTCTATTCAACGGATAGATACATTATTTATCCTAAATTAAACTTTGTATTAAAAAAAGATTATCATTATAAGAGTTTATTTATATTTTAGGTTCGCTCGATAAAACTAAATTTAAAAAGATAAAAAATTAAAAATTTATTTTCAACTTATTAATTAATAGATTATTTTTTTTAAATATCCCTTTTTTACCTGAAAAAAAATGTTTTTAATATTAGAATTAATGAAATACAGCTAAATATGACTATTTAAATGTATTTATGAAAATAAAAAGTTAATTTTATTATGGAAATTAATGGGAGGTAAATTATACTTAAAAATAAAACCAACAGTAAATTAACATTACGGTAACTATTGGGTAATTTATTCGCAACTAGTTAACATTAAAGTGTTTTTTTGATGTGGGTCAAGTTATTAATTGTGGAAAAATTTTCTAAATATGCTTAAATTGGCACACGATCAAATATGCTGTTACTAACCTAAAAGTCGTATTGTTGACCTAAGCTCAGAATTCAAATCTGGGTCACGCAAAATATATTTATTATATGTAAATATAGGCGTACTATTTGTAAGGTATTGTGTTTTTGGTCTTTAATATTCGTTGTTGTTTTTAGAGGCATTTATTGCTGGTAGTTATGAGGCTTTATTTATTAATTAAAGTCGGGTTGCCGCAAGTCGGTGTCTTCCTGCTAGGAGCAAGGAGTCAAGATGTTTGATATTGTCGAACTGTCACGGTTACAGTTTGCCTTAACAGCGATGTATCACTTCCTGTTTGTCCCATTAACGCTCGGTATGGCGTTTATGTTGGCAATCATGGAAACGATATATGTCCTGTCAGGTAAACAAGTTTACAAAGATATGACAAAGTTCTGGGGTAAGTTATTCGGTATTAACTTTGCTCTGGGTGTCGCAACTGGTTTGACCATGGAGTTCCAATTTGGTACTAACTGGTCATATTTCTCTCATTACGTTGGTGATATCTTCGGTGCGCCTTTAGCAATCGAAGGTCTGATGGCATTCTTCTTAGAATCAACTTTCGTCGGATTATTCTTCTTCGGTTGGGATCGTTTAGGCAAGAAGCAACACTTAATGGTAACTTGGTTAGTTGCCTTCGGTTCTAACTTCTCTGCACTGTGGATCTTAGTCGCAAATGGTTGGATGCAAAACCCTGTTGCTGCAGACTTCAACTTTGAAACCATGCGAATGGAAATGTTGAGTTTTGCTGATCTGGTCTTAAACCCAGTTGCTCAGGTGAAATTTGTTCACACCGTTGCTGCAGGTTACTGTACTGGTGCATTCTTTGTTTTAGGTATCAGCTCTTACTACCTACTCAAAGGTCGTGATATCGGTTTTGCAAAACGTTCTTTCGCTGTTGCGGCAACCTTTGGTATCGCTGCGGTACTATCTGTTATCGTACTGGGTGATGAATCTGGTTATGAAATGGGTGACGTACAAAAAACCAAATTGGCTGCCATTGAAGGTGAGTGGCACACACAGCCTGCGCCAGCTTCCTTTAACTTGATTGCATTCCCTAATCAAGAAAAAATGGAAAACTCATTTGCTATTGAAATTCCATATGTAATGGGGATCATCACAACGCGCTCTTTTGATACGCCGGTATTAGGTCTACATGATCTGATGAGTCAGCATGAAGTGCGTATTCGTAATGGTATGAAGGCGTATGACCTATTAACTGAATTGCGTTCAGGTAACACTGATCCTGCCGTACGAGCTGCATTTAATGAGTCTAAAAAAGACTTAGGCTACGGTCTATTATTGAAGCGTTATACTCAAAATGTTTCTGATGCAACTGAAGAACAAATTAAGTCAGCTGCAAAAGACTCTATTCCTAACGTCGCACCACTTTTCTGGTCATTCCGTATCATGGTTGCTGCCGGCTTCCTGATGTTATTGGTTGTTGCGATCTCTTTCTGGACTGTTCTGTCTAACCGTATCGGTAACTACAAATGGTTACTGCGTGCTGCGCTATTTAGTATTCCATTACCATGGATTGCTGTTGAAGCGGGCTGGTTTGTTGCAGAATATGGACGTCAACCATGGGCGATTGGTGAAATCTTGCCTACGGCTGTAGCAACTTCTTCACTGACACAGGCTGATATTCTCGTTTCTATGGGACTTATCTGCGGTCTGTATACTCTGTTCCTCGTTGCCGAAATGTTCCTGATGTTCAAATTTGGTCGCCTTGGCCCAAGTAGTCTGAAAACGGGTCGCTATCACTTTGAACAGAAGACAGCTTCTTCTGCACAAAGTAAGTAACACAGGAGTCCACTATGTTTGATTATGAAGTATTGCGGTTTGTTTGGTGGCTACTGATTGGTATCTTACTGATCGGCTTTGCGGTCACCGATGGTTTTGATATGGGTGTTGGTGTGTTATTGCGCGTCATTGCAAAAGATGACACAGAACGCCGTATTTTAATTAACTCTGTTGCACCTCACTGGGATGGTAACCAAGTTTGGTTAATCACTGCTGGTGGTGCATTATTCGCTGCATGGCCAATGGTATATGCTGCGGCATTCTCTGGTTTCTATTTTGGTATGATCTTCGTACTGGCGGCATTATTCTTCCGCCCAGTAGGTTTTGACTACCGTTCTAAATTAGAATCACCAAAATGGCGTGGTATGTGGGATTGGGGTATCTTTATTGGTAGCTTTGTTCCACCATTAGTTATCGGTGTTGCTTTTGGTAACCTGTTACAAGGTGTTCCATTAGAAGTCGATAGCATGCAACGTGTATCTTATAATGGTACAACTAACGCACTAATTAACCTGTTAAGCCTATTAAACCCATATGGTTTATTAGCTGGTGTTATTAGCTTAATGATGATTGTGGCACAGGGTGCTAGCTATCTTCAAATGCGTACTACCGGTGAGCTGCATGAGCGTACTCGTAAAGCAACTTACATTACCTCTTTAATCACTTTTATTGCTTTTGCATTAGCAGGCGTGTGGTTAATCTACGGTATTGATGGCTTTATTATCACTAGTGCGGTTGATACTGCGGGTCCTTCTTCTCCGTTGTTGAAAACAGTTTCTCACGAAGCTGGCGCTTGGATGACGAACTACAACAACTATCCTATTTTATGGATCTTACCGGCATTAGGTCTGTTAAGTCCTTTATTAGCGGTTGTTGCAACTAAAGCAAACAAAGGAGCTTGGGCATTCCTGTTCACTTCACTGACTATTGCTTGTGTTATCCTAACGTTTGGTGTAACCCTGTTCCCATTCATTATGCCATCAAGCACATTCCCTGATGTAAGCTTGACAATTTGGGATGCAACTTCAAGCCTGTTCACTTTACAAGTGATGACAGTAGTCGCGATTATCTTTGTACCTATCGTTCTCCTCTACACTATCTGGTGTTACTGGAAAATGCATGGTCGCCTCGATAAGAAATTTATCGAAGGCAATAATCATACTCTTTACTAAGGAGCATAGAGAATGTGGTATTTTGCATGGCTTCTCGGCACACTCTTCGCTTGTAGTATTGCGGTGATCGCAGGACTGGCTTATGAGCACGCTGAAGCGAAAAAAACTTCAGAAAGTGAAGAATAATGTTGGATAAAAGTTACCAACTACTTAACAAGGGCCCAATTAGGGCTCTTGTTTTAATCATGGCTCTAGCAATGGCATTTTGTGTTATGTGGGATCCGAGTCGATTCGCGGCTAATACAAGCTCATTAGCGATTTGGCAAGGAATATTACTGATTTGGGCTGTATGTGCAGGGGCAGTTTTTGGCTTAGCCTATCGTCCTAAACATGTCGTAGCGCAATATCTATTACATCCCATTCCCGCCATTATTATTTTAGTTGTAGGGCTATATTATTTCTTCTTCTAATCAAAATGCCTTATTTTAACCTCTAGTAAGTGGCGTAAAATAAGGCATTCACTTCTTGTATATGGGTTATGCAATATTCCCCCTCACCTTTTAGGGCATAGAATTAATTCTCTCTTTTAAAAAATCAATAAATAGACGGGTTTTTCTTGGCATATGTTCACCATGTGGAAAAATGACATTAATAGATTGATTTAATAAGGTAAGTTCAGGAATAGGGCTAACAAGTTCACCCTGTGTTATTTCTTGTTGAATGTACCACTCTGGTAATATAGTCATTCCCATTTGTTTGAGTGCCATCTGTTTTAATGCACTAATAGTATTCGTTTCGAAAAGTGCCATTGAGTGCAATTGTGAAAATAGTTGATTGATTTTTTCTTGTTGGCTGAGTTTGCTATGGCGTAAATTGCTGTTTGCAAGATAGGGAACTGCCGCTAAATCTGCAATTTCTTGGATAGGATATTTTTTCAATAAATGTGGTGATACCACTAATTTGATTGTGTAATCTGCTAATTTGCGATAGCGATAATTACTGTCTTTTAATGCGCCAAGGCGTATCGCCAAATCTAACTTATGATTGATAAGATCATCAATAGAAGAATTGAATATATATTGCACTTTTAGTTGAGGGTGTAAACACATAAATTGATGTAAAAGTGGCAATATATAATGTTCACCAAATTCAGCCGTTGAAGTTAATCGTAAAGTTCCCTGTAAGTTTTGTTGTCCTAACCGTGCCTTATCTAATGTTTGTTCGAGTTGAACTAAAACTTGACGAAAATCTTGATAAAGGATTTCTCCCGTTTCAGTTAATGTGAAGCGCCGAGTATTCCGATTAAGAAGAGATACATTTAATTCCGTTTCTAATGCTTTAATATGAATACTCACCATTGATTTACTTAAGCGTAAATACTTTGCTGCTTGTGTAAAAGAGCCTGTATCTACTACGGCGATAAAAGAACGAATTCGGTCTATTTGATTTTGCATGATTGTTTACTCTGATTAAACAATAAGTTCTATTTTGTCAGATAGACGATATTCGTCAATCTTTCGTACCCTATAAGGCGGAGGATTGCTATGTCTTATCGTTATCAAATAGCCATTATTTTTTTACTGGGTTTTTTTATTGATTGTATAAATATTTTTATGTCGGCAATTGCATTACCAGCAATTGCAGCGGATATGAAGGTATCTATCGTCTCCATTACATGGGTATCAAATAGTTATATTTTAGGTTTAACACTGATTATTCCATTGAGTCACTGGTTATCTCAACGTTTTGGCGTGAGAGTATTAATGGTCAGCTCGATGTTGATATTTAGTGCTTCTGTGGCGTTAGTAGGCTATTCACACTCATTTTTTGAGCTGATTTTATGGCGTTTTATTCAAGGTCTTAGTGGTGGATTATTAATTCCCATCGGCCAAGCTCTAACATTTCAGTATTTTCAAGGGCATGAAAGAAGCAAAGTCTCAACTTTAATTATGGCTGTTGCTCTTATTGCACCTGCAATTTCTCCCACAATAGGTGGGTTTATCGTTGATGCTGTATCTTGGCGTTGGGTTTTTTATAGTAATGTGCCTTTTTCATTACTTACTGCGTTTTTGGCTTTTATTTGGGTAAAAGAGTCTAAATCACAAGAAAATATAATACCAGATCTTAAAGGGATCTTATTAATCAGTATTATTATCGTATCAGGGTTATGTGCATTATCTGCTTACGGTGAGTATCACTCTACACAATTAGCATTAGTCATCAGTTTTTTTGCTGCATTATTTTCTCTTCTTTATTATCGTCATTATAAACAGAGTTTATCACCGGTAATTAATCTAAATTTATTAAAAAATAGAAACTTATCACTTTCCATTTTTCTCTATTACTGTATTCCAGGTGTTTTTACTGGTGTAAATATTCTGGCGATTTTTTATTTACAACAATATCTCCATTTTTCGGGGCAGGGTACAGGCAGTTTTATGCTGCTATATGCTATAGGTGCATTTATTTCCATTATTGTTGGTGGTGCACTTTATAATAAATTGGGTATGAAGCGCTTAGCTATATTCGCTTTAATTCTGCACAGTATTGGTATTGCATTATTAGCATTAGTAGATAAAGAAAGCGACCTGCCTTTATTAATACTCGCTTATTTAATGATGGGAATTGGCGGAGGGATCGGTGCAAATACAGCACAAACAACGGCCCTTTATGACTTTGATAAACAAAGGCTTATTCAAGCTAGTGTTATTTGGAATATAAATCGTCAAGTTGTATTTAGTGTTGGCGCGACACTTGTTGCAATGATCTTCAACACATTATCTCTTTTTGTATCGTCACAAATGGCTTATAGCACGACATTTTTTATCTGTGCAACCATAGGATTATTTCCGCTATTTCTTTTCATATTGTTAAAGCAAAAAACAAACTTACAGGAAACAAATCATGAGCATTAAAATAGACCCATTAATAGAAAGTGTGCAAGTGTTGCATAATGAGATTGAAACTGTTTTTACTCAAACCCCTATTTCTACACAGGCATTAAAAAATATAGAAATGTTACTTGCCAACACGTTTTCTATGATTGGTATAACAGGAAAGAAAATAAATTATGATGATGTAATGGCAATGTTTTCTCGTAATGCAGGGAAAAGGCCAGAATTGAGGATTGAAACAGATAGCTATAACATTATTTACCAATCTGAACATTGGGCAACGGTGAGCTATCGTGAAACGCATTATGAAAATAAGAAGATTCTCACCCGTCAATCTGTGGTGGTTTTGAGACGCACGTCTCTAAATTATCAATGGCAGTGGTATTACTTGCATGAAACACCTGTATTAGATAATTGATTGATTTTAATAAAAAACCAGTAATAAGACTGGTTTTTTTATTGGTTGGGAAAAAGTTTGAATCAGAGTGCTAAACTATTAATTGTTAATTAGCAAGCATTTTAATGCTGAACTAATAAAAATATTTTTTCTATTCAGGCGCTAAAGCATATTGCGTGTTGCAAAGAAGAGTTTATGATTGGCGTCTGAAAACGGTGTTTTCTATTCTTTACGTTACTATGATTCCCTTAGAGGCACCTCTTAAGTATAGTTAACAAATCTATAGCTTAATTATTTATGGGATTACTCAAGGAATGTAAGGACGGAATTATGCGGTTTCTTTGGCCAGTTCGTGTCTATTACGAAGATACTGATGCCGGTGGTGTGGTCTATCATGCCAGTTATTTAAAATATTTTGAACGTGCAAGAACAGAATTACTCAGAGAAAAAGGTTTTTATCAGCATGATTTACGGGAGTATGATCATGTTGCGTTTGTTGTGCGTAAATTAACCATTGACTATATTGCGCCAGCACGGCTTGATGAGCTTCTGAAAGTAGAAAGTGAAATTACTACATTACGTGGTGCATCAATGACATTTTCTCAAAAGCTTATCAATCAAGATGGTGTGGTACTGTGTAGGGCAGATGTATTAGTTGTCTGCGTTGATTCATTAAAAATGAAGCCTGTAGGGCTTCCTAAGTCCATTATCGCGGAGTTTAAGTAGTGGCTGACATGAATGTTATCGATCTCTTTCTAAAAGCGGGGCTTTTAGTTAAGTTGATCATGTTGTTATTAATCGGATTTTCTATTGCCTCATGGGCGATCATTATTCAACGTACGAAAGTATTGAATGCAGCAGATCGTGAAGCGGCAGATTTTGAAGATAAATTCTGGTCAGGCACTGATTTGGCTCGTCTATATAAAGAAAGCCAAGCTCGTCGTGACGAGTTATCAGGGGCAGAACAAATTTTTCATTCTGGTTTTAAAGAGTTTGCACGACTACATCAAGCGAATGTTCATGCACCCGATGCCGTTGTTAATGGGGCTTCCCGTGCAATGCGTGTTTCATTTAATCGTGAATTAGAGTCCTTAGAAACGCATATTCCTTTTTTAGGTACGGTGGGGTCAATTAGTCCTTATATTGGCTTATTCGGTACGGTATGGGGGATTATGCATGCATTTATCGCTTTAGGTAGCGTTAAACAGGCAACTTTACAGATGGTGGCACCCGGTATTGCTGAAGCGTTGATTGCAACAGCCATTGGTTTATTTGCGGCCATCCCCGCAGTTATGGCTTATAACCGCTTTACGCAACGTGTAAATAAGTTGGAACAAAGTTACGATAACTTTATGGAAGAGTTCCTGACGATTTTACATCGCCAAGCTTTTGTCTCCGCAGAAAAGAAATAGTTAAGGCAAAAGGAGAGAGCTGATGGCACGAGGTCGCAGTAGCCGCCGAGGCGTAAAATCAGAAATTAATATAGTACCTTTGCTTGATGTGTTATTGGTGCTTTTGCTGATTTTTATGGCAACAGCGCCAATTATTTCACAAAGTGTTGAGGTTGATCTTCCACAAGCAACAGAAACACAGACTGTTTCAACCAGTGATAACCCGCCTGTAATTGTCGAAGTTGCTGGAGTGGGGCAATATAATATCCGTGTTGAACAAGAGGTTTTAGAGCTTTTACCTCAAGAACAGATTATGGCTGAAGCAAAACGACAATTAGAAAAAAACCCGAAAGCGGTCTTTCTTATTGGTGGCGCTAAAGATGTTCCTTATGATGAGATAATTAAAGCACTCAACATGTTACGTCAAGCGGGTGTTAAGTCTGTCGGTTTAATGACTCAGCCTCTTTAGTAGGCTGAAATAAGTTTGGATAATAGCGTGGGAAAGAAGACGAAACCAATCCGAAGTAAATTGAGCGGTTCAGTTATCTTGTCTACTGTCTTGCATTTACTGATCATCGCTTTGCTTATCTGGGGATCGTTAACTCAGAAATGGAATTTAGGCGGTGGCGGTGGATCTGATGGGCAAGTTATTGATGCTATTATGGTTGACCCTAATGCGGTAGTACAAGAGTATAATCAGCAAAAGGCGCAACAAGCTAATGTCCAAAAAGCAGAACAAGAACGTAAAGCGCGGGCGCAGCAACAAGAAGAAGAGCTACGCCAACAACAAATTAAAGAACAAGAACGTTTAAAAGCGTTAGAAGTGGAACGTTTGCAAGCAAAAGAGGCTGCAGAAGCTCAACGTCGTGAAGCGGCCACCGCCGCTGCTAAAGCGAAAGAAGAGCAAAAGCAGGCTGAAGAAGCTGCCGCACAAGCTAAAGCTGAACGCGATCGTATTTTAAAAGAGCAAGCTGATGCGAAAGCCAAAGCAGAGGCAGAAGCGAAGAAACAAGCAGAATTAGCAGCGAAACAGAAAGCAGAAGAAGCGAAGGCAAAAGCAGAAGCTGAGGCAAAAGCGAAGGCTGAAGCCGATGCGAAAGCGAAAGCAGAGGCTGATGCAAAAGCGAAAGCAGCCGCAGAAGCTAAAGCCAAAGCAGCAGCGGAAGCTAAAGCGAAAGCCGCTGCACAGCAACAAAGTAAAGCGGTTGATAGTCTACTCGATGGATTAGTTGCTCAAGGCGATAAACAATCGGGGGCTTCTGCAGCAGGTCAAGGTGGTGGTAATCGCTCTGGGGCAAATGCTGCGGGCATTGATCGCTATACTGGGCAAGTAAAAGTTGCCATCGAACAGAAGTTTTTTGATTCTGATTTATATAAAGGTCGTAAATGTGACCTTAAAATAAGTATTGCACCAGACGGTATGTTAGTAAGTGCAAAAGCGGTAGGTGGTGATCCGGCTTTATGCCAAGTTGCATTACAAGCGGCTAAAATGGCAACATTGCCTAAGCCACCGAAAGATATTTACGAACAAGTAAAATCACCAACAATTGAGTTTAAGCCATAAAACTGTCTGATAGTAGGAAAACATACATTAATTTATCTCTATTTTAGAATGTTATTGATGTGTTGTATGGTGTTGTTTAAAAGCGTTTGTTACTATTCTGTGCGTTATTGCGCAATAACCGCAATAATAAAAGGGAGACATGATGAAGCAGGCATTAAATGTTATTTTCGGACTTTTGATATTATGCGTTACAACGCTCGCTAATGCAGAAGTTCGCATTGAAATTACACAAGGGGTGAATACTGCACGCCCTATTGGTGTTGTTCCTTTTAAATGGGAAGGCACAGGTCAAATGCCAGAAGATATTGCTGGAGTGATTGCGGCTGACTTACGAAATAGTGGTAAATTTAACCCTATTGATATGAATCGTTTGCCTCAACAACCCGTTACCGCTTCTGAGGTTCAACCTGCACTCTGGACAGCATTAGGTATTGATTCAGTGGTTGTAGGGCGTGTTCAGCCCTCGGCAGATGGTCAATATGTTGTTAGCTATCAACTAGTTGATGTTGCTGGCTCTCCGGGAGCGGTTTTAGCGCAAAGTGAGTATAAAATCAGCAATAAATGGTTACGATATGCTGCTCATACCGCCAGTGATGAAATCTTTGAAAAATTAACTGGCATTCGTGGTGCGTTCCGTACCCGTATTGCTTATGTCGTTGTGACTAATGGTGGCGCTTATCCATATGAATTACGTGTATCTGACTATGATGGATTTAATCAAGATCGCGTTTATCGTTCATCACAGCCATTAATGTCACCCGCTTGGTCTCCTGATGGTGCTAAACTAGCATATGTCACATTTGAAAGTGGTCAATCTGCTTTAGTTGTACAGACATTAGCAACGGGGGAAGTGCGTCAAATCGCTTCTTTCCCTCGACATAATGGTGCACCTGCTTTTTCTCCAGATGGCTCTAAATTAGCCTTTGCACTGTCAAAAAGCGGTAGTCTAAATCTTTATGTAATGGATTTAGCCAGTGGCAATATGACACAGGTAACCAACGGTAGAAGTAATAATACAGAACCGACTTGGATGCCTGATGGACAGACTTTGGTCTATACTTCGGATCAAGGCGGACGTCCTCAAATTTATAAAATTAATATTAACGGAGGAACGCCAGAACGTATTACTTGGGAAGGAAAACAAAACCAAAATCCTGCAGTAAGTCCTGATGGTAGTTTCTTAGTTATGGTGAGTTCTGAAAGCGGTAGGCAACATATCGCTAAGCAGGATCTAGAAACGAATGCTGTTCAATATTTAACAGATACGTTTCTGGATGAAACGCCAAGCATCGCGCCTAACGGCACTATGGTTATTTATAGCTCTACTCAAGGCTTAGGAACCATTTTGCGACTAGTATCGACTGATGGACGTTTCAAAGCGCGTCTTCCGGCGACTGATGGTCAGGTTAAATCACCTGCCTGGTCTCCGTTTATGTGATGCATAAGAATTATGTATGGCAAACAAATAAAGGAACAATTAGAGATGCAATTAAACAAAGTGTTTAAAGGGTTGATGTTAGCATTACCACTCGTTGCTGTTGCAGCATGTAGCTCAAACAAAAACGACGATCAAACAGATACAAGCAACAATGTACCTGTTACTGAGCAAGGCCCTACTGCTGAAGAATTAGCACGTCAGCAATTAGAACAACTGAAACAAACTAACATTGTTTACTTCGGTTTTGATAAATATGACGTTACTTCAGAATATGCTCAACTGTTAGATGCTCACGCTGCATTCCTGCGTGCTAACCCTTCAGTACGCATTACTATCGAAGGTCATGCTGACGAACGTGGTACTCCAGAATACAACATCGCGTTAGGCGAACGTCGTGCAAACGCAGTTAAAATGTATCTGCAAGGTAAAGGCGTATCAGCTGATCAATTATCAATCGTATCTTACGGTAAAGAAAAACCTGCTGTACTGGGTCATGACGAAGCCGCTTATGCGAAAAACCGTCGTGCAGTACTGGTTTACTAAGAGAACGGCATGAACAACAGTAACTTCAGACCTTTATTGATGAGTCTGTTGTTACTGGTTGGCGTAGCGGCTCCTGTAGCCGCTATTGCCCAAGCGCCAATCAGTAATATCGGTTCAGGCTCTACTGATGAACGACTCGCCCAACTTGAGCGTATCTCTAATGCTCATAGTCAGCTTTTGACCCAATTACAGCAACAACTCGCAGATTCTCAACGCGATATTGATATGTTGCGTGGTCAAATTCAGGAAAATCAATACCAGTTAAACCAAGTTGTAGAGCGTCAACGTAATATCTATCAACAATTAGATAGCCTAAATGGTGGCAACTCAGCACCAACAACGGATGAGGCTTCAACGGGTGGCAATGTACCTTCAACATCTGATACAAGTACGAGTTCGTCGTCAACAGGTGATGAAAAAGCTGATTATAACGCGGCAATTGATATTGTATTGAATTCAAAAGATTACGATAAGGCAATTGTTGCATTAAACAACTTTATTAAAAGTTATCCGAAGTCTAGCTATCAATCAAATGCTCAATTTTGGTTGGGGCAAATGTATTATCTAAAAGGTAATAAAGATCAGGCTGCGAGTACTTTTGCTATTGTTGTGAAAAATTATCCAAAATCTCAAAAAGCAAGTGAGGCCTTTTATAAGATAGGGCTTATTATGCAAGAGAAAGGGCAAAAGGATAATGCGAAAGCTATTTATCAACAAGTGGTTAAGCAATATCCAAACAGTGCTGGTGCAAAATTAGCACAAAAGCAGTTAGCAGCACTATAATTATTGGCCCCGTAATGTGAATGTTACATTTTCGGGGTTAACTGATTGTTTTTTCAGCATTTGAATGTTTTTTTGAAAAAAAACGTTGCACAATAACATTAAATCAGTATTATTACCCGCCGTTGCCACAGAGAATGTGGTGAGTTCGAAAAGGGTCGTTAGCTCAGTCGGTAGAGCAGTTGACTTTTAATCAATTGGTCGGGCGTTCGAGTCGCCCACGACCCACCATTTTCGAATTTACATACCATTTTATGAAATGGGTCGTTAGCTCAGTCGGTAGAGCAGTTGACTTTTAATCAATTGGTCGGGCGTTCGAGTCGCCCACGACCCACCATTTCAATATGCTTTTCTAGTCTTTTATCACACGCCATTCTCATTCTATCTAAAAATGCTCTCTATAACTCGTTTTTGTATTTATTACTCGAGTTACTCAAATAGAGGATGTAAATAGATAGCTTCTCCATTGCTGAAAAAACTATCTGATCTCACTTAAGTTGGATAATGACAAATAATGGAAGTGGTTATTTGGTAATATTCATTTTCAGTTAATAGTTCATTATCAATAAACCAATCGCTAATGAGTATTTGTGCTTGTGTTGCCTTTTCTATCGACAAACCAAAACGCTTTGATGCATCAATAAAAAAAGCCATGATAATACTTAATGCAGCCGCTGCTTCATAAGGGGTACTCATAGCCAGTGTGCTTTCTAATGAACGTAATGAGTAAAACTTAGGTAACCACTCCCGTAAGTTTTTGCCTTGATACCAGACATCTTGTGTTGATGTTTGCAGAGCAACTTGCTCTAGTAAACGGATCAACCATTCCCTTATATCACTCATACGATATTCAGCGAACCAAAATTCATTACGTAAGATAGCTATAGCGATTTGTGTGGCTTCAAACCAAAACTCTTGAGCCAAGGTATCAGCTTGCTCTATGGAAAGGGCAGGGGGAGTCACAGTGCTAATTTCTGGAAGTTGGTCACATAAACCTGTTTTATCAAGTAAAACACGATAGCCTCGTTGATAAACTGGACTTAGACCATTTTGTTTCATATTGATAATTCTTTCAGGCTCTGCCATCAAAATATCCATTTTTCGGCCTTGAGCTAATACGTGCAAATAGATTGGCCAGCGAATGCCGTTCGGATCTTCACATTCTGTTGCTAAAGAGACGAGGTGTTTACCAAATTGTGATAGCCAATGTTGGTTTTTTGCTAGCTCAGTCGCACCGTGACCAATAAGCTCTATATCAATATCAGAATAGCTGTCTATCTTCTTATTACGACCCACTGAGCCTGTTAATACCACAGCCTCAATTCGAGGATCAAGTAATGCAAAAGATAACATGCGATCGATTAAGCGGGTGATTGGCTCCATATTTCTCTCTAGTTGTTATAGTAGATAAAGTTATTTGTTGTAAGTATGAATAAAAAAATAGCATATTTATTATATAAAACACTTTTTGTTTTTTATGGTAAATAAATGGCATTTTGTTTAATATTTTAAACTAAGTGCTATCATTGATAGGAATGTATATATATCTTTATCACTTTGCAACAATGTCGCAATAACCCATATTTTATTTGTTTTTTCTATGATTAAGTCGGGGTTGTCAAATGGATGTCATTAGTTGGTTTAGTATCAATAATATTTTAGTCAATATTCCATTAGGAAAAGAAGGCTATCCACTCTCATGGATTGAAGCTATAGGGACTATTGCTGGATTATTATGTATATGGCTTGCGAGCCAGGAAAAGATCATTAACTATTTATTTGGGTTAATTAATGTCACTTTATTCGCCATTATTTTTTTCCAGATCCAGTTATATGCTAGTCTACTGCTACAGATTTTCTTCTTTGCTGCCAATATTTATGGTTGGTATGCATGGAGTAGAGTGAATGATTTTGAACAAGCAGAATTGAAAATACGTTGGTTAAAGCCGGGCCAACAAATCGTATTAATCATTGTCTCCATTGCTGCCATTATTGCGCTAACGTTTAATATTGATACTGTTTTTGGCTATTTAGCAGTTATTGCTGTTGATATCTTAAATGTCTTCGGGGCAAATTTAGCCACACCTGCTATCGAGCCAGATGCTTACCCATTCTGGGATTCAACAATGACGGTACTCTCCATTGTGGCTATGATCTTAATGACACGCAAATTGGTAGAAAACTGGTTAATTTGGTCTGTTATTAATGTCATTAGTATTGTTATATTTTATAAACAGGGTGTTTATGCCATGTCTATTGAATATATCATCTTATTGGCTATCGCTATTAATGGCTCTCGTTTGTGGATCAAATCAGCAAAGCATTCAAACAAAAATAATTATCTCTCATAATAAAAAAGGCTGGTAGAGTTATATTTCTCTCCAGCCTTGCTATTCGTTGTGTTTATTCTTCTATTCTAGGCAATTTCGAATCATTATTTTACTTAATGGTGCTATTACTTGTTTTCGATGTTTTTGTTATCTACCGTCATGGGCTGTTTAGGCTCTTAAGGGTGTTTACAGAGAGAAAACGAATGGTTAGATTGAAGAAACAGAAATCATATTGACTAGATAATAATAGAGTGGAACACGGGAATGAATTACCAGAATGATGATCTTAAAATAACACAAATCAATGAACTTTTACCGCCAGTGGCATTATTGGAAAAGTTTCCAGCCACTGACAATGCGGCGTTTACAGTTCGTCATGCCCGTGAAGCTATTCATCAAATCCTTGCTGGAAAAGATGATCGCCTATTAGTGGTGATTGGGCCTTGCTCTATTCATGATCCTAACGCGGCACTGGAATATGCTCAGCGTTTAAATTTATTAAGAGAAGAGCTGAAAGATAAACTTGAAATTGTGATGCGAGTTTATTTTGAAAAACCACGTACCACAGTCGGTTGGAAAGGGCTGATAAATGATCCACATATGGATTGTACCTTTGATATTAATGAAGGATTACGCATTGCTCGTCGTTTGCTATTAACCATCAATGATAGTGGATTACCAACGGCTGGCGAGTTTTTAGATATGATAACCCCACAATATGTCGCTGATTTGATGAGTTGGGGAGCCATTGGTGCTCGAACAACAGAATCTCAAGTGCATAGAGAATTATCCTCCGGACTATCTTGTCCTGTTGGTTTTAAAAATGGCACAGATGGCACAATTAAAGTGGCGATTGATGCCATCAATGCTGCAGGCTCTCCACACTGTTTCTTATCGGTAACTAAATGGGGTCACTCAGCGATAGTTCGTACTGCAGGGAATAAAGATTGCCATATTATTTTACGGGGCGGTAAAGAGCCTAATTACAGTGCAGAACATGTTGCTGCCGTAAAAGAAGGTCTGAAAAAAGCAGGATTACCCCAAAATGTTATGGTTGATTTTAGCCACGCCAATAGCTGTAAACAATTTAAGAAACAAATGGAGGTTGGTGCCGATATTTGCCAACAAATTAGCGCAGGAGAAAAAGCTTTAATTGGTGTAATGGTTGAAAGTCATTTAGAAGAGGGCAATCAATCATTAGAAAGTGGTGAACCTTTGGTATACGGTAAAAGTGTCACAGATGCTTGTATTGGGTGGGATGATACAGAAACGTTATTACGCCAATTAGCCGATGCAGTCGCTACTCGTCGTAATAAATCATAATAGTCTGTTTTTATTAATAAAAATGCCACTCAAAAGTGGCATTTTTTTTATCTAATTCAAAGTAAAATTATTTTGCTTTACCTTGGTTAGCAACAGCCGCGGCTTTTGCTGCGATTTCTTCTGCATTACCTAAGTAGTAACGTTTGATTGGTTTCATATTTTCATCAAATTCGTAAACTAAAGGTACTGCTGTTGGGATATTCAGTTCAAGAATTTCTTCTTCACTCATATTGTCTAGGTATTTAACCAGAGCGCGCAGTGAGTTACCGTGAGCGGCAATAATCACTTTATCACCTGAAGCAACGCGAGGTTTAATGACTTCTTCCCAATATGGTGTTACACGGTCGATAGTTAACGCTAAGCTTTCTGTTAATGGCAGTTCAGCTTCAGTTAAAGATGCATAACGTGGATCTTTACCTGGGAAGCGATCATCATCTTTAGTTAACTCTGGTGGGGTAACCGCAAAACCACGACGCCATTGTTTAACTTGCTCGTCACCGTATTTTTCAGCTGTTTCAGCTTTGTTTAAGCCTTGTAATGCACCGTAGTGACGTTCGTTTAGTTTCCAGCTTTTCTCTACTGGCAGCCATTGTTGATCAACTTCATCAAGAATGTTCCACAGAGTGTGGATTGCACGTTTTAGTACAGAAGTATATGCGTAGTCAAAAGTAAAACCTTCAGCCTTCAGCAGTTTACCTGCTTCTTGCGCTTCATTACGGCCTTTATCTGACAATTCAACGTCAGTCCAGCCTGTAAAACGGTTTTCTTTGTTCCATACACTTTCACCGTGTCGAACTAGCACAAGCTTAGTTACTGCCATAGTTTAGACTCCTATAATTACTTTCTTAATATAAGTTTAAAATCAGGACTGCAATCATTATATGGATCATCAACAAGAACGCCAAACATAACTAACAAAACTAGGGGGATTATGTCAAAAATGACGATTGTTTGATGAAATATTACACAGTTATTACACCTTTTGCTTAATCGATCAAGCTATTAGTTTAACGGGATCGGTGAAAAGAAACGAAAAGCCGATTCTGGATAATTATCAGTAAAAAATATGCTCTCTAAATCTATCGTTAAAATCATCGCCATCTATCGATAACAAATACCCTTTTCTTCAGTGTGATGATGTATCTTACCTTAAAAATAGCCTATATCTAGTTAACAGGGTTGTTGTTGGTAACGATAGATATCTCCTTCTTTAATAAAAATCAGTCGATGGGTAATACAGTGAGGTGCATCTTCTTGATGATGACTGACAAACAGTAGTTGAGTATTGCTATGGCTTATCATGATATCAATAAAGCGCTGTACTAATAGTCTATTGGTTGTATCTAATCCTTGTAATGGTTCATCGAGGATCAATAATGTCGGGTGTTTAACCAATGCTCTTACAATTAATATTAGACGCTGTTGTCCCCATGAAAGTGAGTGAAAAGGATGGTTAGCGAGTGCAGTTAAACCAATTAGTGTTAGCCATTCATCCGCTAATTTTTGCTGTTTATCGGTAACGGCTTGATAAATACCAATAGAGTCATGAAAACCAGAAATAATCACATTTTTCACACTTGAAGAGACGCGATAGCTTTGATGTAAGGCATTACTAACATAACCAATATGGCGTTTGATCTCCCAAATGGTTTCACCACTGCCTCTTTTACGACCAAATAGAGTTAAATCATTGCTATAGCCTTGAGGATGATCTCCTGTGATTAAGCTTAATAAGGTCGATTTTCCTGCGCCATTAGGACCTAATATTTGCCAATGTTGTTGTGGTTTAACTTCCCAGGTTAAGTGATGGAGCACAGGTTTATCATTATAACTGACCACGCCATCCTTAAGTATAATAGGGGAAAGCGTTGGTGGTAAGGTAGGAACTGCATCAACGGAGTCTGAGGCGGGTAAGATCAGATTTTCAAGTGTTTCACTGTGAGATAATTGCGCAATTACTGAGTCTGATAAAATATCACTTTTTTTACCTTGTGCCACGAGTTTACAGTCAATCAATAAGCCAGCATTTTGCACAAAATCAGGAATATCATTAAAGCGATTTAAAATAAGAACAATCGTTAGCTTTTGTTGATGTAGTGATGAAAGTAACTCACTTAATGTACGACGAGAGTCAATATCTAAACCATCAAAAGGCTCATCTAAAATTAATAGATCAGGTTTATTCATCAATAACTGAATAAGCAGTACCTTACGAGACTCTCCCGTTGAAAGATATTTAAAACGCCTTGATAAAAGTGCATCAATACCAAATTGTTTTGCTAATAACAGGCAGCGATCATTATCTTTTACCTGCATTTGGATCACCTGAGCCACGGTTAATCCCGTATCATCCTCATCTTCACTTAATAAGTCTGTATTGTTACGCAGCCACTCTTCCTCTATCATTTTTTGTAATTTTTCAAAAGAGAGATTAATCGGACGAGTAAACCTATTAATAAGCTCACCCGATAATAAAATCCCCTCTTGGCATAATGTATTAGCGAGCGCCGTTTTACCACTACCATTGCTACCAACGAATGCCCAACTTTCTCCTTCATTGATAGTTAAATCATCGATATGCAAGCAGAGTGTATCACTTAAGCGAAACTGTGTTTTTGTGAGTTGCAAGTACTTCATTATTATTATCCTTGTTTTTATTACAAGTAGAATACTTACCAATATCGGTTTAATTAAAATTTGTCAATATTTGTTGCTGATCGCTTAAGTAAAAATAGTGCAGAGAGAATAAAAAAGATAAAAGATGGGCAAGATTATTTATGTTATTTTAATAAAAACATAAGGACTCGTTTATATGAATAACATTAAAAGGGAATGTGTTAACTATTTATTAGGGTTAATGGCGCTATTTTTATTAACGATAAGTAAGATAACTTTTGCAGAAATAAATAATAATGTAAATAATTGCTTCTTAATTAATGAAATAAAAATAGAAAGGAATGGTTTATTAACTAATAAGGCACAAAAAGAATTAATATCTAAATATATAAATAAATGTTTAACATTAAGTGATATGCAACATATCATTAAATCAATGACTAATGCGTATATTGAAAAAGGTTATATTACTTCACAAGCTTTTATTGCCGATCAAGATCTCTCAAATCATCAATTAACCATTAACGTAATTGAAGGAAAGATAAAATCAATCTTTATTGATAATATGACTTCTCCCATGGTTGATATTCTATTTCCTTCATATCAAGATAAACGACTTAATTTACGTGAGTTAGAGCATGGGCTTGAACAACTTAATCGATTAACAACATCACAATATAGATTAGATATTCAACCTAGTGACAGGATAGGATACTCGACTATTTTTATTTATAAGAAAAACAAAACGCATCCTTTCAGAAATCAACTTACTATTGATAATTCAGGTTCAAAAGCAACAGGTGAAATTTTACTGACGAATACCACAACAATAGATTCGTTATTTGGATTTGGAGAGCAGTGGGATCTCTCCTTAAACAGTAATACAGATTTATTACATTCACATTATTATAGAGGCTATACAGCGAGTATAAATATTCCCTATGGCTATTGGTTTTATCAATATCAGTTATCTTATAACCGTTCTTCTCATTTTATTAAAAGTTATAGTAATAAATATATCTATAAAAATATAAATACTAATCAGCAAGTTGATATTAGTCGTTTACTTTATCGGGATAGTAAGAAGAAGATAATATTAAAAGGCATATTAAAGCATAAAAAAGTAAAAACGGAATTAGCCAAACAGCCGATATTAATCAATAGCCCAACATTAACATCACTATCATTAGCCCCCCAATATCATTTTAATCTGACATCAGGTTATTTATCTATTAATCCATCAGCAGAAATTGGGTTGTCTTTTTTTGGGGCATCACCTGATTATATTGCTGAAAACTCACCCCGAAGCCACTATAGAAAATTGAGTCTAAATATACATTATCAATATTTATTTCCTTACTCTGTCTCCTATATTACGTCTTTTTATGGTCAATATACATCTGATAATCTTTATAGTGTGGAAAAAATAACCATAGATGGATTAAATGCAGTTCGTGGTGCTAAACAAAATAAGCTTAGTGCCAATAGAGGACTTTATTGGCGTAATGAAATTAATACACCATGGATAAATTCATTTTTAGGTCAATGGCGTTTTATTACAGCTGTTGATTATGGCGTTATCTATTCTGATCAATATGAAACAAAGCAGCAGTCTTTATTAGCTGGCGCTATGGGGCTTTCATTTTATCGTTCCCCTTTTTCTTCACAACTATTGATAAACAAACCATTCATTTATCCAAAGTGGTCAAATGCTAACCAATGGTCTTTATCTTGGTCAATTTCTTTTGCTCTTTAAATAAGGAATTTTTTATGCATAAAAAGGATATTTCGCGAAAACAGCGTTTAATAAGCTATTGTGTTATTTATTTAACCGCTATTTACCCATTGCATCCTGCTTGGGGCTCTGTCATTACTTCATCTGATAAAACGATAACAATAAATCAGCAAAATAATATTCCTATTATTAATATAGCAACACCTAATGACAGTGGTGTTTCTCATAATAGGTTTAATGTCTTTAATGTTAATAAACAGGGGGCAGTACTTAATAATTCGCAAGTTGATGCCAATAGTCAATTGGCAAAAAAAATATCTGCTAATAAAAATTTAAAAGGTAATACGGCTAATTTAATTATTAATGAAGTTGTCGGTAATAGTCGTTCACAGTTATTAGGTAAATTAGAAGTTGCAGGACAACAAGCGGATGTTTTAATTGCTAATCCTAATGGAATTAGTTGTGATGGTTGCTCATTTATTAATACTCCATCAATTACTCTCACGACGGGAAAGCCTCAATTTAGCCCTCAAGGTACCTATTCGGCACTAGAAGTAAAAAAAGGCAGTATTGTTATTGGTAAGCAAGGTATGAATGCCGATTTACAAAATTATGCCGATATTATTAGTCGTAGTATTGAAATAAATGGAAAGATAAATGCTAAAAATCTCTCTTTAATGCAAGGGAATAACCATATTGATTTCGGCAAAGGGACAGTAAATAGCATTAATGGAGAAGGTGTAAAACCGACCGTCGCTATTGATACAAAAGCATTGGGTGGAATGTATGCCAATCAAATACGCTTAGTTAGCACAGAAAAAGGGGTCGGTGTTAATTTAACTGATATTCAAACAAAGCAAAACAGTATCAATTTAACAGTTGATGGCAAAATTACCTTTAATGGCAATATTCAATCTGAGCAAGATATTAATGTTAGTAGCAAAGCGCTACAAATGAATAGTAATGCCAGCTTAAAAGCGCAAAGAGATATTACATTAGCAACTAATACGCTAACGAATCATAGTGATATTATCGCAGAAAAGGATATGCGTTTATTCGTAGATAAATTCACTAATAAAGGTGAAAAAGCGCTTATTCAAGCAAAAGATAATTTATGGATACAAAAAAATGCACAGGGTGAACCAAGTAGTTTAATTGAAAATCAATCAGCCACCATAAAAACAGAAAAGGGTGATTTGATTATTAGAACCAAGAAATTGGTTAATGAATCTATTACTCCTTTATTTAAAGAAATAAAGCAAGAGCCTGATTCTACATCGTCTATAAATATAGGTACTCATTTTCTTCATCCTTACAATAGTCCTACGAATAATTTCCTTATAATTATTTTACTTGCTGAATTAAAAGAACTCTCTGATAAAAAGTGGTTTGATATATTAGATTTAAAAAATAATGGAGGTGTTAATGTAGAACGCTCATTATTTGAAAAGAATAAAAAGTATGTTCCTAGTGTTATTTATTCTGGTAAAAATTTATATATACAATCTAACGAGTTTTTTAATACCCAATCTGATATTTTTGCAACTAATGATCTTATCGCAACGGGAAACAATGCAAAAGTATACTATTATCGGTTTGGACACCTTAATAAATGGGATCTTTATTCTCATGATAATGCTCATATTTTTTATCGAGATGATGTAAATAAATATAATATTGATGAAACTAAGTTTCAAAAAATAGTTCATTTTATTCCCTTTACTAAAACTGGAAGTCATTATGAATTTATTGTAGATAGTGCTTCTGAATATATGATAAAAGCAGGTAATAATTTAGTTTTAGATTTTAAAGATAGTATAGCGTTAGAACGTAAATTTCCATTTTTAGAAAAAGAAATTAAAAAGTATAGAAGAATATCTGATTTTGAAAGTACTATATTAGCTAAAAATATACTATTAAATGCTAATAATTTAAATATTTCATTAAATTTAAAATCAAGTAACTCTTTATCTGTTATTGCTAATAAAAATATAAATATAAGTAATTCAAATTTATTATCTGGTGATATTATAAATTTAACAGCAATTGATAATGTTAATTCTGAAAATATAGATATAACAGCAAAGCATTTTTCCATCATAACTAAGAATGGAGATATTAATTATTCATTTAGCCCTATAGCCTCTTATACTCTGAATAGCATTAAGGCACCATTTATTGATGTGTCTGAAAAAATAGACTTTTATTCAGGTAAAAACATTTACATTTCAAATGTAATAATTAATGAATCAAATGAAAAAAGTTTATCAGCATTAGAGAATATTAAAATAAAACGCGATGAGTCTTTATTTTTCAATCTAATGCCAACTTTTAGAGATGAACAATATATTCCAGCGTTTTTATTTAATATGGGGCTTTGGAAAAGTAAGAATAATATAAGCTTGATGGCTGGTAAAGATATTGTTAGTCAGGGAATAAAATATTATAGTAACAAAGAAATAACTTTTAATGCAGGACAAGATATTTTTCTTGCCTCCAAATTAATAAAAGAAGCCGCTCCTTTTTTCAGTGATATTCATTACCCCCAACTACAATCTAAATTATTTTCAGATAATAACCTTATTTTAAATGCCGCGCGTGATATTGATTTAAGTTCAACAGTATTAAATTCAAAAGATAAAATCATTGTATTAGCGGGTAGAAATATAAAACTGGGTGCAAATGCTTATTCCGCCATCAAAGATCCCCACGAAGATGCGCAAGACATTCAATATGCCACCACATCCATTATGGGAAATAAAGGTATTTCTATTGCATCATCAGGCTCACTCACAACAGAAGGAAGTTCACTTAAATCAGAGGGGGATATTGCTATTTCCAGTGGTGGCAATATCCAATTGGGATCAGTAAGAACACATTTTCGTAAAGAGTCGGATTCAGAGTTAGAAGAACTTCGTAAACAAGTCAGTACTGAAATTAATAGCGGTAATCATCTAACACTATTATCTGAGGGCAGTATTTTATTTCAGGCCTCTCAATTGGCTGCTAATAAAAAGATGGATATTGCTGCTAAAGGTGGATTTCTTTATGCACAGGCAATGGAAGAATCCAGTTACTATGAAGAAGAAAAGAAAAAATGTAATTGGTGGACACTGTGTGCGACTAAAAAGAAATATACCAAAACATTTAATAACACAACGAATAAAGTTACCGAGTTTATTGCTAATGACGATATTAATTTAATTGCTAAGGATGATATCACTTTAGAAGCAAGTAAATTAGAGACAGCAAAGAATGCCAAATTAACCAGTAAAACAGGAGGCATTAATTTTAAAGCGGTGAAAGATACTGCTTTTAAACAAGTTATTACTCGTTCAAAAGATATATATATCACTCAACGTAATCAGGGATACACCAAGGGAACATGGCTATTACCTGAACTCTATATTGGCGGAAAGCTGACTATTGATGCGCCAAAAGGCATATCTGCAGATATTAAAGCCAAAAAAGAGCAATCTTTAGAGCAGGCATTAACTGCCTTAAGTAACACACCAGAATATGCTTGGCTTAATGCGCTCCAACGTCAAGAAAATATTAATTGGAATTTAGTGAAAGACACTTATTCCAGTTGGGATGATAAAACCCAGTAGTTAAATCCAGTTGTTGGTGCGGTTATTGCCATCGCGGTAGGGGTTGCAACTTATGGTACGGCAACAGCTGCCTCAATAGGAGGAATGGCAAGTAATGCAACTATTGCTGCAGGAGCCTCTGCGGGGGTTGCGTCAACGGCATCAGTTGCGGCACAAGCCGGTTTTGCTTCTTTAGTTTCGCAAGCTGCGGTCTCTTTAGCCGAAAATCAAGGCAATATTTCTAAAACATTTGGCTCCTTAAGTCGCAGTGATACGGTGAAATCCATTGTCACCAGTATGGCCGTTGCAGGCACCTTGCAAGGTCTTGACCAATTTATGGGTTGGGATCAAGCAATACAGGGGGGAACATTACCGACAACAGGCAAGTTGCTTGCGACGGATAATGCCACATGGACTCAAGTTGCTCAACGCGTTGCCTCACAGTCAGTAGTGAGTTCTACACTGGGCACAGCCATTCAAGGTGGCAGTTTTATTGATAATTTTAAAACTGCGCTATTAAGCCATATCGGCAGTCAATTTCACGCTGAAGGTGCCAATCTCATTGGTGATAACGGTGCGATATTAGGGCATGCAGGAAAGGTTTTAAGCCATTCTGTTGTTGCAGGAGTGAGCGCTGAAATTGCAGGAGGCAGTGTAACAGGTGCAGTAGCCGGCGCCTTGGCAGCAGAAATAGCGGCAATATCGCTCAACGATAATTTAATTAAGACAGAACAGTGGCGAGAACAACAAGCTCAAAAAAGTCGTTTGGTGGGGGCTTTTGCTGGTTTAGTTGCAACAGGTAAAGCGGAGGGCGTTATAAGTGCGGCTAATTCGGCTGAATTAGTAGAACGTTATAATAGACAACTTCATTTAGAAGAAACAAAAGCAATTAATAAATTAGCCAATGGAGATAAAAATAAGTTAGAACGCTTATTAGCTGCATCTTGTCGGAAAGTTTATTGTATTGCTCAGGAATCATTAAATTCATCAGAAAGAAATTATTATGAATCTTTAATGAAAAAATACCCACATACACATGAGGAAGATTCATTACTTTCAGATTATTGGATAACAAAAGAAAGAACAAGGATTGGGGGAAACTATCCACTATTTAGTGGTTATGAAAATATTAAGTTATTCACTTATACAGAAATTGATAAATTAACAGATAGTGAAATTTTTGCAAGAAATCAATGGATTGAAAATGCGAGTGATTTTACAGGATGGGATAAAGTAACACTTGAAAATTTAACTTCAGTGATTGCACTAGGAGCGTCGATAACTAAGCGTAATGGTAATAGAATTTATGGACCTATTAGATTTAATGCCAATAAAACGCAATTTATACCAAGAAATGATATTTATTTTATTGACAAATCAGGAAATAAAATCACAATGAAATGGATGTACCAAGGTACAATAGCAGAGCAAGGAATGACATTTGAAAATTTTATTGGGCTATCAAATAAACGACTGAAACGATTACATCTTAACGCTAAAACATTTGACTATTATGATGATAAGACAGGTGAATATATTAGTGTAAAGACATTAAATACCCAAACTGAATCAAGGCTTAAAAATCCAAAATCATTAAAAAATACATTAAATACATATATTTCAACTATAGATAAATATAGTGGTGATGGACGAGGAACTGCAGAAATTTTTAAAAAAGATGTAAAATTAAAAACATTAGAATTGGGAGTTCCAGAAAAAACCACTAAAGAACAATGGGATGCTATTAATGATTCGATCAAAAATGCATCATCAAAAAATATAAAAGTTAATATTACGATTATTGAGGAATAGTTAATGTTTAAATTAAAAGGTAATAAATTAAGAGCAAGTGTTTATTATAATGATACTTATTATTTTTTATTAACTTTTTCTGGTCATTCTATTTATATAATGGATCTAAAAAAAGGCTATAAGGTTTTACCTAATGATATTATTGATGACGAATTAGGTTATTATGCCAAACTCGCTCTGATTAAAAGTGAACAAATAAAAGGAAATTCAGATAAGTTTAATCAAATGTATAATGATAAAAAAACTTATCAAGACTGGATAAAAAAAATAATCAAAGAATATAATTATAAAAATAAAACAGCACTTTTTAATAATATGAATCGATGTAGCTTAGAGCTTACAGATGATGAAATTACTATTAGTCCTCTAAACCATTTACGTATGGATCATTGGGTAGGTGAGGGAATATCTGATAGTGCAATTATTACATTAAAAGCCAATTGTAGTGATGAGGTTTTAGGTGCTTCAATAAAAAAAGCTTTTACACGTTGTATTAGCTGTAAAGTTTAAATGGATATTAAATAAAATCACTTTATTCATACTATGTATAAAGTGATTTTTTGTTATATATACAAGGTGTTATAAATAAATATAACATTTTAACTAACTATTACTGCTATAAAACCAATAGTAGATCAAGAAAAATAAAGTGATAGCATATGACTAAAAATGAAATATACATAGATATGATGTATTGGATTTTACCTCAATTAAGAAATATTCAGTCCAGAGGAATGATAGCAAAAGCAAAAGATAAATCTTGTTATTATGAGTTACAGTTAATTCATAATTTACCCAAAAAAATACTTAGTCAAGATTTTGATGAAAGTGATATCTCATTTTTAAATTATCAAGCTAAAACATATATTGAAAAATGCAGTTCGAAAATAAGTATATTATATGATGGTAATGTTAGGTATATAAAAATGTTATTTGATTTAGTTCCTAATGAATTACGACATCAATTACGATGGAATGGGCCAACCAATTAAATTGAGGATGTATCGTTTTAGCTCTGTATATGAAGGCAAAACAAAAATAGGTGACTATTTTTTATTGTTCCTACTGTTTATGCCACAATAGCAAATATTCCAGAAAAGTTAAGGAAATATATTGTAGTCTCTGATAATCTTGATTTTACCAAAGATAGATTGTTTTATAATAATAAAATTAGCGATTATTTTACTCATATGTATTCAGAATAAATAAATTAGTCGCTAATTTTTAATGTAAGCATCAATAAATAAAAAAGCCATTTTTTTAATATTATTTCTAAGATAATGATTAGGTGATGGTTTTATTTGGAAATTATTAAATAGATAAATATCCAGCAGAAATAAAGGTTATAAAACTTTACCAAGTGATATTAAATCAAAAACTCTAGAATTAGGTGTTCCTGCAAGAACAACCAAACAACAATGGGATGCTATTAATGATTCTATTAAAAATGCATCTTCAAAAAAAATTAATATTACTATAATTGAGGATTAGTTCGTGATTAAATCGAAATGTTATAATTTATATGCAGATGTTTATTTTAACAATGATTATTATATTATAGTAACTATCTCTGGGTGTTATATCCATTTTACGGACTTTAAATATGGATATAAGATTTTATCTAATGATATCACTAATGCTGAGTTAGGTTATTATTCAAAAAATTTTTTAATGAATAGTAGGGAAATAGAAAGTAACTCACAAGAATTTCATGAGATGTATACTGATAAAAAATCTTATCCTGAATGGATAAAAAAAATTGTCAAAGAGTATGGTTATAAAAATAAAACGGCTCTATTTGAAAATATGAATTTGTGTAGTTTAAGTGTTGTAGGTAATGAAATTATCATTAGACCTCAAAATCATTTACGTATGGATCATTGGGTAGGTGAGGGAATATCTGATAGTGCAATTATTACATTAAAAGCCAATTGTAGTGATGAGGTTTTAGGTGCTTCAATAAAAAAAGCTTTTACACGTTGTATCAGTCGAAAAACCATCACTTAATATAATTTTTAAAATATCAATTAAGTGATGGTGTTATTTTTACTCAAAAGCCATCATGCTAATAATTAACATAATGTGGCGATAATCACCTGATCGGCATTAAATAACGCTGTTACGGTATCATTAATATGTAGCTTTTGTTGTGTAACATGCTGGTTAGAACAAGTCGCACACACTTCTAATCCACCTTCTAACGTTACCACTAATTCGCTATTTTCATTGCCCGTTTCAATTTGGGTTAGGGTGCCTGATAGCGCATTGTCATATTGTTGTGCTACAGAGGCGCCTTTTTCTATATTGACCCATGGCGCTTTAATTAAAACGAGTACTTCTTTGCCTTCTTTAAGATTTAGACGATCGGCACTTTTTTCAGTTAACGCCGCGCGGATAACCGTTTTTTGATCAGCAAGCTGAACATTAACATGTTGTTGTACTTGTAAGTGATCGCGTTCAATAATGGTGCCAAAAAATTGGTTTCTGGCACTGGTCTGTAACGAAAAACGTGAAATAGCCGCTAAAAGGCTGTCTAAAGGTAATGAATCGTCTTTTAATACATCAAAGGCTTTTTGTTGAATTTGTCCTAATAGATCATAAAGTTGTAGTAAGCGTTCACAATAATGAGTCAGTGTGGCGCCTCCACCCCCTTTACCGCCAGTTGCTCTATCAACAAGGAGTTCGTCAGCCAGTTGATTCATTTCATTGATAGCGTCCCAAGCACTTTTATAACTAATGCCCGCCATTTTCGCCCCTTGGCTAATTGAGCCTGTTGCTTTAATTTGTTTTAACAGCGCAACACGGCGTGGATCAGCAAAGAGCTTATCTTGAAGTTTCAGTGTCAGTAATATTTCTGCTTGCATAATGATAGGCTTCTTCTGGTTTGTCTGTTTATCGCATTTTTTGTGCCGACACAAAACGATAATTCTCTAGAATAGATACAACTATAGCGTTATTATTCGTTATTCGTGAAGAAATGCCAACTCTGGCTTTCCGAATATACCATGATAAAGAGGTTATCATGTTTGAATTATTGAAAAGTTTAGGGTTCGCTCTCTTGATGGTACCTGTTGTGATGGTACTTATCATGGGCATTATTTATGGTTTAGGCGAGATTTTTAACTTAATTTCACCTAGTCAGTCAAAGGCTGATAAAAAAGCATAATTACCCCTCTATTTAGAACAGCCCTTTATTGTGAAGGGCTGTTTTTAATACTCCTAAAATACTCCTCAAATACTCCTCAAATACTCGTCATACTTCAAGTTGTAGCGTTGTTGACTGCGTTTATTCGCACTAGTCATATACTTATGTATGCTCCTAGCGACTCATTCACTTGTCGCCTAGCTACACCTTGAATTATTTAGAGTATTTATCTTTTAGCTATTTATCTTTTAGCTATTTAACTTCAAGTTGTCGCGTTGTTGATTGCATTTCTATCTCCATTGCTATCGCCATTTTTGTCTCCCTACTTATCGCTATATTTATTGATATATAACCAATTTTAATCAACTTATCCTTTCATTTTACGTTATATCTTGATATATACAGCGTGGTTATTGTCCTATTTAAGTGGAACTCAACATGAAAAAATTATCAGGTAAGTTACTGGCTGGTGCGATTATCTCTTTTGCTTTAGTGAGCCAAAGTATGGCATCGGATAAAATAACGGTATTTGCGGCGGCTTCTCTCACTAATGCGCTTAATGAAATTTCGGCACAATATAAACAGGAAAAACAAGCGGATGTCGTTGCTTCTTATGCATCCTCTTCAACACTTGCTCGCCAAATTGAGCAAGGAGCACCTGCAAATCTATTTATTTCTGCCGATCAGCAGTGGATGGATTATGTTATTAATAAGAATTTAATGGTGACTGATTCACGACATACATTATTAGGTAACGACTTAGTGTTAATTGCCCCTAAAGATAGCAAATTAAACAATGTTGTTATTAATAAGGATACTAAATGGAAATCCTTACTTAATGGTGGAAAATTAGCTGTGGGTGATCCAGATCATGTACCTGTTGGTATCTATGCTAAAGAGTCATTAGAATATTTAGGTGCATGGGATGTGGTGAGTCCGGAAATGGCGCGCACTAATAATGTTCGCAGCGGCATGGCATTAGTTGAACGAGATGAAGCACCATTAGGTATTGTCTATGGCTCTGATGCTGTTGCCAGTGACAAAGTGAAAGTGGTTGGGGTATTCCCAACTGATAGTCACAAACCTGTTGAGTATCCAATGGCAGTTGTAAAAGGACAGGATAATAAAGCTGTTCGTGATTTTTATGACTATCTAAAAACACCTCAAGCCGCAGAAATATTTAAGAAATACGGCTTTAGCCCACTTTAGGAATTATACTTTTGGAGATGTTAAGTGAATACGAATGGCAAGCGATTCTTTTAAGCCTTAAGGTATCGACAATTGCAGTAATAATTAGTCTTCCTTTTGGTATATTGATGGCTTGGCTGTTAGTTAGGGTTCGTTTTCCTGGTAAATCATTGCTTGATAGCATTATTCATTTACCTTTAGTTTTACCTCCCGTTGTTGTTGGTTATCTATTATTAATTAGCATGGGGAGACGCGGATTTATTGGTGAATGGCTATATAATTGGTTTGGATTTAGTTTTACCTTCAGTTGGCGAGGGGCGGCACTTGCCTCAGCTGTTGTGGCATTTCCACTGATGGTAAGAGCAATTAGACTAGCACTAGAAGCTGTCGACCAACGTATGGAACAAGCGGCAAGAACATTAGGCGCATCACCATTACGTGTCTTTTTTACTATAACGTTACCATTATCTATGCCCGGCATTATTGCGGGGATCGTATTGGCCTTTGCTCGCTCATTAGGTGAATTTGGCGCCACAATCACTTTCGTCTCCAATATTCCAGGGGAAACCAGAACGATCCCTTTGGCTATGTATACGTTAATTGAAACACCGGGGGCAGAAATGGATGCCGCCCGTTTATGTGTCATTGCAATTATTTTGGCGCTCGTCTCTTTAATGGCTTCAGAGTGGCTAACTCGTTGGGGTCGTAAAAGATTGGGGGGCGTATGCTAGAGATGAATTTTAAACAGACACTGGGCTCTTTGTGTCTGGAAGTGAATACTCAATTACCAACAGAAAGTATCACGGCGGTATTTGGCTTATCTGGCGCAGGTAAAACGTCGCTCATTAATGTGATTGGTGGTTTAACCAAACCTGATTCAGGACATATTGTGTTAAATAATCACACATTGGTGGATATTGAGAAGAAAATTTATCTGCCACCTGAAAAGCGCAAAGTAGGCTATGTATTTCAAGATGCACGGCTATTTCCTCATTATACCGTAAAAGGAAATTTACTTTACGGTATGTCACCAACAATGAAAGTACAGTTTGATAGAATTATTTATCTATTAGGTATCGAACATCTACTTTCGCGTTTTCCTATTACGCTATCTGGTGGTGAAAAACAACGTGTGGCTATTGGACGTGCATTATTAACTGCACCCGATATTATGCTAATGGATGAACCATTGGCCTCTCTTGATTTACCCCGCAAGCGTGAATTATTACCCTATTTAGAAAAACTTTCACAAGATGTACAAATACCTATTTTGTATGTGAGTCATAGTCTAGATGAGATTATTCGACTTGCTGATAATGTGATTGTTATGGATGCCGGAAAAATTAAGGCAATGGGTAAGTTAGAAGATGTTTGGGCCAGTAGCGCATTACGCCCTTGGTTACAAAAAGAGACGTTAAGCAGTGTTGCAAATGTTATGGTCGTTGAACATCATAGCCATTATGCGATGACGGCGACCGCCTTTGGTAATCAAGTACTGTGGTTGCCACAAATAGAGGCAAAAATAGGTCGCGATGTGCGCGTTCGTATTGATGCTTCAGATGTATCGTTAACTACCACTCGCCCATCAAATAGTAGTATCCGTAATATATTACATATGAAAGTGGTTGAAATGATCAAACATGATGATCAGGTAGATGTGAAACTGGTTAATGATGGCAATTATTTATGGGCGCGGATCACCCCTTGGGCGAGAGATGAACTCAATATTCAAGAAGGGCAGTGGCTTTATGCGCAAATAAAAAGTATTTCACTAAGTCGCCATCTTTAATTTATTTTATTGATTTATAAAAATAAAGCCTCGTCATAGATGAGGCTTTGTTGTTTGAATAGCAAGTATTTAAGACAAAATATATTTATGAATAGTCTCTGCAATACCGGGCTGATTATTATTTTTAGTCACCAGTTTAGCGCGTGCTTTGACCTCATCTGATGCGTTACCCATAGCAACACCTAAACCAACGTGCTCTAACATACTTAAGTCATTGAAGTTATCACCAAACGCCATAACATCACTCATCTTCATGCCATTGGCTTCAACCCAACGCTGTAAACGGCGACCTTTGCTATTACCTTTCTTGGCGATATCAACTTGATCGACCCAAGACCATTCACACTCTAAGCCGACTTGTTGTTCTACTTGTTCGATTAAAGCACGTAACTCATCGTGATTGGGGGTTGTGGTCGCTATTTTCCAGATAGAATCAACATGATGCATTGCTTGGTAAAAATCATCTACTTTGACTAAATTAGGGCGTTGTGCCAGAGGAAGAGTATCAGCCCAATTAAGTGTACGTTGTACGGCAGCGGTAAGTTGATCATACATCATTGCATCATCTGCATAGACTAAATGATGCACATCGGTTTGTTTAACCAAGTCGAGTACCGCGCGTGTTTCTTCGGGGGTTAAAGGATCAGATTCAAGCACTTTTTTACCGAGGTAGTCGTAAAGATAAGTACCATTACAACAGATAGCGGGTGTATCAAGATCTAGCGCTTGATAGAATGGATGAATAGCAACATGGTGACGACCTGTTACAATGAGTACTTTAACGCCCGCTTTTCTGGCAAGATTAAGAGCAGTTAAAGATCCCGGTAGGATACGTTTTTGGTCATCAAGCAATGTGCCATCAAGATCCAGTGCAATAACGCGATACGACATAATAAGCCCCTTGATAGTATAAAGATGCAATGATGCTGATGTTACACGTTAACCTAGCAAAGATAAACTAGCTTAATCGTGACAGGTATCAGTTGGTTAAGTTATTATTCTTTATAAATCAATAGGTAATCGATTTTAAGGAGAAAGGATGAAACAGGTAGTCTACGTAGCAAGTCCAGAGAGTCATCAAATCCATGCGTATACATTAAATAGCGCGGGAGAGATGCATCTACTGCAGGTTGTTGAGGTTGCAGGACAAGTTCAACCTATGGTGGCTAGTGCAGATGGAAAACATCTTTATGTTGGCATTCGTCCTCATTTTAGTGTGGTGACCTTTGAAATCGCACCTGATGGCCAGTTAGAACAAAAAGCAATAACGGCAATTCCAAGTGCGCCGGTTCATTTGTGCTTGGATAAAACCGAACGCTTTTTGTTTGTTCCTTCTTATCACCAAGGTAACTTAGCGGTATTGCCGATTAATCAACAAGGTATTGCTCAAGCGCCGATACAACTTATTGAAGGATTAAATAAACCACACTCTTCTAATATTGATTGGCATAACAAGCAGCTTATTGTTCCCTGTTTAGGTGAAGATCATATTCGTCTATTTAATCTTTCAGAAGAGGGACATTTAAGTGAAGCGCGTAGCGAAGAGTTAACCACAGCAATAAATGCAGGGCCGCGTCATTTAGCGTTCAATCCTAATGGCGAAGTGTTTTATTGCCTTAATGAATTAGATGCAACAATCAATGTTTATCGTCGTATGGGTGATCTTTATCGTTTAATGCAAACCATCGATATGGTGCCAGAAACTTTCAATAGCACACGTTGGGCCGCTGATATCCATATTACCCCAGACGGTCGTTTCCTCTATGCCAGTGAACGTTCGGAAAGCTTGATTAGTGTAATGGCAGTTTCAGAAGCAGGGGATCATCTACAACCTGTAGGTCATTATACAACACAGACACAACCACGCGGTTTTAATCTTGATAATACAGGAAATTATCTCATTTCTTGCGGTCAGAAATCTGATTTTGTCTCTGTTTCTCGTATTGATAGGCAAACCGGCGCATTAACGGAATTAGCTTGTTACCCAGTCGGAAAAGGGGCGATGTGGGTCACTGTAGTCACCAAATAAGTATCGCTTGCTCTCTAGCGGTAGATGATGCCGCTAGAGATATTAAAACAAAATAATTAATTGGTAAGATTAACCGCTTTCTCAATTGCTTGAGTGAGTTTAGTGAGCTTTTCAGGTGATATAATATAAGGAGGCATAATATAAATCAGTTGACCAAAAGGTCGTATCCAAACCCCTTCATCGACAAAGTATTTCTGTAGTTTAGCCATATTGACTGGCTCAACCATTTCTACGACACCAATAGCACCAAGTACCCGCACATCTTTAACGCTTTTTGCTTGCTTTAAGGGTAATAATTCGGTTTTAAGTTGAGCTTCAATTTGGGCGACTTGATTAACCCAGTGACCTTGTTCTAATAGTGATAAACTAGCATTCGCCACCGCACAGGCAAGAGGATTCCCCATATAGGTAGGGCCATGCATAAAGCAACCTGCATCACCTTGGCTGATAGTATCGGCAATATGGCGTGTAGTTAACGTGGCGGATAGCGTCATATAACCACCTGTTAATGCTTTACCTACACACATAATATCGGGGGAGATCCCCGCGTGTTCACAAGCAAATAATTTACCGGTTCTGCCAAATCCAGTGGCGATTTCATCGGCAATTAATAACACATTAAATTCATCACATAACGCTCGAGCTTGTGTTAAATACTCTGGGTGGTATATGCGCATACCACCAGCTCCTTGGACGATTGGCTCTAGCATCACGGCGGCAATATGTTGATGATGTTGCGCTAATGTGGTGCGTAAAGCGTCTATATCAGTAGCGTCCCACGGTTGATAAAATCCGGTTTTTGGCGCTTCGACAAACAGATGATTCGGCAGGTAGCCTTTGTAGAGACTATGCATCGAATTGTCAGGATCACACACCGACATCGCGCCAAAAGTATCACCATGATAACCGCGTTTTAATGCCACAATGCGCTGGCGTTTTTCACCTTTTGCCTGCCAATATTGCAATGCCATTTTTATCGCCACTTCAACCGCTACAGAGCCTGAATCAGCGAGGAAAATACACTCTAGTGGTGCGGGAGTGATAGCCAATAGTTTTCGACATAGAGCAACCGCTGGGGGATGGGTGATACCGCCAAACATCACATGGGACATTGCTGCTAGTTGTTCTGTTACCGCCGTATTGAGTTCAGGGTGGTTATAGCCGTGGATCGCAGCCCACCATGAAGACATACCATCAATTAATTGTTTGCCATTCGCTAAAGTGAGTTCAACCCCTTTTGCACTTACGATTGGATAAGCCGGTAATGGGTTACTCATCGAGGTATAAGGGTGCCAAATATGGCGTAAATCAAAAGCAATATCATCGGGTGTCATTTTACTTTCCAGTTAATCATGTAAACCTAGTGTGATCAATTTTAGTTGACATGATAACCCTATTATTTAAACTGGCAATCACTTTTGAACAGGAGAATGTATTGTGAGTACGTTAAAACGTTGGACATTAAAAGAAGCTAGGGCACTGTTTGATATGCCATTTTTAGATTTGGTTTTTCAAGCGCAACAAGTGCATCGTCAACATTTTGATCCTTCACAAATTCAAGTCAGCACCTTACTGTCGATAAAAACAGGCGCTTGTCCTGAAGATTGTAAATATTGTGCCCAAAGTGCGCGCTATAAAACAGGGTTAGAAAAAGAGCGCTTAATGGAAGTACAACAAGTGATTGAATCAGCCAAAAAAGCAAAAGCAGCAGGTTCAACCCGTTTTTGTATGGGCGCGGCTTGGCGTAATCCACATGAGCGTGATATGCCTTATCTTGAGCAGATGGTCAAAGAAGTGAAAGCGCTAGGTATGGAAACCTGTATGACATTGGGTAAGCTTGATGATTCACAAGCCTCACGCTTAGCACAAGCCGGACTGGATTTTTATAACCATAATCTTGATACATCACCTGAGTTTTACGGTAGCATTATTACCACCCGGACATATCAAGACCGTTTAGATACCTTAGATAAAGTACGTAATGCGGGCATTAAAGTGTGCTCTGGAGGCATTTTAGGTTTAGGGGAAGAGGTCAAAGATAGAGCCGCTATGTTAGTGCAATTAGCTAACTTACCGCAACCGCCGGAAAGTGTACCTATCAATATGTTAGCCAAAATTAAAGGTACGCCACTGGCTGATAATGAAGATGTCGATCCCTTTGATTTTATTCGGACTATTGCTGTTGCTCGTATTATGATGCCTCGCTCTTATGTGCGACTTTCAGCAGGGCGTGAGCAAATGAGTGAACAAACGCAAGCATTTTGTTTTATGGCTGGCGCAAACTCCATTTTTTATGGTTGCAAATTATTAACGACTACGAATCCCACTGAAGATAAAGATCACCAATTATTCCGTAAGCTTGGTTTAAATCCTGAAAGATTATCTGTCTCGATGGGCGATCAGCAACAAGAAGACGCGTTGCTACAAGCTGTTGCTGAAAAAGACACCGAACAATTTTATAACGCGGCACTGTAATGAGTTGGCAAAACTATCTAGATAAGCGACTTAATGAGCGTAGAAATACGCCATTATGGCGAAAAAGACAGGTGATCCAGCATAGTAATGGACGCTATTTAACCACACTGTCTGGTGATAAATATGTTAATTTTTCTGGTAACGATTATTTAGGGATAAGCCAACATCCTGATGTTATTCAAGCATGGCAACGTGGTGCGAATGAATATGGTGTAGGGAGTGGGGGATCGGGTCATATTACCGGTTTTACACAGGCCCATCAGCAGTTAGAGCAACAACTCGCTGACTGGTTAGGGTACGATCATGCGCTATTATTTTCTTCAGGTTATAGTGCTAATCAAGGTGTTATTGCGACATTACTTGAAAAAGAAGATGCCATCATTGCCGATAAACTTTGTCATGCTTCATTAATGGAAGCGGCTATCTTATCACCGGCGAGTTTATGGCGCTTTTTGCATAATTCTGCGCCATCTCTATCTCAGCGACTTCATAAAACCTCTGCGAATAAAAGCTTAGTCGTGACAGAAGGGGTTTTTAGCATGGATGGTGATAAAGCGCCATTAGCGGCTATGGCAGAAATAAGTCAACAGCATCAGGCGTGGTTAATGGTTGATGATGCGCATGGTATTGGCGTGTTAGGTAAAGAAGGTAAAGGGAGTTGCCATGAAGCAGGGATTAAACCTGAGTTATTAATAGCGACTTTTGGTAAAGCCTTTGGCATTAGTGGTGCGGCTGTACTGTGTAATAAGGCGACTGCTGAGTTTTTCGAACAATATTCACGTCACTTAATTTACAGTACCTCAATGCCCCCCGCACAAGCCGTTGCTTTACATGCAGCGTTAAAAGTTATTAAACAAGATGATGAAGGACGAGAATATCTTCAACAACTTATTAGCTTTTTCCGTCAAGGTGTCTCATCACTTCCAGTCACATTATTACCTTCACAAACAGCCATTCAACCGTTAATTATTGGTGATGAACTACGCTGTCAACAACTTTCAGACTATTTACAACGTGAAGGTTTCTGGGTAAAAGCGATCTTTCCACCGACTGTACCCCCTCACAGCGCACGTTTACGCATTACTTTAACGACTCGTCACCAAATTTCCGACATTGCGATGTTAATCGAGCTTCTTCATGGCTTCTTCAATCAAAACAGATAAACAGCAGATAGCCCAGTGTTTTAGTAAAGCGGCTAGCCATTATGATCATCATGCCTCTATTCAACGTTATAGTGGTGATAAATTGATGTATTTAGCTCGCCACCAAGCTGGGGATAGGGTGCTAGATGCGGGGTGTGGCACTGGGTATTTCAGTCAAAAATGGCGACAACAAGGACGGTTTGTTATCGCACTTGATTTATCTCATGCCATGTTACAAGTGGCGAGACAACAACAACGGGCTAATTGTTATTTACAAAGTGATATTGAGCACTGTGCGATCACCCCCCACAGCATAGATATCGTTTTTAGCAATTTAGCTATGCAGTGGTGTGATGATCTTACCATTGCGGTAAATAGCTTAATGAGTGTCGTCAATCCACAAGGGGCGCTCTATTTTTCTACGTTAGCAACATCAACGTTACAAGAGGTACGAGACGCTTGGCAGTTTCTTGATAACCACCAACATGTTAACCCGTTCCTCTCTTACCAACAGATTGAACAAGCCTGTAGTGGTTTTCAATATCAATTTGTGACTGAAAAGGTGACAGAACAATATGCATCATTGCCTGAGCTTTTTACCTCATTAAAAGGGGTAGGCGCGAATTTTGTGCAAGGAGAACGGCCAAAAGGATTAATGACACGCCAAAAACTGCGTCAATTAGAGCAAGTTTGGCGTAAAACAGACTCTGGTAAATATCTACTTACTTATGAACTCGTTATAGGAAAGATTTCTCATGGCTAAAACATGGTTTTTAACAGGAACAGATACCGAAGTCGGTAAAACCGTCGTAAGTAGTGCATTATTACAATGCGCTACACAACAAGGATATCAAACGGCGGGTTATAAACCTGTCGCATCTGGTAGCGAATGGTTACCTGAAGGTTTACGTAATAGTGATGCATTAACGTTACAACAGTTTAGTAGCGTCCCTTTGGCTTATCAGCAAGTGAATCCCTATTGCTTTGAAACCCCCACCTCACCTCATATTGTGAGCGAAGAAACAAAACAACCTATTGATTTTCAGGTTATGTCGAAGGGGTTATCTTATCTGCAACAACGCGCAGATTGGGTATTAGTTGAAGGTGCTGGGGGATGGTTTACGCCACTATCAGCAAACCAATTCTTTGCAGATTGGGTGATTGAAGAAAAATTACCCGTTATTTTAACGGTGGGTATTAAATTAGGTTGTATTAATCATGCATTATTAACGCAACAAGCTATTTGGCAATCAGGGTTGACTTTAGCGGGCTGGGTAGCAAATGAAGTAGAGCCTGCCGGGCGGTATCAACAGCAGTATTTAGCTACTTTAATGGCGCATATTAAAGCACCACTTTTAGGTAAAATTCCTTATTTAACACAAGACGTTAAACAACATAATTTTACCTCTTATCTTGATCTCTCTTATCTCAAATCACATTGATACATCATATTGAGTCAATTTTAACAGCTTATTTTCATGTATAAAAAAATAAAAAAATTATTTTTTTGCTAAATATTAGGGTTATTTTTAATAAGAAAAAAAGCTGTAACCTACCGTGGTATAAGCACTTTGTTCAGTTATCCACTATTCCTGTGGATAACCTTGTGTATTACCATAATAAAAATACGCCAAATATAGAGAATACAAGGCATTGCTAAAGATTGGTGTTATTCTCAACTTTTATTTTTTATTGTTTATTATTAATAAGTTAAATAAAATCAATAGTGCGAAAGCGTCAACTTACTCTCAGTGATTTATCCCTAAAATAAGGGGTTGATTTTTTAAAAAACTTTTTGATTAAAATCTGGGGATAACTTAAATCCGTTATTCAGATTATTTTTTGTAAGATAGAGATTGAAGCTGGATTTTTATCCAGTATCATAAGGAGTGTCTGCGAGGAGATAAGAATATGAGCAAAGTTTTTAAACTGCATTCAGAATTTAAACCCGGTGGTGATCAACCTACTGCTATCGCTTCATTATGTGAAGGGTTAGAAGATGGACTTGCTCACCAAACCTTATTAGGGGTAACCGGATCAGGTAAAACCTTCACTATTGCCAATGTGATAGCTAACCTAAATCGTCCTACTATGGTATTAGCGCCAAACAAAACGCTAGCTGCACAGCTTTATAGTGAAATGAAAGAGTTTTTCCCTGAAAATGCGGTGGAATACTTTGTCTCTTATTATGACTACTATCAACCTGAAGCCTATGTGCCAAGCTCCGATACCTTTATTGAAAAAGACGCCTCTGTTAACGAACATATTGAACAAATGCGTCTATCGGCTACAAAGGCTCTCTTAGAGCGTAAAGACGTTATTGTGGTCTCTTCAGTTTCAGCTATTTATGGTTTGGGTGATCCTGATAGCTATTTAAAAATGATGCTACATTTAAGCAATGGCATGATTATTGACCAACGTGCGATTTTACGCCGACTTGCTGATTTGCAATATACCCGCAATGATCAGGCTTTTCAGCGCGGTACTTTCCGAGTCCGTGGTGAAGTGATCGATATCTTTCCGGCTGAATCTGATGACTACGCTTTACGTGTTGAATTATTTGATGAAGAGGTTGAGCGTTTATCGCTATTTGATCCTCTCACAGGGCAAATTCATTACAATGTGCCACGTTTCACCGTCTATCCTAAAACCCACTATGTTACGCCGCGCGAACGTATTCTGGATGCGATGGAAAAAATCAAACAGGAGCTAGCTGAAAGACGTAAGGTGCTATTAGCCAATGATAAATTGGTTGAAGAGCAGCGAGTTACCCAGCGCACTCAATTTGATTTAGAAATGATGAATGAATTGGGGTATTGCTCAGGTATTGAAAACTATTCCCGCTATCTTTCTGGCCGTGGGCCTGGTGAGCCACCACCAACGCTATTTGATTATTTGCCTGCTGATGGGTTATTAGTGATTGACGAATCGCACGTTACTATTCCGCAAATTGGCGGCATGTATAAAGGCGACCGCTCACGTAAAGAGACGTTAGTAGAATATGGCTTCCGGTTGCCTTCTGCGTTGGATAACCGTCCATTGCGTTTTGAAGAGTTTGAAGCATTAGCACCACAAACCATTTATGTCTCAGCAACACCGGGAAAATATGAGCTAGAAAAATCAGGTAATGACATTGTAGAACAAGTGGTTAGACCTACAGGTTTACTTGATCCGGTGGTTGAAGTTCGCCCTGTTGCCACACAGGTTGATGATTTATTATCAGAAATACGTATACGAGCAGCTAAAAATGAACGTGTATTAGTGACAACATTAACAAAACGTATGGCAGAGGATTTGACCGAATATCTTGAAGAGCATGGTGAACGGGTACGTTATTTGCACTCAGATATTGATACCGTCGAGCGGGTTGAAATTATCCGAGATTTACGTCTAGGTGAATTTGATGTGCTGGTGGGGATAAACTTACTTCGTGAAGGGTTAGATATGCCCGAAGTCTCTCTTGTGGCGATTTTAGATGCAGATAAAGAGGGATTCTTACGTTCAGAACGTTCGCTTATTCAGACGATTGGTCGTGCTGCTCGTAACCTTGAAGGTAAAGCTATTTTATATGGCGATAAAATAACAGATTCTATGGCGAAAGCCATTGGTGAGACAGAACGTCGTCGGGAAAAACAGCAACAATTTAACCTTGAACATGGCATTGTGCCAAAAGGCTTGAATAAGAAAATTGGTGATATTCTTAAGATTGGTCAACCGACTCAAGGCCGTAATAAGAAAGGACATAAAGCGGTTGATACTCATGAAGATTATCCATTACTTTCTACGGCTGAATTAGAAAAAGAAATTCAGCGCTTAGAAACGGAAATGTATCAACATGCTAAAGATCTTGAATTTGAAAAAGCGGCTCAAACACGGGATAAATTACAAACTTTGCGTGCGCAATTTATTGCTAATTCTTAATAAGAAAATGTAAGTAGATAGGCTTACAAAGGGCGTTATAGCTTTTATAGCGCTCTTTTTTTGTTCTCTCTTTGTCAATTATTATCTATTTTGTTATTCCCTTCCTGGCAATCAACTGTTTAAATATTACAACTAACAAACAGTCAATGATTTACAAAGATAAAAAAGACATTAAGGATAGTGAATGAGTGGTTATGTGTATGCAGGGTTTCCAAGCTCTGTAGGAGTCATTATTGGTGGTTTTTTCCTCGTGATACTTTTTAAGTGGTTACGATTTGCATTGCAAGACAATAAATTACCCACTGCTACAATGCCAGCAACAACAGAGCCTGAGCCCGTTTTATCGTCTCCAGCAACAGAAAGCCCAGTAAATCAGTTATTACCCAAAGAATGGGGATTATATGTCGCAGCCCCTTATGCGGTAATGAATGAGTGGGCATATAACGAATATAATCAAGGTAAAGATGATGGTGGGCTATCAGCGGCTTGGGGAGTTAATGATCGGTGGGATTTAATCTACCAATTATTTTGGTTGCTGACTCAAGGTCATACCAATGACTTTTACCAGTTACGTGACCAGATTTTGAATGGCAAAGAAGAAGATATTCAATCATTAAAAAACGATATTTTATTATCTGATTTAACTGAAAATGATAAAAATGAACGTTTATGGCAAATCGATATGATGAACACCAATCGAATGAATATCCAAAATGTAAAATATCTTATTTGGGATCTTTGTCGTTTTAACAAGCTTTGCTTAGAAGGCTGCCAACAAGGTTATATTACCCAGCAAGAAGCACAAACATGGTCATTAATGAGTGCATCAATGCTACGTCGTATTTATGATGGTTGGGAAGATATGTGGCAAAACTTTATTGCTACTCGTTGGTTATGGGCAAGTGGTGATCAAAATTGGGCATCATCACATCAAACATTTTCCGATGTCGTACAAAATATACTCAAAGCAGAAAATACCTTAGCGACAGAAGAAAACTGGGTGATGGAGCTACCGCCATTAGATTTAATGTCTTTTACACGAGCCGTAGCTGGATTAGGTTTTATGAAAAATGACGTACCTATGACACTGGCTGAAATAGAAGAAGTGATCAGCGAACGCATTACCTTAAAAACACTTAATAGCTAATTGCCTATTTGTAAAACAAAATCACGCAGTTAAAGTAAGAAAATAATCTAATAAAAACTAATTAACCGCACTGAGATAGATAATGATTTTAGTGCGGTTTTTTGATTGGTATAACGATTAACTCGCTGTACAAGCGGTATTACGTTGACCTAATTGCTGAAGTGTTAATTCAATAGCTTTACTTAATAGGTGCCTATCATGACGGTAAGGAATATCTTTCGCCTCTAATTGCGCTTGAACAATTAATCGTCCTTTCATTGATTCATATTGTGTTTCTGGACTAATAATCACGGCATCAATAGTTTGTAAGCCAATATAGGTTTCCATCATGGCGATTTTATCTGACATCGTCATACTTGCAGCCGCAGGGCTAAGCTCTTTACCTAAATTACCAATATAAATAGTAGTGGCACTGCTACGACGTAATGCTTTAGCTAAATCAGGTAGCAACAATAAAGGCATCAAACTGGTAAAAAAACTGCCCGGGCCAATTAAAATTAAATCAGCTTGCTCAATGGCTTCAATGGCTTCTCGTGTGGTGGTGACGTCTGGATAGAGTTTTAATTGACGAGGCATCCTCGGTAAATTATCTACATTGACCTCGCCATAGATTTCATTACCTTCATCATCAATGGCCATTAAATCAACCGCTTGTTCTGACATAGGAATAAGATGAGCATTGACTCTAAGTAGACCGCGGATAAGATTAATTGCTTCTAATGGACGAACGCTTAAGTTATCTAAGGCCTTTAGCATAAGATTACCTAAGTTGTGTCCAGCAAGCTCTCCTGTGCCTGAGAAACGGTATTCAAACATCGCAGAAGCAACGGAAGGCTCTGTGATTAATTGATTAATACAATTGCGCATATCTCCCCACGCGATACCGCCTTCGTCTTTACGAATACGTCCCGTGGAGCCACCATTATCTGTTGTCGTGACAATCCCCGTAAGGCGTGTTCCTAAATGGGAGAGTGCTGAAAGCACACGTCCAAGGCCATGACCTCCACCAAGGGCTACAACACGATCTAAATCACTTAGCGTGCGATTTCGCATAATTGTCTTACTCACTTTTAAAAATTTGCCGCTAATTTATCACAATTATAATTTAAGCCTATGATCACGGCGTGATTTCATCACATTCTTAATCTTGAATGAGTATCGATTGCTGGTTATTTAGACAAATAAAAGGGAAGAGTAAGGGGAGTGTAAATAGAATAAAAATAAAAAAAGTGTTGTAAGTCGTTGTATTATAAATTATATAACGAAAACAATATTCGCTTTTTATTAAATAAACAGGTAAAATCCACACATAAAATATTGGTATAAGAACCTGTTAAAAACAGGTAAAGATTAACTCCTAGCCTTAACATCTAAGTCAACAAGCTTTATCCAAAAGATATGATGTTCTGGCCGTGACTAACTAAGTCACCAGGGTGCACGGTAGAAATGCCCGCATCTCCCGAATTTGGAAAGGTGTTATTATGCAACAACTTGTTGATGCGTTTTCCCGCAAATTTTTCTATTTACGTCTATCAATCACAGACGTGTGTAATTTCCGTTGCACTTACTGCTTACCTAATGGCTACAAGCCAAATGGTCATAAGTCCTTTCTATCACTGGATGAAATCCGCCGACTGACTCACTCTTTTGCTGAATTAGGCACAGAAAAAATCCGTTTAACGGGTGGTGAGCCTACGATGCGTCGAGATTTTACTGATATTATCGCGACTATTAATGAAAACCCAGCCATTAAAAAGATTGCTGTGACAACAAACGGCTATCGTTTAGCCCGTGATGTTGCACAATGGCGTGATGCGGGGCTAAGTGCGATAAATGTCAGTGTTGATAGCTTAGATCCCCGCCAATTTCATGCCATTACCGGGCAAGATAAATTCCATCAAGTGATGGAAGGAATAGACGCTGCTTTTACGGCAGGTTATGACAAAGTGAAAGTCAATGTTGTGTTAATGCGCAACGTAAATGATAAAAACTTGCCTGATTTTCTCCATTGGATCAAAGACAGACCGATACAACTACGCTTTATTGAACTAATGGAAACTGGTGATGGTAGTGATGTTTTTAATCGCTTTCATTTATCTGGTGAAGTGATCCGCCAACGTTTACTTAACGAAGGTTGGCTACAAATTCCTCGCGCCCGTAGTGATGGGCCAGCTCAAGTCTTTACTCATCCTGATTATCAAGGTGAAATTGGTCTTATCATGCCTTATGAAAAAGACTTCTGTGTCACCTGTAACCGTTTACGCGTTTCTGCGATTGGTAATCTTCATCTTTGCTTATTTGGCGAAAATGGTATTCCTTTACGCGATTTATTGGCTGATGATGCACAACAACAAGCTCTACAACAGCGTATTCAGGGTGGACTTCTTCATAAAAGAGAAACACATTTTCTTCATCAGGGCGATAGTGGTATTACCCCTAATCTTTCTGTGATTGGTGGATAAGTTTTTTCGCTCTGTTATTTAGTTAATTTCAGGAGTTGTGCATGTCTCAACTAACTCATATTAATGCTGCCGGTGAAGCGCATATGGTGGATGTTAGCGCCAAAGCTGAAACCGTACGTGAAGCACGAGCAGAAGCCTTTGTTGAAATGTCAGCAGAAACCTTAGCAATGATAACCGAAGGTCGACACCATAAGGGAGATGTCTTTGCTACCGCACGTATTGCGGGTATTCAAGCAGCCAAAAGAACATGGGAATTAATTCCTTTATGTCACCCATTGCTGTTAACCAAAGTTGAAGTCCATTTAGAAGCCCTTACAGACTCAAATCGTGTGCGTATTGAATCAGTGTGTCGCTTAACGGGTAAAACGGGGGTTGAAATGGAAGCTCTCACTGCCGCATCAGTGGCCGCATTGACTATCTATGATATGTGCAAAGCAGTACAAAAAGATATGGTCATAGGATCTGTGCGTTTATTAGAAAAAACCGGTGGTAAATCGGGACACTTTAAGGTGGATGCATGATTAAGGTTCTTTTTTTCGCCCAAGTGCGTGAATTAGTGGGTGTTGATTCACTGGAATTACAAAATGATTATCCAACAGTGGATGATTTACGCCGTGCTTTAATTAACAAAGGCGATCGTTGGGCATTAGCGCTTGAAGATGGCAAATTGTTATCCGCGGTAAATCAATCCTTTGTTCAAGGCACTTATGCCATTAAAGACGGTGATGAAGTGGCTTTTTTCCCACCTGTAACAGGGGGCTAAGATGAGTACATTGACCCGTATATCAGTCCAAAACGAACATTTTAATGTTGGTGATGAATATCAATGGTTGTCAGAGTGTGAAAGTGATGGTGCGGTCGTCACTTTTACAGGAAAAGTGCGTAATCATAATTTAGGTGATGAAGTTAATACGCTAACTCTAGAGCATTATCCTGGTATGACAGAAAAGGCGTTAAATGACATTGTTGAGCAAGCACGCGCGCGTTGGCCTTTACAAAGAGTCAGCGTCATCCACCGTGTTGGCCAATTAAATATTGGTGAAGAGATCGTGTTTGTTGGTGTGACCAGCGCACATCGCCATAGTGCTTTTGAATCCGCAGAATTTATTATGGATTTTTTAAAAACGCGCGCGCCTTTTTGGAAAAAAGAGGGGCTATCAGCTAACCAAGATAGATGGGTTGATGCTCGCCAAAGTGACTATGATTCAGCTAAGCGTTGGGAATAATTCATCAAGCGAAATCAAAGACAACATCACTTTACTTAAATTTATTTTACGGTGACATTCTATACAGTTTATTTCGTGGAAATGTAACATTAGTGTGATAAAATTAATCACTAATGAGTCCATAATGGGCTCTTTACTGAAATAAACGTTATCGTTAAATTCAACGTTATCACTATGATTAAAGGGTAATCATCATGGATCGATTTTCACGTTCAAATGATTCAATCGTACAGCGCACTGGTACAGGTCTACAAACCTTTATGGCGCAAGTGTATGGCTGGATGACAGTAGGTCTGTTACTTACTGCATTTGTTGCTCTGTATGTTGCATCCAGCGCGACTTTAATTGAGATGATCTTCACTAATAAGATCTTTTTCTTCGGTTTGATTATCGCTCAATTAGCATTAGTTTTTATATTATCCGGTATGGTACATAAAATGAGTGGTGCGCTTGCTACAACCCTCTTTATGCTCTATTCCGCATTAACAGGTGTCACTATTTCGAGTGTGTTAATTGTTTATACTTACTCCTCTGTTGCTAGCACTTTCTTTATCTGTGCGGCAATGTTTGGTGCATTAAGTGTTTATGGTTACACCACTAAACGTAGTTTAACTGGGATGGGTAGCTTCCTGTTTATGGGGCTTATCGGTATTATCATTGCTTCTATTGTTAATATCTTTATGCAAAGCAGCATGATGAGCATGGTTATCTCTTACGCAGGTGTACTGATTTTCGCTGGTTTAACCGCATATGACACACAAAAATTAAAGGATATGGGTAGCGAAATTAATCAAGAAGATAAAGAAAATATGCGCCGTTACTCAATTATGGGTGCATTAACGCTTTATTTAGATTTTATCAACCTGTTCTTAATGTTACTGCGTATTTTAGGCGATCGTCGTTAATCATAAACTGCGTCGTTTAATAACCGCATAGTTAAATCCCATAACCTCTTCAGTTATGGGATTTTTTGTATTTATAAAATACGGGCAGCAAGTCGTTATTTATAGCGTGAGATGTTTATTCTTATCTATCAAGGTACAGATTTTATACTATCTTCCTGCGGAAAAGATAATAGGCAATAGATCCTGTCCCAATAGCAATAACAATCAGTGCCCATAAACTATGCCATATTACGGTAATATCGGCATTTTTGAGGTAGATTTGTTTGGTAATATCGGTGAAATGACGGATTGGGTTTATCCATGTGGCTTGCTGTAACCAAACTGGCATATTTTCCACTGGAGAAATATAGCCTGATAATAATACTGCGGGCATCATAAATACGAACACACCAATAAATGCTTGTTGTTGTGTTGAACTTAACGCGGAAATCAAAAGCCCAAAACCTACCAGCGATAAACCGTAAATAAGCATGGTAAAGTAAAATAATAGCAGTGAGCCTGAAAAAGGTATTTGATAGCCGAAAATACCGATAATTAATACAATGGTTCCCTGTACTGCCGCAACAACCATGGCAGGAACCGCTTTTCCCACAAAGATTTGCCAAGTTGATAACGGTGAAACTAATAGCTGATCTAATGTCCCTTGCTCTCGCTCTCTAGCAACAGACAGTGATGTTACTATCATTACCCCGATGGTGATAATTAAGGCTACTAAAGAAGGCACAATAAACCATTTATAGTTTAAATTGGGGTTATACCAATTGCGTACTACTAATTCGCTTTTATTCAGTAAAGATGGGGTATCGCCGGCTAATTCTGTTTGATAATTTTGCACAATTTGTTGTACATAATTTGCCGCAATTTGTGCACTATTAGAATTACGTCCATCAAGAATTAATTGTAATTTTACCGGAGTATGACTGGCTAAATTAGCACTAAAATTTTGTGGAAAACGCACTAATAGCAAGGCTTTACGATTATTAATCGTCTCTTTAATTTCATGTTCACTTTTTAATAATAGGGTTTCAGAAAAAGCACTGGCTTTGGCTATGCGTTGGGTTAATTCAATAGATTGTTTACCATTGTCTTCATCAAAAATAGCAACAGAGGCATTGGTAACATCAAGGGTGGCCGCAAAAGGGAATAAGATCATCTGAAAGATAACCGGTAATATTAAGATAATCCGTGTTTGCGGCTCTTGTAATAATGACTGTAGCTCTTTCATTATCAGGGTGAGAAGACGATGAAACATAAAAACTCTCCCTTATTAATCTAAGCGACGACGTGTTGCTAACGCCGTTAAGCCAATAAAAAAGATGGCTGAAACAATTAATAGCCACATATCCAGCATTAAGATCATCGGAATATCTCCCGCTAAGAAGAGTGTCTGTAAGCTACTAACAAAATAACGTGCGGGAATAAAATAGGTCACTACTTGAATAAAAAATGGCATGCTATCAATTTCAAACACAAAGCCTGATAACATCACCGCAGGTAAAAAAGCCGCATTAAGCGAGATCATTGCCGCGTTAAATTGATTGCGAGTTAGGGTGGAGATCAATAGCCCCATACCTAGTGCAGTGGCTAAAAATAGTGAAGTAATACCCGCTAAAATCCATAATGAGCCACGGTAAGGCACGCCTAATATATAGACAGTGACCAACATACATAGCACCATAACAAAACTGCCTAATACTTGATAAGGAATAAGCTTGGAAAGCAGTAATTCTGTGCGTGTAATTTGGGTTGAGAGTAAGGCTTCCATGGTGCCACGCTCCCATTCTCGAGCGATAACCAAAGAGGTTAGAATAGCCCCAACCACGGTGATGATAATAGTGACGGCACCGGGAATAATATAGTGTTGGCTGATGGCGGCAGGGTTAAACCAATACCTTGGCTCAATTTCAATTAATGGTTGCTGTTGAATGCCTTGACTTAAAGCTTGTTGCTGTAACCAGATTTGCCAAACCCCTTTGGTATAGGCTTGTACAAAGTTTGCGGTATTTGGCTCACTACCATCGGTGATCACTTGAATGGGAGCTTTGCTATCTTGTCGGGCTAATAATTGCGCAAAGTCGACAGGAATAACCACAATGCCACGAATTTCTCCGGCTTGCATTTTATCGATAAGCAATTGGCGATTATCGCTAATGGTGGCGTTAATATAGGGAGAGTTGGTAAAAGTATACACTAACTCTTGTGCCGGTTGGCTTTGTTGGTTAGTTAGTATACCAATATTTAATTTGCTTGAATCTAAGTTGATACCGTAACCAAAAATAAACAGTAAGGTGAGGGGGATAACAATAGCAATAAGCGCGCTACTGGGATCACGGGTGATTTGTTTAGTCTCTTTTAAACAAAGAGCATATAAACGTCGCCAAGAAAAATGTGCAGGTGATGATTGAGACGAATTACTCATGTTTTTCGCTCCCTTGGTGATTTTCTTGTTCAAGTTTTTTATCGTAATCCAGTACTAAGCCAATAAAAGCATCTTCCATAGAGGGGGTCGGATTTTCTTCTGTTGCTACCATCTGTTTTAATGAATCCGGCTCGCCTGCTGCAATAATTTTTCCGCGATAAACCAAACCGATACGATCACAATATTCAGCTTCATCCATAAAGTGAGTCGTTACCATCACTGTTACACCTTTATCCACCATTCCATTGATATGAAGCCAGAATTCACGGCGTGTTAAAGGGTCAACCCCTGAGGTAGGTTCATCAAGAAAAAGAATATCTGGCTCATGCATCAAAGAGCATGCAAGGGCAAGACGCTGTTTATAGCCAAGAGGTAAGGTATCGGTGATTTGATTAATCATTGGCTGTAAGCCAAATGCGGTTATCATATCATTAATTTTATTGCGCTGTTGCTTACCATATAATCCATAAACCCCAGAAAAAAATTTCAGGTTTTGCCCCACTTTTAAGTTGCTATATAGCGAGAATTTTTGTGCCATATAACCTAAATGTTGGCGAGCTTTACCTGAGCTGACTTTCAGATCCATACCTAACACTAATGCTTTACCACTCGTTGGTACTAATAGCCCGCACATCATCTTAAAAGTTGTCGATTTTCCCGCACCGTTAGGGCCTAATAATCCGAAAATCTCCCCACGTTTAACTTGGAAATCAACATGATCAGTGGCGGCAAATTGACCGAACATTTTCGTTAATTGTTGTGCTTCAATAACGGTTTCATCGGGTGCTGGGGGGATTTGTGGCATGATCTCCGCCAGTTCAGATTTATGAGAAGGGCCACCACCTAATAAATCAATAAAGGCATCTTCAAAGCGCGGTGTCGCCGGAATAAGTTTTGCATCTGGTTTTCCTAAGGCGTTTAACAATGCTGTTTGGTCACTGTGTTTTTTTAAGATCAATCGTACAGATTGCCCTTGGATCACGCCATCGGTCACTTGAGGTTGTATAATGGCTTGTTGCAATACTTTTCGACGCTGATGACCTTCAACATTGAGTAAAAAAGAGCGTCCCGCCATTTTAGCCGTTAAGGTCTGAGGTACACCGCTATAAAGTAATTCACCTTTATTCAGTAGCAGAATGTTTTTACATTGTTCTGCTTCATCAAGATAAGAGGTACTCCATAAGATAAGCATGCCATCACCGGCTAAGGTATGAACCATTTGCCAAAGCTCTCGACGGGCAATGGGATCAACACCAACTCCCGGCTCATCTAATAACAGGACTTTGGGACTACCTAATAGAGTACAAGCTAACCCTAATTTTTGTTTCATCCCACCAGAAAGATTACCCGCTAGACGAGAGGTAAAACGTGTTAAGTCAGTAAAAGAGAGTAGCTGTTGATAAACTCTTTTTCTCTCTTCACCGATAACATTTTTTAAATCTGCATAAAGGTTGAGATTCTCTAGCACAGTGAGATCTTCATATAAGCCAAATTTTTGTGGCATATAACCGAGGATAGCCCTAACATCAACACTCTGTTTTTGCGGATCCATTCCTAAAATTTTGATCTCACCAGCATCAGGTTTTAGTAATCCTGCTAGCATGCGGATTAGGGTTGTTTTTCCCGCACCATCAGGGCCGACAAGACCTGTGACTGAACCACCGGTAATGGTGGCGGTGAGTGAAGCAACCGCCGGTTTTTCAAGCCCAATAAAGCGTTTTTCAACACCGCTTAAATTGATGGTGTAATTTGTGTTATCCATATTGATTGCCTCTCCTCAACTTAATGAGTCGGTGCAAATTTCAAGGTCACTGGCATTCCTTGGCGTAATGCATCATCAGCATCGGTGACAACCACTCTTATACGATAAACTAGATCAGTGCGTAGTTCCGGTGTTTCAACGCTTTTAGGGGTAAACTCAGCGGTTGGCGAAACAAAACCTATAGTGCCATGATAAGGCTTATCTTTGCGACTGTCGGTATAAAGATACACTTCGCGATTAGGTATCGCTTCACCTAAATGATTTTCACTAATATAAGCTCTAACCCACACAGGGTTAGTTAAAGAAACAGTAAAAACAGGGCTTCCTGCTGATAAAATAGTGCCAGGCTCCACAGCACGAGTCAGTATAGTTCCTTCTGCAGGTGAGGTTAATTTGGTGTCTTGAAGATTAAGCTCTGCTTGGGCAACTGCCGCTTTGGCTTGAAGTACTTGACCTCTTGCCATATCAATATCTTCTTGGCGATAACCATTTTGATATTGATTGAGTTTGTCTTGTGCTGCTTTTAATGCCGCAGCCGCTTGGTTACGATTATTGCGGGCACTGTCTAAGTCATTGGCTGAAATAACTTTGCGATTAGCAAGATCTTGTTGTCGCTTATAAAAGTTTTCAGCATATTGCCATGCGGCACGTTTTAATGACACATCTGACTGGGCTTGTGCAATTTCTTCACTGCGGTAACCAGCCTCCATTAAGGCTAATGAAGCGATGGCACTATCACGTTCACCATAAGCTTTATTTAATGCATTAATGTAAGGTGCATCATCGAGTTGGCCTAATAATTGACCTTTGGTGACCGGCGCACCTTCATCAACTTGTAGTTCCGCTAACTTGCCTGCAACACGAAAACTTAAGTTAACCGTCCGAATATCAACATTTCCATAGAGTACTAACTCAGGATCTTTGTTCTCTTCATAATAATAGATACCTGCGATAATACCGATAATAATCATTAAGATAATAAAGACACTGATTTTTTTCGTTTTCATAATAACTCTATTTATATTTATGCATGGTTGTTATGAGTATAGATCTCTCTTAGTCCATCAAGTAGTAAAGTAATATGTACTTTTAAGGTATTAGAAATAATTTCATATTCCTGTTTACCAATTCTATCCCATCCAGTTTGGCGTAAAATGGTTTCTCGTACTAATCGAAATGATAGCACCTCTCCCAAAATAGCGTGAGTATGTAGCATGGTTTTTGGTAAAGTTGGATCTAAGCCAATATAAAGTGCTAATAAACGATTTACACGAGTTAATAGCGGAGATAACGCTTGCTGGTGGATAAGGGAATAGGCTTCTGTGGGAACAAGTTGTTCTCTTGCCATAATACGACTGATATGTACATTGCTTTTATCAAGTACGAGTCGGGCATATTGCAAAAAACTGTCAATGATCAGTTTTTGTAATAGGGGTAAGTGCTCTGTTGGATTAGGTTTTTCAATAAAATCATCAAGTTGTGCAACGGTGGGTTCAAAATCAATTCGAATTAAATCGGCAATATACTGTGCAACAGCGAGATATAACCCTTCTTTAGAGCCAAAATAGTAAGCAATAGCCGCGATATTTTGCTTCGCAGCTTGCGCAATCTGGCGAGTTGTGGCGCCATCAGGCCCATTTTTACCAAAGATTTCACAGGCAGCTTCTAATAACTGTCGTTTTGCAAGTTCCCCTCGAGTTTTCTTTTGGTGTGTGTCTGGCATAAGGATACCTTACTTAAGTAAAATGTAACAAAGAAATAACATTAAAATAGTCGTTATTGAAAGTAGTATATTCGATGATATTGAGTAACAGGATAAATTTGTAGTAAATAATGAAATAAAGATGACATGTAATAAAAAAAACATGATTTATTTAAAAATTATTTTTATATTCGCAAGATAGCAAAACTGTTAAAATGACCGCTATTAGGTTAACCTGATAAGGTTCATTCTCTTTCACCTTGAGGTGAAAGCCCGTCATTTTTAATTTCAATCACCGTGTTATACGTTCTGGTTGTAGGAGATTTCTGTTTTGACCGATTTTACATCGCTTGGTTTAAGTGAGGCGCTTCTCCGCGCTATTGATGAACAAGGGTATAAAACCCCAACCCCTATTCAACAACAGGCGATTGAGCCGATTTTGGCGGGTAAGGACGTATTAGCAAGTGCACAAACGGGTACGGGAAAAACGGCCGCATTTACATTACCGATACTGGAAAAACTCGCTACATCAGCAGAGAAAACGAAAGGGCGTAAGCCAGTTAAAGCACTTATTTTAACCCCTACACGTGAATTAGCTGCACAAATTGCCGATAACGTAAAAGCTTATAGTCGTTATTTACCTATTCGTTCATTGGTGGTTTTTGGTGGCGTTAGTATCAATCCTCAAATGATGAAACTACGAGGTGGCGTCGATGTTTTGATTGCAACACCGGGCCGCTTACTTGATCTTGAACATCAAAATGCTGTCGACTTATCTCGCGTTGAAGTATTGGTGTTAGATGAAGCTGATCGTATGTTAGATATGGGATTTATTCATGATATTCGTCGAGTCATCAATAAGTTACCGAAAAAACGACAAAATTTACTCTTTTCAGCGACTTTTTCAAAAGAGATAACAGGGCTTGCTAACTCACTACTCAACAATCCTATAAGTATTGCTGTTGCCCCCAAAAACTCAGCGGCTGAATCTGTTGATCAATATGTCCATTTAGTGGATAAAAAGCGTAAGACAGAGCTGTTATCACACTTAATTGGTCTAGAAAATTGGCCTCAAGTTCTTATTTTTACTCGAACTAAACATGGTGCGAATAAATTAGCTGAACATCTTAATTTAGATGGCATCAAATCAGCGGCGATCCATGGTAATAAAAGCCAAGGAGCTAGAACACGTGCTTTAGCTGATTTTAAAGACGGTAAATTAAAAGCGTTAGTTGCCACTGATATTGCAGCGCGGGGACTTGATATTGACCAACTTCCTTATGTGGTCAACTTTGAATTACCGCAGGTAGCAGAAGATTACGTTCATCGTATTGGTCGAACAGGGCGTGCGGCGGCAACAGGTAAAGCGATATCTTTAGTTTGTGTTGATGAACATGGCTTATTAGCCGATATTGAACGCTTATTAAAACGTGAAATTCCTCGTTTAGCATTAGAAGGTTATGATCCTGATCCCTCAATAAAAGCGGCACCTTTGCATAAAAAGCCAAAGAATAAAGCACGTAATAATAAAGAAGGCGGACATGGTCGTGCTGATATGCGTGGCAAAGATAATCGCCATACACCACGTAATAAAAATAGTCGTAATCAAAAAGAGAGTGAAACGGGTGAGATAAAACAGAATAAATCTAAACCAGCTAGACGTTCACGCAAACACGATGATGATCGTGATAATCAAAATCCTTGGTCAAAAGCTAGAAAAGAATTTTGAGGCTAAACTGTGCGAGTCCTATTAGCGCCAATGGAGGGGGTGTTAGACCCCCTTGTGAGAGATCTACTGACGGCGATTAATCATTACGATCTCTGTATCACGGAATTTATTCGCGTTGTTGATTCATTATTACCGCCAAAAGCATTTTATCGTTTATGCCCTGAATTACACACCCAAAGCCGCACGCAAAGTGGCACTTTGGTGCGGGTACAATTATTAGGGCAAAATCCACAATGGTTGGCAGAAAACGCTTTTCGAGCCGTCTCTTTAGGTTCATGGGGGGTTGATCTTAATTGTGGTTGTCCTTCTAAAACCGTCAATGGTAATGGTGGTGGTGCCTCGTTATTAAAACAACCAGAAACGATTTATCAAGCAACTAAAGCGATGCGTGGTGCTGTACCTGCGGATTTACCTGTTTCTGTAAAGGTCCGATTAGGGTGGGATTGTTCATCTTATTGTCATGAAATTGCCGATGCCGTAGAACAAGGTGGCGCGACAGAAATTACTATCCACGGTAGAACAAAAGAAGATGGTTATCGTGCTGATAAGATAAACTGGCAGGCGATTGGTGAAATTCGCCAAAAATTGACTATTCCCGTTATCGCTAACGGTGAGATTTGGTGTCGAGAAGATGCTATCTCTTGTTTAAAGATAACCGGCTGTGATGCGATTATGATAGGTCGCGGGGCGATGCATACGCCCAATTTAAGTAATGTGATAAAAGGTATTGAAGAAAAAATGCCTTGGTCACAAGTGATCCAATTACTTAAACGCTATATTCGTCTAGAAAAGCAAGGGGATACCACTTATTACCATGCTTCCCGTATAAAACAGTGGTTGGGATATTTAAGGAAAGAATATCAAGATGCTGATGCACTTTTTAGTCAAATTAGAACGCTAAAAACCTCACCTGAAATAGCCAAAATAATAGAAGCGTTATAATAACCACAATAGGTTATTAATAGCCAAAACCAGCATTAATAATAAGGTGCTGGTTTTTTCTATAAAAAGGTAAAAATATCTGAATATGAAAAAAATAATTGCTGTTTAAGTACAATTATTGGAAAAAATCACTATTTCGTCTTACACTCTTAAAGTGACCATTTTTAATATACTATCTATATTATCACTACATTTAGGGGGAACTATGGGATTTCTTTCTTGGATTGTGTTCGGTCTTATTGCGGGTATCTTAGCCAAATTTTTAATGCCTGGCTCGTATGATATCGGCCTTATCTGGACCTGTATTCTAGGTATTGTGGGTGCTGTAGTTGGTGGTGTAATTAGTAATTTCTTTGGTAAAGGCAAAGTAGATGGTTTCAATTTTGGTAGTTTTGTCGTTGCCGTAATAGGGGCAATCGTTGTGCTTTATTTAGCAAAAATATTTGCCAGTTAATTGGAAATAAAGAGTCTATTAATACTATTAAACCCGCATCTGCGGGTTTACTTTTTTGCGTTAACTTCACTATCGCTTTTATTTTATTCGCATTCACAAGGTAATGCGTTTTCTGCTCCCCACTGCGCCCAAGAGCCATCATACAGTGCGATATTTTGGCAGCCCAATAGAGTTAAAGCTAAAAATAGAATAGCCGCAGTCATACCTGAGCCACAACTGACAATAATTGGCTGAGATAAATCGACTCCCGCTTGTTCAAAAATGTGCTGTAATTGCGCTTTATCTTTTAATTGTCCATTAATGACTAAGCTATCCCAAGGAACATTTTTACTATTGGGAATATGGCCCCTACGTAAACCAGGGCGAGGCTCTGGTGCTCTGCCATAAAATCTATCCGCCGAGCGAGCATCAATGATTTGATTTTGTTGCGTGGTCAGATTATCCAGTATTTGTTGTTTATCGACACAGCGTTGAGTGTGGCGTGTGACGATAAAAGGGTGAGTGGCTGGGACTTTGGGCGTTTCTCCTTGTTCAAGGGGGAACCCCGCTTCTTGCCAAGCTTGTAAACCACCGGCCAGAATACGCACCTTGTGACAACCTAAGGTAGTAAAAGTCCACCAGCCACGAGGTGCTGAAAAGAGATTGCCGATATCATAGAGGATCACTGTTGTATTATTTGAAATACCTAACTGAGTTAAGGTTTCAGAAAACAGTGTGTCAGATGGCAACATATGTGGTAATGATGTTGTTTTATCGGCGATTTCATCCAGATCAAAAAAATGGGCACCAGGAATATGACGTTCAAGATAGCGCTGATGATAGTCAATATCTTGCGTAGGCATAGGCGCGCTAACATCAACTATCACGAGATCTTGAGCGTCGTGATGTTCAAAAAGCCATTGTGGAGTAACAAAATAATCAAATTCCATGGTGCAACCTCTTTATTTCGTCGATGGTGAGCTATCTGGTAGAGCTGGAAATTGCTGTGCTGGTGAGCGATTAGGTTGAGTTTGCTCTGTGTCTACCGGTGTGGTTGAGCGCGTATAAATATTTAGTCCGGCAAGAAAAACGCCCCCAAGGGAGCCAAAAGCCAGTAGTGCGATAACAACAAGAAGTAATTTTTTCATAAGATTTATGTGCAGATGAATGTTACTAAAAAGTATATCTAGATATGCCATTGAAACAAGTGCTGTACCACATAAAGCAGTAAATTGGTTAGTATTAAAATACGATATCGCTGTTCAAAAAACAAACAAATTTGGAATATAATAATACCTAGTTTTAATTATGGTGATAGTTATTGTTTAGGGTGATGGATAATAACAAAAAGCCCTTAAACTCAGGAGTCACCGAGTTTAAGGGGAAGGGAATACAACTTATTATTTTATTTGATACACAATCGGTGCTGTAAATTATGTGTATAAAAACCAGAATGTCATCGCTAAGTTAACGGTAGCGGCGATAGCCATTGGAATTGCGGTTCTTTTCACTATTTGGAAAGGTGAGACATTGGCAATTCCTGCAATAGCAACAATAGCTGCCGTAATAGGTGAAACTGTGCGACCAAAGCTGGTCATAATTTGCATAGGTAAAATTAAAGTGATGACATCGACTTTTAAGAACGCAGCAATTTTGGGTGTTAATGCGGCAAATGAAAAGAATGCAGCATTACCCGATCCCATTAAAAAGGCTGCTAATGCTAAGATGGCACTCATCACAATAATCATCGCAGCAATACCAAAGCCAGCATCTTGAGCAGAACTAATTAAGGTATCTACCGCGCCACTTTTTAGTAATCCATTAGCAAAAAATTCCCCAGATACAATCAACGATACAACTAAAACAAACTGTTTTCCCATGCCTTCAAAGAACAACATAAAACTGTTCATTACCGCTTTAGCATCGCGCAATCGCACATATTCAAAGACTAGTGCAATAACCGTACTAATAATCATTGCGGTAGTCACTTCTAATTTAATGTAATTATGAAATAACGGACTAAAACCAATAATAAGAATTAAAGGGATCACGGGTAATAAGGCATATGATAATGGCACCTGACTTCCTTCTTCTTTTACATTATCAATAGCTGTTGGGTCGAAAACAAAACCCTCACGTTTATCCCACCAACGTTGAATAAAGAAATGGGTAATAGCAACCGCAATGATAATAGGAATAGTGATAGGGAGTTGGTGTTGAACAAAATAGACTGCAGGTTCAATATCCGCTGTTTTAGCCGCCATAATAACATTTCCAGAGCCGGGTCCATGATCAATAAATTGACAACAACCGATAACAGCTAAAGCAGATAGAGGACTAATACCTGAGCGAATTAAAATAGGGTACATCGTTACCATGAGTAACATTCCTAAACCTGCATGGCTAGGAATAAAAATAACTAAAATTTGTGTGACTAAAAATGAAATAACCAGTAATAAGTAGGGGGATTTAATCGTTTTTAATGGTTTTTCAAAAATAGCAAATAAAGCTCGGCTGGCGCCCACGTGTTCCATATAACGTGAGAAACCAGCAATTGCCATTAAGGTTAAACCTAAACCCGCTAAACGCGAGCTCATAATATCGGTAAAAATTTGGAAAATATCAAAATACTTAAATTGTGTAGATTTATTTTCCGGTAATAAAGGGTTGAGATCGAGAGAAGCTGTAAGGAGCAATAACAGCATGCCTCCGAGTAATAACACAGGTTGAGGTTTATAACCTCGAGCCAGCAAATAAACTACCAACGCAGTAACTAGCGCGGCAATAATTAAACCAGTCATAATTAATTCCCCAGTGTCGTGATGCAGTATTGTTGTTATTGATTTAATGCACTAAATGCTTGGGTGAGATCTGCAATTAAGTCATCAGTAGACTCAAGACCAATATGTAAACGTACAAAAGGACCGTGGCCTTCACGCCAATCTGTTGCTGTTCTGGCACCCATAACATTGGCGGGTAATGCAAGACTTTCAAATCCTCCCCAAGATGCACCAATACCAAATAAGGTTAATGCATCAATAAATTGTTCAGATTGTTTAATGGTATATTTTTGTTTAAATTCAATGGTTAATAATCCATTACTACCTTTACAATCACGTTTCCATAAGTCATGGCGAGGATGTGTGGGTAACTCTGGAAACCAAACTTTGGCCACTTCAGGGCGTGTTTCTAACCACTGAGCGATAGCCAGTGCTGATTTACCATGATTTGTAAGACGTTGAGCAAGAGTCCTCATTCCTCTCAGGACTAAGGCGGCATCATCAGGGCTACTTGCTTGACCAAGAGCTTCTGGTAATGCCCCAATTTGTTTCCATGCGGTTTCATTTGCGATCATAATGCCCATCATGACATCTGAGTGACCGCATAAATATTTAGTTGCAGCAATTACAGAAACATCAGCACCTAATTCCAAAGGGTTATAAAGCCATGCCGAGCCCCAAGTATTATCCACCCCAACAGGAATATTTTTTTCATGAGCGATATGGCAAATTTCTGGTAGATCCAGCATTTCATAAAGTAATGAACCCGGTGATTCAACGAAAATAAGTTGAGTGTTTTCTTGAATTTTTTGCTCGAAATCTGAACCGTCAGTTTTAAAAAAGCTATAAGTGATATTATTAGGCTCTAAAAAAGCAGAGGCTATTTTACGTACGGGTTCATAGACAGAATCAGCAAATAAAACATGCCCACCACTTCGGGCGTAGCCCATAATAGTAAATGCAATTGCGGCTAGCCCTGTAGGAAAGAGCTGTGCTCGATAACCACCTTCTAATTCAGTTACTAATGCTTCAAGTGCAAACGCTGTTTCTGTACCACGAGCACCATAGCTTAATACTCGTTCAGTAATACGACGATCGCGTATTTCACGCCAACTTTTTATTGAATCAAAAACAATAGTACTGGCTCTCATAACAGGAGGGTTAATTGGGCCAGATGTTTTAATTGCTTGACGCCCACTATGTATCAATGTTGTTTGTTTATTCTGTTTCATTATTTATATCTCCGAATATAGAAAATAAGATCTCCCAGTAATTAATTTAGAATTTAATTACTATTTTGAGCTGGAAATTTGTAGTTGCTATTATTTATAACAAAGATATTTATTTTTAAAATATCTATTTTTAAAAAATGATGATCTTGCTCTAATTTTTTATCATTAATTATTCTAATTAAATCTTAAAGATTGTTTAAGATTTAAAAGGTATAAATAATAAATTAATTTTATTTTGCAACTTATTGAATTTTAATTAATTTTTAATTGATTAGAAATTCTTTAAATTAGATTAAAATTATCAAAGTGTTTTTATTAAAATTCTATTGCATAAATAAAGTAACAAGCTAACAACTCGTTTTATTTTAAAAACGATTTTTTATTATTCTTTTAACAGGGGAAATAATTATGGGAACTAGTGTGTTTGATTCTGTTTTATTAAAAAACTTATGGTCAACAGAAGAAATGAGAACTATTTTTTCTGACAAAACTAGAATGCAAAATTGGCTTGATTATGAAGCAGCATTAGCAATAGAACAAGCTGAGCTTGGTTTAATTCCTCAAAAGGCGGCTGAGGTTATTGTACAGAGTGCAAAACTTGAAAAATTAGATATGGATTATGTATTAGAACAAGTTCGTCTTACTCGACATCCATTAGTACCTACTATTCGAGGCTTAGAATATGCTTGTTCTGAACATTATGGAGAATATGTTCATTTTGGGCCGACAACACAAGATGTTATTGATACAGGCTTAGTGCTACAACTTAAAGCTGCTCATCAAACTTTTTTACGTGATATTAAAATATTAGGTCGTTCATTACTTTCTTTAAGTGAAAAACACCGCAATACACCTATGGTTGGACGCACTTTAGCGTTACAAGCGTTACCAATCACATTTGGGCATAAAACAGCAATTTGGTTGACAGAGTTAGCGCGTCATTATCAACGACTTAAAGAGGTGGAACCTCGTCTATTTGTTGGCAGTGTAGTCGGTGCTGTCGGGACTAAAGCTTCTTTAAGCGATAAAGCTGATGAATTAGAAAAACGCGTATTAAAACGCTTAGGATTAGGTATACCGGAAATCTCATGGCAACCAGCACGTGATAGATTTAGTGAATATGGTATGTTAATTGGATTAATTAGTGGAACGTTAGGGAAAATAGCTAACGAGATCTTAATATTAGCACACAATGAAATTGATGAGCTTTCAGAGCCTTTTGGTAAAGGGCAAGTTGGCTCTTCAACTATGCCACATAAACGCAATCCAGCTATTGTTGAAAATGCCGCCTGTGTAAGTAATACCTTAAAAGCTAATCTTTCTGTATTAACGGATATGATGAAACATCAACATGAACGTGATGGTGCTATCTGGAAGATGGAGTGGAAGATTATGCCAGAAATGTGTCTGATGTTATCTGTTATCTTGGATAATATGAAAACAGTACTAGGTGGGCTAAATGTTCATGTTGAAAAAATGCGTCACAACATGGATATCTTAGGTGGGTTTATGTTAGCAGAACGTGTGATGTTTGCTCTGTCCGATAAAGCAGGCAAACAAACTGCTCACGAAATTGTGTATGAAGCGTCAATGTCTGGACAAGAAGAAGGGATTACTTTCGTAGAAGCTATTAATCGTGATACTCGTATTCGTGACCATATTTCACAAGAAGAGTTAAATGCTTTGCTAGATCCAACTACCTATGTTGGTAATGCTCCTGAGCAAGTTGATCGTGTAGTCGCTCAAACAAAAGCTTCCGGCTGGTTAAATGATTAATTGATGGAATGAAATCTCATAAAAAGCCAGTGATAACTGGCTTTGTTATTATCAGCATTGAGGTATTTATATGACATTGAGTCAGCATGTAGCTAATTTTATTACTACAACGACATTTTCACAGCTTCCAACGCAACTGATAGCTCGAGCCAAATTACATTTATTAGATACATTAGGTGTAGCACTTGCAGGGAGTACACAATCTAGCTCGAAACAAGGACGTCATGGGATTACTCTTTTACCCGATAGCCAAGGTAAGATCCCCATTTGGGGAAGTATGCAGACAGCTAATACCACTGCAGCAGCCTTAGCCAATGGTATTGCTGCACATGCATTAGATTTCGATGATACACATACTGATTCTATTACTCACGGTAGTGCTGTATTAACACCGATAGCTTTTGCGTTAGGGGAAACATTAAACGCCTCAAATGAAGAAATATTAACGGCTTGGGTTATTGGTTGGGAAGTCGCTGCACGGGTTGGTTTAGCGAGTCACAGTGGTTTCCATCAACGTGGATTTCATGCAACGGCGATTGCTGGGATCTTCGGTGCAACAGCATGTGCGGCTTCATTATTAAAACTTACGTCACAGCAGGCGGTAAATGCGTTAGGACTAACGGCAAGTCAAGCAGCGGGTATCGCTGAATATCTGACTAATAGCTCATCGGCAAAATGTTTTCATGCCGGATGGGCCGCTCAATCCGGTATTATTGCAGCCTCGTTAGCTAAAGGGGGAATGACTGGGCCTGAGACAATATTTGAAGGGCGATACAGTATTTATCATACTCATGGGATCAGCGAGCAAGCGATCCCTGAACAAGTTGCACAAGGATTAGGTGAACAATGGGAGTTTTTAAATGTTTCAATAAAACCTTATCCGGTTTGCCATTTTGCTCATGCTACTGTTGATTGTGGACGTCGTTTACTTAAAAGAGGGATCAGTGCGGAAGAAATTGAACAAGTAGAATGTGTGATTGATCCAGTTGCTGCTGCATTAATTTGTGAGCCACTCGAAACAAAATGGGCGCCAAAAACAGCTTATGGGGCAAAATTTAGCTTACCTTGGTTATTTGCTATTGGTTTTTTGGATAATGCGTTAACTTTATCATCGCTTTCAGCGGAAAACTTACAGCGTAACGATATCCAACTATTGGCGAAAAAAGTGAGCTATCGTTATCCATCAGAAAATGAAATTCCCTTTCCGAGCTATTTTCCTGGATTAATCTTTGTTAGATTGAAAAATGGGCAACAATTAACTGAAAGGATCGATATTCAGTATGGTAACCCTGAAAATCCGATGGTTGATACGGATGTAATAGCGAAGTTTTATGATAATGCCAAGTGTGTAATGAAAAAGACACAAGCTGATCAACTGATTGAAAATATAATGAATTTTGAAAATATACCTATTTCATTACTTACACAATTATTACGGGTAGAGGCATAACTCTTTTATCTGCATCCACAGGGACAAGATAATGAATCTGATACCTTTTGTTTAAATGAGTTGCACCTGATAAATGGCACTGACAATTTATTGTAGTGCCATTTTTGTTTCCTTAATGAGTTAGTGGTTTTGAAGGGTAATATCTGCGTGATTAATGACTTCATTCTGCTCATTTTTTAATGAATCAAATAGTATCTGAGCTGCTTTACTCGGGCTATTGGCATTAAGATAAAGGTTATAACGAATAGCAGGTAATGGCGGTAATCCCTCTTTTTCACCCAAAATACGTAAATCATCACCAGAAAGCTCGATAGAGCGTGCCATTATACCTAAACCAGCACGAACGGCCGCTCTGGCACCAGATAAGGTGGTGGCAATATAGGCAATGCGCCAGCGAATATTTTGTTGATCAAGGTGATTTATCATCATATCACGGTAAGTACTTGGTTCATCAAGAACCACTAAAGGTAACGGTTCGTCAAGATCAAATCTAAAATGTTTACCGCAATACCATAACGAAGGCGATACGCGTAAGACAATTTTAGGATAACCGACATGCTCTTCTGTAGAAATGGCTAAATCGACCTCATTATTTTCCAACATTGACATTAAAAAAGGGCTACGTTTAACAATAATCTCCATAATTAAACGAGGATAAGCACCTGAAAAACGAGCAAGTAGATCGGGTAAGATTGTGTTTGCTGTATCATCGGGAGAGCCAATCTTTAATATTCCATCAATTTCTTCATGCAATAAAGATAAACATGCTTCATCATTAATGCGCAAAATCCGCCGAGCATAATTAAGCAGTTGAGTGCCTGCTTCGGTTAATGTTTTATTTCTCCCTTGTCGAGCAAAAAGCTCTTTACCTATTAATGACTCAAGGCGTTGCATTTGTTGGCTGACTGCAGATTGTGTTCGGCAAACTGATTCAGCGGCTGCGGCAAAGGTGGAACCATCGGCAACAGCAACAAAAGTTCTGAGTAGGTCTAACTCTAAATTAAAAATAGGGCGCTTTGCAGAAGTCATTTTATTATCTCTTAATTGGTGTTGTGGTGCGAAATAAAACGCAAGAGGTATTATTTTTATAAAGGTTAATAAAGTTCTTTTTAATTGGCATACCGCTCTCTTTCATACTATGAAGAGTTGGATCAATAATCTATAACACCGCTCAATAAATTCGTAGGGTTACGCAGTATTTGATGAAAAAGGCGAGTAAGTGCAGCTGACTACTGATTTTTATACAGTGTTATGCGACAATAACGCTTATTTTAATGACGAATAGAGTAGTTATGTCCCTTTCTCAATCTGTAAAAATGCAAATCAGCCAATGGTATAAAGCATTACCTGAGCATATTGAAGGCTTTATTCCACGAGCGCCTCAGCGCGAAATGATTGCTGAAGTTGCGAAGACATTTTCTGATGAAACGGGGCGACATCTAATTATTGAAGCGCCTACCGGAGTAGGTAAAACACTCTCTTATCTTATTCCTGGTATTGCTATCAGTCGGGAAGAGAAAAAACCACTGATTATCAGTACGGCGAATGTGGCGCTACAAGATCAAATTTACAGCAAAGATCTGCCTTTACTAAAAAAAATTATTCCAGACCTGACTTTTACTGGGGCTTTTGGGCGAGGTCGTTATTTATGTCCCCGTAATTTAGAGGCAATTTGTGCAACAGAAGGCGAGCAAATTGATTTAATGTTCTTGCTGGAAGATAAAGTTGATGTCGCAACCAGTGCGGAAAGGGAGATTTGCCAAGAGTTAAAGCACGATTTTACCAGCTTTGGTTGGGATGGTTTGCGTGATCACCATAAACGAGCATTAACGGATAGTTTATGGCGCAAGATTAGCACAGATAAAATGAATTGCTTAGGTCGTAATTGCCAATACTATCATCGCTGTCCTTTTTTTCTGGCCCGTCGAGAAATAGACGAAGTTGATGTGGTTATCACCAATCATGCTCTTGTGATGGCTGCGATGGAAAGTGAATCGGTGTTACCTGATGCAAAAAATATTTTATTAGTATTGGATGAAGGGCATCATATTCCTGATGTTGCTAGAGATGCGCTTGAAGTTGAAGGGGAAATAACCTTATCGGCATTAAATATGCAACTTGATAATATGACTCGTCATGTCAGCCAATATTTAGCACAATTTATCCCAGTCAAACCACCCAAATTAGCCGATCCCATTCGTTTTGATGCTCATATTGCAAAAATGCGCGAAGCCTATCAAGACGTTGAACATTTTACCCGCGCGTTATTGCCTGAGCGCAGTGAAAATGATGAATATTTATTTCCATTAGGTCAATTACCTGAACAATTACTATTATGTTGCCAAGACTTATTTAAGCTAACCGATGGTTTAAAAATGTTAGGTGAGTCGATTCTTAACGACTTAACTGAGCGAACAGCAAAAGAAGATGTTGTACGTTTACATCGCGCGATTTTAACCACCAGCAGAATGGTTGGTTATCTGGAAAATATGGCAAAACTATGGCGACTTGCGACATTAGAGCAGACATCAAAAGCACCCGTTTCGAAATGGCTTACTCGTCGTTATGATAAAAAGCAGTCACATCTCTATTTACATTGTGCTGGTATTCGCGTTAGTGAACAGTTAACACAATTATTATGGAAAAATATTCCTCATGTGGTGATCACTTCTGCCACACTACGTTCATTAAACAGTTTTTCGCGTATTCAAGAGCTTACAGGACTAAGCGAACACTTTGATGATCGTTTTATTACCTTGTCATCGCCTTTTACACATGAAAGGCAAGGGAAACTCGTTATCCCTAAAATGCGTTATGAACCGACAATGGCGAATGAAAAAGCGCATTTAAAAGAGATGGCACGCTATTTTCGTCAAGGAATGGTAGAAAACCACCATCGAGGGCAATTAGTATTATTTAGTAGTCAACGGGCGATGGAAGGTTTTTTAGAGGAAGTTAAAGATCTACGTTTGAGTCTTTTAGTCCAAGGAGATCAACCGCGCTATCGTTTAGTGGAGACACATTGTAAGCGTATTGATGCGGGCGATAATAGTGTGTTAATTGGGTTACAATCTTTTGCTGAAGGATTAGATTTAAAAGGTGACTATTTAACGCAAGTACATATTCATAAAATTGCTTTTCCACCTGTTACTGATCCGGTTATTGTGACGGAAGGGGAATGGCTAAAATCACTGAAACGTTATCCTTTTGAAGTGCAAAGCTTACCAAGTGCATCATTTAATTTGATCCAGCAAGTTGGGCGTCTTATTCGTAGCCATCATTGCCATGGTGAAGTTGTTATTTATGATAGACGTTTATTAACGAAAAACTACGGTTCACGGCTATTAACCGCGCTACCTGTCTTTCCTATTTATCAGCCAGATATACCTAAAACAGAATAATAAAAAGGCTACCTATATTGGTAGCCCTTTTCAGTAAGAAGCATGTGATTAAGTAAGCAATTAGTTTTCAATATTTGCTTCAATAAACCATAAGAATTTATCTAGATCACGGGATGCTGCGGTAAACATATCAGCAGTATCTTCATCTTCAACTTCATCAATCGCTTTACGAATATCATTAGCGACTACCGCATAGCGATCAGCCAATGCTTTAAGGTGATCTTGCACATCATGAATATCGAGTGGATAGGCTTTTAAAGGTGTTTTTTTACTGACAGTTTGTGGTGTACCAAGGACTGTGCCACCTAATTGTACTAAACGCTCAGCAAACTCATCAGTATGTTCATTGATGGTATCACGGAAACCATCTACCATTTCGTGTACGGCAATAAAGTTTCTACCGCGCATATTCCAGTGTGCTTGTTTGGTAATGAGAGACAAATCGATAAACTGAGTCACCATTTGCTGCAGTAGTTCGATAGTATGCAGTTTAACACTGTCATCAACATTATTACGGGTATAAAGCAGGGCTGAAGGTGTGGATTTGACTAATTTAGCAGTACTCATAATCGTTCTCCCTAAATAATTAATAACTCAATATCTTAATTTCTGTTAATTATGATAGTGGATTATTAATGGTTAGTCTTATCGCTTGCTACTATTAAATTGATAGGGCATTACTAATAAAAATGTCATCTATCGAAATAGCCTATTTAGAATAAGACAATATGCTTAAAATAGCAATGTTAGGGAAGTAAAGTTATTATTTAATAAGTAAAAAGAGATCAACTGATCTCTTTTCATTTAATATTTTATTTATTAATAAGTTAAACTGTATAAATATTTATTCTACTTTTTCAATTTTGGTTTTTCTTTTCATGGTTGCAGTGGAACCAATTGACGCTAACACAATAAATGCCAACGCAACCCATTGTATTAACGTTAAATGTTCATGTAAGAAAATAATACCAATAAAAGCCCCCATACAAGGCTCTAAACTCATCAATGTCCCAAAGGTTTTTGCCGGTAAACGGGTAAGTGCAATCATTTCCAAAGTATAAGGAAAAGCGGTAGATAAAATCGCAATAGCTAATCCAATAGGTAATATAGACCAACTAAAAACTAGCTCAGGGCTACTTTGTAGCATACCAATAGGGAAAAAGATAAAGGCGGCAATAAGTGAGCCAATAGAAACTGTCGCTGCGCCATAGCCTTTTCCTGCACGTTGTCCGAAAACAATATACAATGCCCAACCGACACCCGCACCTAATGCATATAAAATGCCTAGGGGATCGAGTCCGTGAATATTATCCCCAATCGGCAGTAATAACCCTAATCCAGCAATCACTAAGATTATCCATAAAAAATCGATTGCTCTGCGTGAAGAAAACATCGCTACCGCAAGCGGTCCCGTAAACTCAAGTGCTACTGCAATACCTAATGGAATAGTTTCAAGAGCCAAGTAGAATAAGTAGTTCATTGCCCCTAATGATAAACCATATAAAAATAGTGGCATTATGGCACTACGAGAAAAGCTTAGACGCCATGGTTTAAAAATAAAAAACAGGATCAGAGTACCTAGAAAAAGGCGTAATGCTGTGACTGCGGGGGCGCCAATAACAGGAAACAGGCTTTTTGCCAATGATGCGCCACTTTGTATTGATAGCATAGAAAGAAGCAAAAGAAGCACAGGGTAGAACACCTGTAATTTAGCTGAGTGTCTGGCTGACAACATCCTGAAAAACCTCGTCAAAAGTAAAGCGTTGAGTACTCTGTTATCCTATATAACAAAGGATCACATAATATAAAGTAAATTTGTGATTTTTAATATAGTTATTTATTAATTATTTATTAATAACACAACTTAAATTATTTTAGTTTAGGGATAGTTTAATAATATTAAAATATATTTGGAAAATACAGTAAGGATGAATAAAAACAATCAAATTAAATGTGTATTATTAATAAAACAAACAGAGAGATATATTATAAAAGCGATAAAATAATTTTTTTTGACCTTTTTTATAACTGAGGGGTTCAGTATAATTTTTCACTCGTTTTAACTAGCTAAAGAGAATTAAAAATGAATAAAATAAAGTCTATTGCCGTGTATTGTGGTTCAAGTTTAGGCGCTTCACCAATTTATAAACAACAAGCGATTCTTTTTGCTAAAGAGCTGGTTAAACGTAATATCACTTTAGTTTATGGTGGTGCCAGTGTAGGAATTATGGGCACGCTCGCGGATACCGTTTTACAGGAAGGGGGTAAAGTTATTGGTGTGATCCCAACGCTATTAGAAGGGCGTGAAATCTCACATAAAAATCTGACAGAACTCCATGTCGTTGAAACTATGCACCAACGTAAAAGTAAAATGATTGAACTCGCGGACGGCTTTGTGGCACTGCCGGGGGGTTTTGGCACATTAGAAGAGTTCAGTGAAGTGTTTACTTGGAGCCAAATTGGCCTTCATCAAAAGCCATTAGGTATATTTAATATTAATGATTTTTATCAGCCATTACTGGCTATGATAGATAAAATGGTAGATGAAAAATTCTTACATGAAAAATATCGTCATATGGCGATTGTTGAGCAATCACCTATCCAGTTATTAGATAAATTTGAAAGTTATATTGCCCCTTCGATTAAAACCTACGATAAATAAAGGTAGAGCATGATAACCATAAGAAAAGCTGTACTTTCTGATGTTGAGCAGATTAATACCCTGTATGGCTATTTATTTGCTGAGATGGCGAAATTACAGCCAGAAAGATTAAAACCGGGTAAACAAGATGAAGCATTTATTATTAATGGCATTAAAAATGATAAATTTCATCTGTTAGTGGCTGAGTTAGAACAGAAAATTGTCGGTTTTACTATTGCCCAAATACAAGAGACACCGCTATTTAACTGTTTAGTACAGCGTAAATATGCCTATATTTTTGATATTGTTGTTGACCCTTCTGTTCGTGGACAAGGGGCAGGGGCATTGTTGCTAAATGCTATGAAGGCGTGGGCAAAACAACAAAAAATGACCCACCTAGAGCTTTCAGTATTGGCTGAAAATGCCGATGCTAAACGTTTTTATCAGCGAGAAGGGTTAAAAGAAGTCAGTACCGTGATGGGTATTGCTTTGTAAGTTTCGCTTAATCATGGCAAAAATAAACCCGCTGAGTGCGGGTTTATTAATTATGTTATTCAGCTAAATTGTGGGTTTCCCCGCAATTATCGTACACAATACCCTGACATTTTCAATATCTTCTGCCGATATTTCAAACAAGTTTCTATCTAAGACAATAAAATCGGCGAATTTCCCTACTTCTAATGAACCAATCTGTTTATCCATATCTAGTGCATAAGCGGCATTGATGGTGGCGGCTCGTAATACTTCGATTAAGGTGAGATTGCGATCATTATCTAAACGTGGCTGAGAGGGATCTTTTTGTCGAGTCATGGCAACTTTAAAGTCATACCACTCATTTAATGGATCAATCGGCCAATCACTGCCAAATGCGACAGTCACTCCCGCATCAATAAATTTACCGGCGGTTTCTAGATATTGGCAACGTGCTTTGCCTAACATTTCAAGATCTTTATCAATATTATGTTGCTCTACGCCAGCCCATTGAAAGGAGAGAAAAGGGTAGGTATTTAATTGGGCAAAGCGCGCATAATCTTTTTCACACATTAATTCGTTATGCGCAAGGCCGGGGCGAATATCTTTTTCTGGCAAGGCTTTGCGCATTTCACTAATGGCATCAAGTGCGACACTAATCGCCCCTTCAGCGACGGTATGAATATGAGGATGATAACCTGCACGGCTAATCTCAGTGACTAATGGCGTCAAGATTTCAGGTGAAAAATAGAGATCGCCAACATGCTCTGAATCTTGCCAATGGGGCGTTTCATCCGTACCGACATTAATACGATAAGGGGCGTGTAAACGGGCTGTCATAATCGGCGCTTGTAATACACCATCAAGAAAAAGCTTAATATGGCGAATAGCGACACTGGGTTGCGCGCCTTGGCTGATTTGATGCCATTGAGAGAATCGTGTTATTGCTTGTTGTACAGCATGAGGAATAGCTGCAATATCAGCCACATCATCAGGGGTAATTTCAACCGCATTCTCAACACGAACCGTTAATTCACCCGCTTCTCGTAAAGTATTAAAGGCACGTAATTGTGGCTCACCAACACGTGCATCCATGATAGTCGTTACCCCTTGTTGATTGAGCAACTTTTGTACATGGCGTGCGATTTGTAGATTTTGCTCTGCTGTTAAAGGCGGTAGACTATCAATAGCCTGCATAGCTGGCGCATCTTCAAGAATACCAATAGGTGTTCTATCACCATCACGTTCAATATTGCCATCAGGTGGATCGGGGGTTTCAGCCGTAATATTTAATAATTCTAGTGCGCGGGAATTTGCTAATACGCTATGACAATCACTAGAAAAAAGTAAGATAGGACGAGACGTATTTAAGCTATCAAGGTGATAACGCGTCATTTGTATCCCTTCCGGTTGCATCCCTTCACGATACCATGCTGACACTTTCAACCAAGCTGTATCACTATCGATGGGATCAGCATCAAGATAGCGTTGGATACGCGATAGAATTTCATCGATTGTTAAGGAGAGGTAATCAAGGTGACAACCTGCTAATGTGGCTCCCCCCCAAAATGGATGCATATGAGCATCAATAATGCCGGGCATCACCATTTTCTTCTGTAAATCGATATGCTGTGTTTTTTCATTACAGTAAGCAAGTAAATTCGATTTTGTGCCTGTTGCAATAATAATGCCTTGGGAAACAGCGATAGCTTCGACGAAATTGTTACTATTATCAGCGGTATAGATTAGGCCGTTATAATAGAGTGTGTCTGCAATTTGAAATGTCATTCTTCTACCTTGTATAGCTTTTTTGGCGATGATGGCTAATTTTCGGTACTGATTGGGCATCCTATGAAGTTTTGATGCGGGCGGTCATATTAGAATTAAATGACGCTCAATACTACCTACGTGTTACATTGATTTAACTAACTGTTTTATCAACGGGCGAAAATAATAGGATAAACCGCATAGAATACCACTATATGGAAGAGAATAAGGTAAGCAGAACCGATAGCTACTTACCCTATTAAAATATTAGAAGGGGTCAATTATCGGGTAAATTAGCCGCACATACATCACAGTGTGGATTTTTAGGTAGCTTAAATTCACGAAATTGCATCCGCATAGCGTCAAATATTAATACTTTGCCATGTAAAGTTTCACCATAACCAGTGAGTAATTTGATGGCTTCAATGGCCTGTAAAGTGCCAATAGTACCCACAACAGGGGCCATAATACCCGCTTCAACACAAGTGAGTGCATTATCACCAAAAAGATGACTTAAACAGCGATAGCAAGGTTCATCATCTTGATAGGTAAAGACGCTAATTTGGCCTTCCATACGAATGGCTGCACCAGATACTAAGGGTTTTTTCTGCACAAAACACAGTCGATTTAGTTGTTCGCGGATAGTGACATTATCTGTGCAATCCATTATCAGATGATGTTGGCTGATTAATTCAGCCAGTGCTTTATCTTCAAGTAGTGCATCAACCGTATCTATCTGTACATGGGGATTAATCGCGTTTAATGTTGTTTTAGCTGATAAAACTTTCGGCTGACCAATGGTGCTATCGCGATGCAGGATCTGGCGTTGAAGATTGGACAGTGAAACGGTATCAAAATCTAATAGTGTCAGTTTGCCAACACCTGCGGCAGTGAGATATTGCGATACACTACAGCCTAATCCCCCAACACCGACAATCAATACAGAAGCACCTTTCAGTGCTTCTTGACCGTCAAAATCAAAGCCTCTTAACACAATTTGGCGATTATAACGCAGCGTTTCTTCATCGGTTAATTCTATACTCATAAACACTATTCGCTTTTTAGCAGAGGATTAAATAGCTCAATAGTGACGGTTTCACCCGCTGCAACTTTACCACGCTCTCGCTCTAAGACGATAAAACAGTTTGCAACACTAAAGGAGCTATATACGTGAGAGCCTTGATGTCCCGATGTGGTTACTTGCCATTCACCATTTTCATTAATACTGGCGATACCGCGTTGGAAATCCAGACGACCGACAGATTTTTTTAATGGTGAACAGGTTTTAGCATGGAAACGCTGTGGTGCTCGCCACTGACTAAAACCAGATAAACGGGCAATTAAAGGCTGTACTAATTGGTAGAATGTCACTGTTGCTGAGACAGGATTACCCGGTAATCCGCAGAACCAAGCATTATGTAAGCGACCAAAAGCAAAAGGTTTACCTGGCTTAATGGCTAATTTCCAAAAACCAATTTCGCCTATTTCATCTAAAATTTGTTTAGTATAGTCCGCTTCACCCACAGAAACTCCGCCACTGCTAATCACTAAATCCGCTTGTGCATCAGCGGTTTTAAAAGTTTCTCGCAGTTTTTCTGGCGAATCTGGAATAACGCCTAAATCAAGCACATCACAATCTAATTTTTCCAACATTAAGCGTACGGCAAAGCGGTTAGTATCATAGATTTGCCCCGCTTTTAATGGTTGGCCAATAGTTTGCAACTCATCACCCGTTGAAAATACGGCCACTTTTAATTTGCGGTAAACATTAATATTGGCAATACCGAGTGAAGCAATAAGAGGTAACTGTGCTGTAGAAAGTTTTGTTCCTGCGGCTAAGACGATATCGTTTTGTTTTATATCCTCACCAATACGACGAATATTTTGTCCAAGCTTGGCCGGATGTGGAAAAAGAATACCGTTGTCAGTCACTTGTGTTTCTTCTTGCATAATAACGGTATCGACACCTGCGGGTATCATGGCTCCGGTCATGATACGAACACATTGTCCTTGTGGTAATTCACCTTCAAAAGGGACTCCAGCAAACGCTTTGCCTGCAATAGGTAAAGGAGATTGAGTGTTTAGATCCGTATAACGTACACCGTAACCATCCATGGCAGAATTATCGAAAGGAGGTACATTGAGTGGTGAAGTGATGTGCTCACTTAAGATATAACCTGCTGCCTTATGCAAAGGGATACTAAGGGTATCTGTGATTGCCACCGGTTTTTCAAGTAATTTTTCTAGCGCCTCATCAAGGGATAACAAACCGCTAACCTGACATTGACTCATTGTATACTCCAAATCTATCGAAATGTTCTGTTTTATTTCATGATACTAATCTATCACGATGAAGCACATCATGTTAGCGATCATCTCATCAGCAAAAAAAGAAAATATTACTCAACATAAAATGTTAACTATTTAAAACAAAACTGTTAGTTAATGTGTTAATAATATTGTTGTATTTTAAATGTAATAAATAACATCAATACAATGGAGCCTTATGAATACCTCAACCCACCCAAGCCATTCAGCACAAGCCTTTCATATCGCTTTTAGTGGTTTCCTTGCTTTAGTTGTTGCTATGGGGATAGGGCGTTTTACTTTTACGCCTCAAGTACCGCTAATGATTGCGGACACACAACTGACATTAACCAGTGCCAGTATTGTTGCTGCATTTAATTATCTAGGATATTTAGCTGGTTCATATGATGCGATGAAAGCAACTAAAGGTGTGGGCTATCGGCTTTGGGGGGGATTATGGGGAGCGGTGATCATTACACTGCTTAGTGCGGTACTTAATGATGCTTTAACTCATAGTATTGCCCGTTTTTTTATTGGTTGGGCAAGCGGTTGGACATTAGTGCTCGTTGCTTCGTGGGCAAATGAAGTATTAGCCCGTTTAAATCGCCCGGCATTAAGTGTGGCAGTCTATGCAGGAACAGGGGCGGGGATCTTTATTAGTGGCCTTCTTGCGGTATTCATTCTCAAGTGGCAGATGAGTGCGACAACAGGTTGGTTGATTTACGGTGTGTTGGCATTTATTTGTGCAATTTATGTGAGCTATCATTTACCCAAACCTTGGTCAATTAATCGTGAGCAAGTCAAAGTAGAGCCACTTATCTTAACGCCGGCGATGAAAAAATTGATTTGGGGTTATACCTTTGCGGGCTTTGGTTATATTTTACCTGCAACCTTTTTATCTCAAATGGCGACGGAACGTTTTCCCGGTAGCTTAGTTGCTCAATTTGTCTGGCCTATTTTTGGTGCTTCCGCAGCTTTATGTATTGGGATCGCGATACTGACACGTAATGTCCTTAATACACAATTACGATTGGCGATAACACTATGGTTGCAAGCACTGGGGATCATCATTGCCGAATGGCTACCCACAATTACAGGTCTTGCTATTGGCGCATTTTTAGTGGGGGGAGGGTTAATGTGTGCGGTGCAATTGGCATTTTTACGTGGTAAAGAGTTGGCACCTGATCATGCTCGTTATATGGCAGGATTATTAACAACATTTTATGCTATTGGACAGCTAGTTGGGCCTCTGGTTTCCTTCCTTTCAACGGCGTTAACGGGAAGACTAGAGCCGGCATTATATGTCGCCTTTGTGATATTGATCATCGGCGGTATTTTGGTTTGTATGAAAGAAAACAATAAAGGGTAAAACAATAAAAAATGACAAAAAAGCAATAATTTCATAACCAAAAATGCAGTATTGCTGGATAATGTGATTCAGCTCATCTAAAGTGTAACGGTTATCGTTGAATTAGGTAACAGAGACTTAATTAATGTGTTTATCGGAGAGTCCAATGTCATCAACATTAAGTAAAGAGGCGCAATGGGTACATGCCGCGTTAGTGGAGCGTGGTTTGGAAACGCCTCTTCGTGAGCCAAAACTTTCACCCAGTGAGAGTAAACAACAAATTAAACATCACATGACGGAAGTGATGAAATTGTTAAACCTAGATTTAAGTGATGACAGTTTAGCGGAAACGCCACATCGCATTGCGAAAATGTATGTTGATGAAATTTTTTCAGGCTTGGATTATCACAACTTTCCTAAAATCACCCTGATTGAAAATAAAATGCAGGTTGATGAAATGGTCACTGTTCGTGACATCACATTAACCAGTACTTGTGAGCACCATTTTGTCACTATTGATGGTAAAGCAACGGTTGCTTATATTCCTAAAGATAAAGTGATTGGTTTATCAAAAATTAACCGTATTGTGCAGTTCTTCGCACAACGCCCTCAAGTGCAAGAGCGTTTAACGCAACAAATATTGATTGCCTTACAAACGCTATTGGGGACGAAAAACGTTGCTGTCTCTATTGATGCCGTTCACTATTGTGTAAAAGCAAGAGGCATTCGTGATGCAACCAGTGCAACCACCACAACTTCATTAGGTGGACTATTTAAATCTAGCCAAAATACTCGCCAAGAGTTTTTGCGTGCTGTACGCCATCTTTGAGATGAATAAATGGAACAAAGTTCACGTCAACGCATCGACGCTTTAGATGCGTTGAGAGGAATAGCGATCCTTGGCATCTTATTACTCAATATCTCAGGTTTTGCCTTATTAAGAGTTGCCTCATTTAATCCTATGCATTCAGGAGAGGCGACTTTTGCGGACAAACTTACTTGGATGGGGCTAAATTTATTTACCCAAGGAAAGTTTCTGTTTATTTTTGCGCTGCTATTTGGCGGAACACTTTATTTATTATCTCAACGCTCTGTTGCTTGGAACGTCTCTCGCCTAATTATTCTGGCATTAATCGGTATTATTCATACCCTATTACTATGGGAAGGGGATATCTTATTTCCTTATAGTATTTGCGGATTATTTGTTCTCTTTTTTATTAAAGCATTACCTATTAAGCGGCAATTTATCCTTGGGCTGCTGCTCTATTTATTTGGCGCGATTATTTTAGCTTTTTTATTTTATTACTATCGTGATTTTGTTGAAATAGTTTGGTATAGCTCTGACTATTCCGCCATGATAGAGACTAACTGGAAAACCGGAAACTATATAAATAGTATCTACTGGCGATTAGATGAACTGAGTGATTTTATTTTTAATTTAGTTCGTCAATATAGTTGGTTTTTAATTGGCGCCATGTTAATGGGGGCGGCGTTAATGGCATCCGGTTGGTTACAACGATGCTATTCACAGTCTCATTATGGTTTGATAGCGGTTTGTTTTTTAGTCATAAGTTTACTTTTCCAAGGGACGCTTGTTATTACCGATTATTATTTAGATTGGCATTATATGTGGTCTGCGGTAGTGGCTCAGCCTATCACCATGGTGATCCAAATTATTCAAAGCTTAGGTTATATTGCTTTACTCTATTGGGCATGGCCTTATATTCAACACAGTTTTATCGCCTATGCTTTACGTTGTGTGGGGAAAATGGCGCTTACCACCTATTTACTACAGAGTATTATTGGCACGACGCTTTTCCAGCGGATGGGGTTATTTAACCAATTTACTTTATTGCAGCTTATGCTATTTGTGATGGCTATTTGGGGGATAAATATTATCTTTGCTGTAACGTGGTTACGCTATTTTTCTCAAGGGCCAATCGAGTGGCTGTGGCGCCACTCGTCAACAGGGTTAGCTAAACGCTTTTAACTGTTTTTGCCATTGTTTAATGGCAACGCTTCTACCTCTTGTGGTGAAACCGCCGGATAGCCCTTAATATCATCAGGAATATTTTGTACAGCAGGTATCGCTTCTGGTGGACCTAGAAAACGCGGTTCGCGTTTTAATATATAGAGATCGACAACTGCACCTGCTCTGGCTAAAACTTCACGTACACGCACCTTAAACATACTCTTCGGCGAAGCAACAGCAAAACACTGGGCATCAATGCCTTTTTCAAGGGCAATAAATACGGCTCGTTCGCAATGGAAACGCTGAGTGATAATAGTAAAGCCATCTGTTCCAAACACTTCTTTTGTGCGTACTACCGAATCTAAAGTTCTAAATCCAGCAAAATCCATAACGATACGCGATGCCGGTATGCCTGCTTTAATTAAATCTTTACGCATCGTATTGGGTTCATTATAGCTATGCTGTGCATTATCTCCACTGAGTAACAGATATTGCACTTTGCCGCTGTTATAGGCATTAACAGCACCTTGAATACGATATTGATAAAATTGGTTAAGATAGCCTGTGGTGTAATATTTAGCAGTACCTAATACCATGCCTACTTTTTTGGCGGGTAGTTTATCTATATCTTCAAATATATAGGGGCTAGTTTTTACACCTATCCAGCGATCACAAGCAATTAATGCCACCGCAACTAAGATAAAAAGGGTCAAAAAGAGATAAATGAGGCGCTTTAGCATATCCTTGCCTTAATGACTCAGGGTTTTCTAATAGGTTAAAGGCTACTTGAGCACTAATTGGGAAGCAAGAAAAAAGCGCGCTATTAGTGATAATAGTGCGCTTTTCAGAATGAAACCTAATGATTTTAACTCAATTAGAATGACGTTCTCTTGTAAATACGGTATTCAGGCTCCCAATAGTTACGTTCAATCGCTTCTTCTAAAGCAGAATCAGACGTGACCGTTGCAACACCTTGCACCTGTGCTTCTTTGGCAACTTGTTTAGCAATATAACGTGAAACTTGTTGAATATCGGCTAATAAAGGTAATAGTGGGCCATCGCCTTCTTTTGCCATAGGCGAGCAATCGGCTAACGCACGGCTTGCAACCATTAACATGGCATCAGTAACACGCTTTGCACCACTTGCAATAACGCCAAGGCCAATACCTGGGAAGATGTATGAGTTATTGCATTGTGCAATAGGATACACTTTCTCTTTATAGGTGACTGGGGCAAATGGACTTCCTGTAGCAACAAGAGCTTGTCCATCAGTCCAATTGATAATATCTTCAGGACGCGCTTCAACACGAGACGTTGGGTTAGAAAGAGGCATCACGGTAGGACGTTCACAATGCTTATGCATTTCACGAATAATCTCTTCAGTGAAAAGTCCTGCTTGACCAGAAACGCCAATCAGAATGGTTGGCTTAGCATTTTTAACCACTTCTAACAGTGAAATTGCATCCGTTTCTGTTTGCCAATCGGCCAGCGTTTCGCTTTTTTGAATAAGCTTGCTTTGGAAATCGAGTAAGTTTGGCAGTTTATCCGTTAACAAACCAAAACGGTCAACCATAAAGATACGTGCACGAGCTTGTTCGTCGCTTAGTCCTTCAGACTTCATTTGTGCAATAATTTGCTCTGCAATACCACAACCGGCTGAGCCTGCACCTAAGAAAGCGACAGTTTGATCTTTTAATTGACGCCCCGCAGCACGACTTGCCGCAATTAGACTACCTAATGTCACAGCGGCAGTACCTTGAATATCATCATTAAAGCAACATAATTCATCACGATAACGATTTAATAACGGCATGGCATTTTTTTGTGCAAAATCTTCAAATTGCAGCAGTACATTTGGCCAACGACGTTTAACGGCTTGAATAAATTCATCGACAAATTCGTTATATTCATCTCCGGTAATACGTGGATGGCGCCAGCCCATATAAAGTGGGTCATTTAAACGTTGTGGATTATTGGTGCCAACATCCAGTACAACGGGTAAGGTATAAGCGGGGCTTATTCCACCACAAGCGGTATATAAAGAGAGTTTACCAATAGGAATACCCATACCACCGATACCTTGGTCACCTAAACCAAGGATACGCTCACCATCTGTGACCACAATCACTTTTACGTTTTGTTTGGTGGCGTTTTGTAGCATATCATCAATATTGGCGCGGTTAGGGTAAGAGATAAAAAGTCCACGCGCACGGCGGTAAATATCAGAGAAGTGCTCACAAGCTTCACCTACTGTGGGGGTATAAATGATGGGCATCATTTCAGTAAGGTGAGATTCCAACAGACGATAAAATAGCGTTTCATTGGTATCTTGGATATTTCTTAAATAGATGTGTTTATCGTTATCATTTTTAAAATCAAGATATTGACGGTAAGCGCGTTCCACCTGCTCTTCAATGGTTTCTACTGCCTCAGGCAGTAAACCATGAAGGTTAAAGGTGCTGCGCTCTTCTTCGCTAAAAGCACTACCTTTATTTAACAGGGGAAATTCAAGCAGGATTGGGCCTGCATACGGGATATAGAGAGGACGTTTACTTTCGTGTTCCAGTTCCATGAAAAATACTCTTGTAAGGCAGTTAGTCACATGACAAGTGTAGATCCTACAAAATAATAAAAATATGTACAGCTTATGTTATTTTTTTATGATTTTTCTGCTTAGAAATGAGAGATAGATACAATTGTTATGACTTTTTCTGATAAGCATCAGCAAAAATTTACATGCTGATGCTTTTTTATGAGGACAATTTAACGGTATAAGTTAAAAAATGTTACAAAGTGACACGCTGTATTTGGCGGCAACCTAAAGCTGTTAATGTTGCTTGTGTGGCATCCCACTGAGTTAATAGGCTGTCTGCTTTTTCAATTAATATTGCAGACTCAATATCCATAACATTTTCACCCGCCATATTTAATGCAATAAGTGCCGCTTGTAATGGTGGCATACTAGGATTGAATGCGGCATTTTCAGCATAACTACCTTGAAAGATCTTGCCGCTTTTCATCTGTACAGCAATACCACTGTGAGAATGGCTGTAAGGGGCATGACTACGATTTATTGCTTGTAGTGCCTGTTGTGCTAGTTGGCTAGTGTTATTTATTTGATAACCGTGATTAACTTTATCCATCAGTAGGGTAGTGATATTGAGATCTTTAGGGCCAAAGCTATCAGGTAAGTAGTCACCTAAGGTCGCCACTTTTCGGCCTGGGAGATGGATTGCAATATGAGTGCCGCTATTTAGTTCGTTCATAAACTGACGACAATGACCACAAGGGGTATAGTTAACTGTGATGGCAACTAAACGAGACTCACCGCGTAACCAAGCATGTGTAACCGCACTTTGCTCTGCGTGTACCGTTTGTTGTAATGGGGCGCCAGCAAACTCCATATTTGCCCCAAAATAGAAGTGGCCGCTTTCACCACGAGCAATGGCACCCACATTAAAATGAGAGATAGGTGTCACAGCACAAGCGGCTGCAACAGGCAGTAATGCGAGGGCTAACTCATCATCATTACATTGTAACTGTGTTTTTAACGCATTAACTTGTTCTGCAGTGAACATTGCCGGAAATTCATCCTGCTCAAGATAAGGCGTAAGTGCTTGTTGTAATTGAGGGGATAAATCTGACCAAATTGCCTGAAAACGAGTATGCATATAGGTGTCTCCCATTAATCTTCTGCTATTGTAAGATTTTAGGCATCTTTACCTATTCTTATATGTGATTAAAATCATATTTTCAATGAAACTATTGCAACTGAATGATTAATTGGGAGATGCATCTCAAATTTATAGTAAATTGATTTTAGCATTAGCATAAAAAACCTTCGCTCTGAACGAAGGTTTTTTATGTGTTCTCTTGATTTAGCTAATTAGCTAAAAAGGTGCAAAATAAAAGGAAAAATAAAGGGTGCAGTAAGTGAAGTAATAATACCGCAAGTCATTAATGCTAATGAACTATATGCCCCTTCAATATAATCGATTTCAGCTGCTCTTGCAGTACCCACTGCGTGAGAGACTGTTCCCATCGCTAAACCACGAGAAGCGTGAGTTGGAATACGTAATATTTTAAATAGCGTATGACCAAAAATGGCACCTAAAATACCTACTGCAATAACACATGCAGCACTGATTGCAGGAATACCACCTATGGAATCCGCAACAGCCATTGCGATAGGGGTTGTTACCGATTTAGGCAAAATGGAGGCGGCAATTTCAGGAGTAGCGCCAGCCCATAATGCAATCGCTGTACCACTAGCCATGGCGGCGATACTACCAATAAAGCAGATACTAATTAACGATTTCCATTGTGCGCGTATTTGGTGTAATTGTTGATATAAAGGAATAGCTAAAGCAACAACAGCTGGTTGCAACAAGTCGTTAAGGATACGACTTCCGGCAAAATAATCCTCATAAGCGGTGTGTGTCACTAATAAAATAGGAATAATAACAACAATAGCAATCAATAACGGATTTAAAATAGGCCATTTAAATCGAGCAGCCAGTTTACGTGCTAAGTAGAAAATAATAAGTGTTAGCGGTAATGACCACCAAATATTCATTAATATTAACATTTTTTCTTCTCACTTAACGCTCTGTCGTCGTCTTGTTGTTCTGCTAATTCTACATCCTCTACTTTATCGGGTTTAGCACCGATAATAGGACGTTCACGATGCACGTAATGTGAGCAGTAAGCGACTAGCGCCATCACCGCAAAGGTACTGACAACACAGGCCAGAACAATAGGAAAGAGTTGTTGGCTTAATAAATTATAATAGTTCATTACACCCACCCCGATAGGAATAAAGAGCAATGACATATTTTTCAGTAAAATATTACCACCGGGTTTTACCCAACGTAGTGGAATAAGCTGGAAGGCAAGTAAACCAAATAGAATAAGTAGTCCAACAATACTGCCTGGCACCGCGAAAGGTAATAAGGCTGAAATAAGATTACCGGCAAAAAGACAAAGATAAAGTATAAAAAATGATCGTATATAGTGCCAGATTGTAATCTGCACCCGCTTAGATTTCATAGATATGTGTCCTAAATCAACTGACGTATTTATCATACACCAATTTTCAAAGTGTGCTATGGATCACAATAAAAAAAGAGCGGGGCTCTTTATAGAACCCCGCTTTGTATTTGCATTTTGAATAAAGGTCAGTTTTTATTTCACCTGGTGACCCGGTTTAGCCCCACTATCTGGGCTAAGTAAGAAAATATCTTCACCACCAGGGCCTGCGGCCATCACCATACCTTCTGAAATTCCAAAACGCATTTTGCGAGGTGCTAGGTTTGCAACCATAACAGTTAAGCGACCTTCTAATACTTTCGGATCAGGGTATGCAGAACGAATGCCGGAGAATACTTGGCGTGTTTCTCCCCCTAAGTCCAGTATTAATTTTAGCAACTTATCTGAGCCGTCAACGAAATCAGCCTGTTTAATTTCAGCAATGCGCATATCAATTTTGGCAAAATCATCAAATTTAATGGTTTCTTGAATAGGCGCGTCTGCTAATGGGCCCGTGATTTCTTTGACTGGCGCAATGGTACTTTTTGAAGCTTCTACCATTGCATTGGCTTTATCCATTTCAATACGATTAAACAATGCTTTAAATTTAGTAATTTCATGGTTTAACAGCGGTTGCGACAGAGCATTCCAAGTTAATTCAGTTTGTAAGAAGGTTTCTGAACGTTCTGTTAAAGAAGGTAGAATTGGTTTTAAATAAGTCATCAGTACACGGAATAAGTTAATTCCCATAGTACAAATAGCTTGCAACTCAGCCTCTTTACCTTCTTGTTTAGCAACCACCCAAGGCGCTTTTTCATCAATATAGCGGTTAGCTTCGTCTGCTAATGCCATAATTTCACGAATGGCTTTACCAAATTCACGGTTTTCAAAACATTGTGCGATGCTTTCTTGCATATCGACGAAATGTTGATATAACTTCGCATCATCAAGGCTTGCCGCTAATTTGCCATCAAAGCGTTTACTGATAAAACCCGCAGTACGGGACGCGAGGTTAACCACCTTGTTGACGATATCGCTGTTTACACGCTGTACAAAGTCTTCTAAGTTTAGGTCAATATCATCAATACGTGATGAAAGTTTTGCCGCATAGTAATAGCGTAGGCAATCAGCATCAAAGTGATCAAGATAGGCACGTGCCGTAATAAAGGTACCGCGAGATTTTGACATCTTCGCACCATTGACGGTGACATAGCCATGCACAAATAGGTTGGTTGGTTTACGGTATTCACTACCTTCTAACACTGCCGGCCAGAATAAGCTGTGGAAATAAACGATATCTTTACCGATAAAATGGTATAAGTCAGTTTTGCTCTCTTTGTTCCAGAACTCATCAAAGCTTAAATCACCACGCTTTTCACATAGGTTTAAGAATGAGCCCATATAACCAATAGGGGCGTCTAACCAAACATAGAAATATTTACCCGGCGCATCAGGGATTTCAAAACCGAAATAAGGGGCGTCACGGGTGATATCCCACTGTTGCAGACCGCTGTCAAACCACTCTTGCATCTTATTGGCTACTTGCTCTTGCAATGCACCGGAGCGGATCCACTCTTGCAACATATTGCTAAAGGCTGGGAGATCAAAGAAATAGTGTTCAGTTTCACGCATTACCGGCGTTGAACCCGATACCACAGAGCGAGGATTAATTAATTCTGTCGGGCTATAAGTTGACCCACATACTTCACAGTTATCACCATATTGATCGGGCGCTTTACACTTAGGGCAAGTCCCTTTAACAAAACGATCAGGCAAGAACATGCCTTTTTCTTCATCATAAAGTTGAGAAATCGTTTTACTTTTAATATGACCATTTTTTTTCAGGGCTAGATAAATTTTCGTCGATAATTGACGATTTTCTTCACTGTGTGTGGAGTGATAATTATCGTAGCTGATATTAAAACCGGCAAAATCCTGTTGATGCTCTTTGCTCATCTCTTCAATCATGGCTTCTGGGGTAATACCCAATTGTTGAGCTTTCAGCATAATAGGCGTGCCGTGAGCATCATCAGCGCAGATGAAATGAACTTCTTTGCCGCGCATTCGTTGGTAACGGACCCAGATATCAGCCTGAATGTGTTCAAGGATATGACCGAGATGAATTGAACCGTTAGCATAAGGTAACGCGCAGGTTACCAATAATTTATTCGCGACGTGAGACATAGTAAGGATCTTACTTCCATTAAATTAAAAAAAGGGTCTTTGATGTTAACCTATCCGTCATGATGTCGCTAGGGCAATCATAGAGTTTTTGCAAGAGAAATTTCGCTTGGCAAATTGAGGTAAGGCATTATCGTAGTCATTGACTATCTGATATGATAGGTGCACTCAGATATTTAATGAATAACGAAAATGAGAGGAGCCGGGATGAGTGATAAATCCCCCGAGCAGACCACCCCTGAGATTCTGAAAGAAAAAGTTTCAGGTGTCTTGTCTACTTTTGAACACCCGACATTGAAACGTAATCTGCTTTCCCTAAAAGCATTACATCAGTGTGCGATGATTGATGATGTCCTTCATATCGAATTAGTGATGCCGTTTGTGTGGAAAAAACCTTTCCAACAACTGATTGAAGAAAAAACGGCAGAGCTGCGTAATATGACGGGAGCCAAAGCTGTTGAGTGGAAGCTAAAACATAATATTGCCACACTACGTCGTGCAAACGATCTTCCAGGTATTAATGGCGTACGTAATATTCTGGCGGTGAGTTCAGGTAAAGGCGGGGTGGGTAAATCCAGTACCGCGGTAAACCTTGCTTTAGCGCTAGCACAAGAAGGGGCTAAAGTTGGTATTCTGGATGCGGATATTTATGGCCCATCCATTCCTAATATGTTAGGTACAACCATGGAACGCCCAACTTCACCAGATGGGCAACATATGGCACCTATTATGGCGTATGGTCTAGCATCTAACTCTATCGGTTATTTAGTCACAGACGATAATGCCATGGTATGGCGTGGTCCAATGGCAAGTAAAGCGTTGATGCAAATGCTGCAAGATACGTTATGGCCTGATTTAGACTACCTTGTGATCGATATGCCACCAGGAACGGGTGATATTCAATTGACCTTATCACAAAATATTCCGGTGACTGGCGCCGTTGTTGTTACAACACCACAAGATATTGCGCTGGTGGATGCGATGAAAGGCATTGTCATGTTCAAAAAAGTCAATGTACCCGTATTAGGTATTATTGAGAATATGAGTGCGCATATTTGTAGCAATTGTGGTCATCTTGAGCCTATTTTTGGTACTGGTGGTGCTGAGAAATTAGCCGAAAAATATCATTGCCAATTATTGGGTCAAATTCCACTGCATATCTCTTTACGTGAAGATTTAGATCGCGGACAACCGACGGTGATGCGTGATCCAGAAGGTGAATTCGCTGATATCTATCGTGAAATTGCTTCAACAGTTTCTGCGCAAATGTATTGGGATGGGGATGCTATTCCAACGGAAATTTCTTTCCGCGCGGTATAAGCGGTGAAACAATAATCTATTGATTATTATGGGAAGTCTTTTAGGCTTCCTTTTTTTTATCCGCTGAAATCTGACTATTTTTGATAAAAAACAAAGAGATTTTTGGTTTTACGCTGGAACCAGAAGGATTTCAAAACTATAATCTGCGCGAGCGTAATATTTACATATTATTACGTTATTCCTCTTTTTTATTTCAAACCAGGTTTTTTATTATGGCTGACACAGCACATCAGTGCACAATTGTAGGTATCGCTGGAGCCTCTGCTTCAGGTAAAAGTCTTATTGCCAGTACACTTTACCGTGAATTAAGAGCGCAAGTAGGTGATCATAATATCGGTGTGATACCAGAAGATTGCTATTATCGTGACCAAAGTGATTTAACAATGGAAGAGCGATATAAAGTTAACTACGACCACCCCAATTCGATGGATCACGCACTTTTATACCAACACTTGTGTGAACTAAAAGCCGGAAACGCCATCGAACTCCCTCAATATGATTATGTCGCTCACACCCGTAAATCAGAAACCATTCATTTTAAACCAAAAAAAGTTATTATTATTGAAGGTATTCTGTTATTAACAGATAAGCGCTTACGTGAAGAGATGGATTTTTCTATCTTTGTCGATACGCCATTAGATATCTGTCTAATGCGTAGAATTAAACGTGATGTGAATGAACGTGGGCGTAGTCTAGATTCTGTTATTGAACAATATAATAAAACTGTTCGTCCGATGTTCTTCCAGTTTATTGAGCCTTCTAAACAATATGCCGATATTATTGTGCCTAGAGGGGGAAAAAACCGTGTTGCGATCGATATTTTGAAAGCAAAAATCGGACAGTTTTGTGAATAATTGAGTTCATTTGTAGGCAGCTTTCATGCATGATTAACCATGAAACTGCCTGTTTAACTTGAAGAAGGGAAATAAAATGCGATTATGCGACCGTGATATTATTCAGTGGCTTGATGAAGGTAAATTAGTCATTGAACCCCGCCCGCCTGTCGAGCGAATTAACGGCGCAACAGCGGATGTTCGCTTGGGTAACCAGTTTCGTGTTTTCCAAGGACATACTGCGGCTTACATTGACCTCAGTGGCCCCAAAAATGAAGTTAATGAGGCCCTTGAGCGGGTGATGAGTGATGAAATTGTATTACCAGAAGGCGAAGCTTTTTATCTTCATCCCGGAGAGCTTGCCTTGGCGGTTACATTAGAGTCTGTCACATTACCGGATAATGTAGTAGGGTGGTTAGATGGACGCTCATCTTTAGCGCGATTGGGATTAATGGTACACGTCACGGCTCACCGAATTGATCCGGGCTGGCATGGACACATCGTATTAGAATTTTTTAATTCAGGTAAACTGCCATTAGCATTAAGACCGGGTATGGTGATTGGCGCATTAAGTTTTGAACCTATGTCAGGCTCTGCGGATAGGCCTTACAATCGTCGCCAAGATGCGAAATATAAAAATCAACAAGGTGCGGTAGGAAGTCGGATTAGCGAAGATTAATTTTTCATTAACGACTATTATCAACTTTATTAAGCGGGTAACAATATGAAAAGGTTTTTGACAACACTCGCCATTTTGCTTGTAGTGATTTTGGCAGGCTTAACGACATTAGTTTTGCTCATTAACCCTAATGATTTTCGTGGTTATCTTGTTGAACGCGTTGAAAAACAAAGTGGCTATAAATTAACCTTACAAGATGATATGCGTTGGCATGTCTGGCCAAAACTCAGCATTATTAGTGGTAAAATGTCATTAACAGCTCCCGGTGCTGAGCAACCATTGATCACTGCTGATAATATGCGTCTTGATGTGGAATTATGGCCATTACTTTCCCACCAGTTGGAAGTAAAAGAAGTGATGCTAAAAGGCGCCGTGGTTAGACAAACGCCTGAGAGTAAAGCAATACCTAAAATAACCCCGCCTTCTGTTGCCAATGGAGACAGTACTCGTCCGATTATTGAGCCAAAAACAAATCGTTGGCAACTAAATATTGCTAAGGTGAGGATCTCCGATAGTTTGATTATTTGGCAAACCAAAGGGGGAGAGCAACTTAATTTACGCGATATCAATTTATTATTAAAAACGGACGACAAAAAACAAATTAACCTTGAGATGAGCACCAAAATTAATCGTGATCGTCGCGAGTTAATGTTAAATGTTGTTGCTAATGCTGATATGAGTGGCTACCCATATCAAATCAGTGGCAATATCGCTCAATTAGATTATGCATTATCGGGAATAGGACTTCCGGCTCAAGGGATCTCCGGAAATTTAACCTCAGATTTCAATATTAAAAATGATAGTGTAAATGTTATTGCCTTAAATAATTTAAATATGACGGCAAATGAGAGTCAGCTACAAGGTAGCATCACGGCTGAATTGGCTAAAAAGAACCGCTATCAAGTGGAATTAACTGGGGACACTTTAAATTTAAATACCCTATTACCTGAGTTAGCACAGCCTAATTCATCTGAAACGGCATCGTTAACCTTGGCGAATACTCCGTCGCCATCATTCTCATTCTTTAGCCATGCTCAGGCTGCACCATCACCCAATGCAACTATTATGGCTCGCCCGGTTATTACCTCCGCGACAATTGAAAACAAAGCGTATGATTTAACCCACTGGGGTGATATTGAATTTAGCTTAAACTTAGCGCTCAATAAGTTATTGTATAAAGAATTAGAAATAAACAATGTTAAATTAACCGCATTAAATAACCCCAAATCATTAAATATTGATAGGTTAGAAGGGCAGATCCTAAACGGAAATTTCTCACTGCCTACGGTGATTTCTACCAGCATTGTGCCAGCGCATATTAGTATGAATGTCACAATGAATAATATCCCTTTGCAACCTTTATTACGCGTCTTTGATCAGCCAGAAAATTTCAGCGGTTTAATTTCTGCTAAAGGGCATCTAGAAGGTGCCGGATATAATCACAACGCGTTTCTTAATAGTTGGCAGGGTACGCTGGATACCTCATTAAGCGAATTTAAAATGCTAGGATTAAATATTCCACAAGTGATCCAGCAATCTATTGCACAAACAACCGATCAAGTGGTTTATCCTGAAGATATTGAGAACTATACCAAAGCAGATAGTGTGATTGCTCAGTTTAAACTAGCGCCTAAAGGCCGAGTGACGTTAAATCAGTTAGATGCTCAAGCAAGTGCTTATCAGATCAGCGGGCAAGGTCAATTAGATCTACAACGTCATAATCTAGATGTGATGCTGATGGTTAATATCAAAAAAGGTTGGGGTAAAGAGAATGAATTTATTCGCCAACTAGCCAAAATAGATATTCCATTAAGATTGTATGGTAATTGGAATGCTATCCAATATGAGTTTAACGTTGAAAAATTACTACGTGATCAATTACAGCAAAAAGCAAAACAGGCCATAGATAATTGGTTAAATAAGCAAGATGATAGCCCCGAAGTTAAAGCGCTTAATCAATTATTGAAAAAAATATAATTTTTAAAGTTGTTAACAAGGTGGAATAAATTTTTATTCCACCTTATTTTATTTTTTGGCTAATAAATTGATTTTATTAATTTATGATTAATAATCTCTTCTCTTATATTAAACAATATCTGTGGAACACAGATGCTGCATTACGTTTCTTATCCACGTTCCCGGTTCCCTGTCACCGTTAACAGAAAATGGATAAAATGATTAAATTATGCTCATAGTGCATTATGTTTATCATTTAATTCAGTTTTTGCCTAAAAAATACTCATTCGTACTGTTTACATGTAAAAAAATAGTCGTTTTTTTTGATATATGTCATACACTGCAACGTTGCCTTTGGGCAGAGTGTGTCCATTGCACTAAATGCAAAAAAATGATGATAAAAACAAAAAGCTTCATTTTATAAATAACTATCGTAGACAGGAACTATACATGATTGAAATTCTTATCGGCGCCCTCGTCGCTGTGGGTGTTGGGCGTTACATTGTTAAGGGATATTCGCCAACAGGTGTGCTACTTACTGGTGGGCTATTATTGCTTATCATCAGTGTGATTATGGGCAAATCAGTATTACCAGCCAGTGTCACAAGTACCGGTTATCGCTTAATCGATATTGTTGAGTATGTAAAAAATCTACTTATGAGCCGTGGTGGTGATCTGGGGATGATGATCATGGTGCTATGTGGGTTTGCTTCTTATATGACTCATATTGGTGCCAATGACGTGGTCGTGAAACTTGCCTCACGCCCATTAAAAATGATCAACTCACCTTATCTTTTAATGGTAGCGGCTTATATTGTTGCATGTTTAATGTCATTAGCTGTTTCATCCGCAACAGGTCTTGGTGTGTTATTGATGGCGACCTTATTCCCAGTGATGGTCAATATGGGAATTAGTCGTGGTGCGGCGGCAGCTATCTGTGCTTCACCTGCATCAATTATTTTGGCGCCAACCTCTGGTGACGTGATTTTAGCGGCACAAGCTTCTGAAATGCCACTTATTGATTTTGCGTTTAAAACAACACTGCCTATCTCTATTGCCGCAATTCTTGGGATGTGTATTGCTCACTTTTTCTGGCAACGTTATCTTGATCGTAAAGAGCATATTGAAACAGAGATGTTAGATGTGAACGAAATCAAAACTCACGCCCCTAATTTCTATGCGATTTTACCTTTCACACCTATTATTGGTGTATTAGTTTTTGATGGTAAATGGTTACCAGAGCTTCATATTGTTGCCATTATTATTCTTTGCATGATGTTATCTGCGGTTATTGAATTTATCCGTAGCTTTAGTGCTAAAGAAGTTTTTGCCGGTTTAGAAGTTGCTTACCGTGGTATGGCTGATGCATTTGCCCAAGTGGTAATGTTATTAGTTGCCGCAGGGGTTTTTGCGCAAGGTTTAACAACGGTTGGCTTTATTCACGCGTTAATTGATGGTGCACAATCATTAGGATCAGGGGCAATTGTTATGATGATTGCATTAGTCTTAATTACCATGCTCGCGGCAATGACAACCGGCTCAGGGAATGCGCCTTTCTATGCTTTCGTTGAATTAATTCCGCGCTTAGCAAGTAATATGGGTGTGAATCCTGCTTACTTAACTATTCCGATGTTACAAGCATCAAACTTAGGACGGACTTTATCACCTGTATCGGGTGTGGTAGTTGCTGTATCAGGAATGGCAAAAATTTCACCTTTTGAAGTGATGAAACGCGTTTCTGTACCAGTATTGGTCGGGCTTGTGATTGTGATTGTTGCAACGGAAATACTGGTACCCAGCACATTAGGTTGATCATCAATAAATTATTGAAATAAAGTTAGCTTTATCTACTTTATTTTTCATTCTATTGACGGGCTTTGTTATGCATAGACAAAGCCCGTTTTTTTATTAAGCATCATTTTCAGATAAAAAATATCCGCCTTAGAGACGGATATTTGGTTATTTAATAGAAATTAAGCTTCGTCGACGTTTTCTTCGTCTTCAGGTGTTGGTTCAACAATACGTACTTTATTAATACGGTGATTGTGTACATCTAATGGTTCAAATTCAATACCATCAATAACCACTTTTTCACCGACGGCAGGAACGCGTTGTAAGTGTTCCATCAATAAGCCAGCCAAGGTTTCATACTCACGTTTTTCATCCAACTTAATAGGAATATAAAGCACTAAGTCTTCCAGCGGTGTAAAACCATTGACAGTCCATGAGCCATCTTCATTCTGTACTAAGTCGTGACGAGAGTCATTTTCCTCTGTACTTACTGGTAAATTACCGGCGATGGTTTCCATTACATCGGTTAAGGTAACAATGCCTTCGACAGAGCCAAACTCATCAACCACAAAGGCAAAGTGAGTATGAGCATTACGGAATTGTTCTAATGCCTGTAATAGTGATAACCCCTCAGGGAAGATTAAGGGTTGTGTAATTAATAAACGCAAATCTAATGGTTCATTACGTAACTGTTGATTTAATAATTGAATAACATTTACCACGCCGATAGGTTCGTCGCTATTTTCTTCGTCGGTAATAACGAGACGAGAATGGGGATCTTCTTCTAGTAATTGGCGAATATCATCTTGGGTGGCTTTTAGATCAACATATTCAACATCATGGCGTGAAGTCATAATACTATTGACGTTTCGCTGGCTTAAACCCAGAACGCGCACAATCATTTGGCGCTCTTGAGGATCAAACACCTCTTCTGTATTAGCAACTAAATCAGAAGTGTGAGGGTCAAGTTCAGAGGCTTCTGGTTTACCATTAATAATGCGCAATACCGCTTCCGCTGTACGTTCACGCAAAGAGCGAGAAGCTGATAAGAAGCGTCGACGGTTAAACTGTGCGAGTTGGTTAAATATCTCTATCATAATAGAGAAACCAATGGCAGCGTATAAATAGCCTTTAGGTATTGGATAGCCAAACCCTTCTGCAACTAAGGCAAAACCAATCATCAATAAGAAGCTTAAACATAAAATAACAATAGTTGGGTGATTATTGACAAATGTGGTTAATGGCTTACTTGCGAGGATCATCAAGAACATCGCAATAGTTACAGCAGCAATCATAACGCCGAGATGGTCAACCATCCCTACCGCAGTGATAACAGAGTCTAGAGAGAATACAGCATCTAGTACAATAATTTGCGCAACAACAGACCAAAAACTCGTGGTTTTACGTTGTTTTCCCTCGTTATGATCTTTACCTTCTAGCCGTTCATTAAGCTCCATTGTGGCTTTGAAAAGTAAGAATATCCCTCCGAGGAGCATGATTAAGTCTCTGGCACTGAAAGGATGATCAAACAGTGTGATAAGAGGTTTGGTTAGGGTGATAAGCCAAGAGAGACTAAATAGCAGTACAATCCGCATAATAAGAGCACACAATAATCCTGTGATACGTGCTTTATCTCTTAATTTTGCTGGGAGTTTATCTGCTAGAATAGCAATAAAAACAAGGTTATCAATACCAAGTACGATTTCGAGAACAATAAGGGTGGAAAGACCTACCCATATCGTCGGATCTACGATCCATTCCATACAGTTTGTTTTACCTTCTATAAAGACGGCATATGCCGACTTGGGAATAATGAGCAATTTAGCGGAATTTTTCAATAAATTATTATTGATAGTGGCAGAATAATTTCATTTTATCCATAAGGAATGCGATATCGATTGCATCAATAACTACCACCAAATGAGAGAGTGAGTTACTATGTGATCAGGTTAACAAATTGTCAGTACATTGAGACTGGCAGGTTTATATTCAGACGGGAGTTATTTCATGTCAAAACAGCAAATCGGCGTGGTTGGTATGGCAGTGATGGGACGTAACCTTGCGCTAAACATTGAAAGCCGTGGTTACACTGTATCTATCTACAACCGCTCGAGCGATAAAACCAATGAAGTGATCGCTGAAAATCCAGGTAAAAAACTGGTTCCGAATTACTCTATTGAGGAATTTGTTGATTCATTAGAAAAACCGCGTCGTATTTTGTTAATGGTTAAAGCGGGTGAAGCAACAGATAAAACCATCGCAGCGCTGACACCACATTTAGATAAGGGCGATATCCTTATTGATGGCGGAAATACTTTCTTTAAAGATACTATTCGTCGTAATCGTGAGCTATCGGCTCAAGGTTTTAACTTTATTGGTACGGGTGTTTCTGGTGGTGAAGAAGGGGCATTAAAAGGACCTTCTATTATGCCTGGTGGTCAAAAAGAAGCCTATGAGTTAGTTGCTCCTATTCTTGAGAAAATTGCCGCGGTGGCAGATGGCGAGCCTTGTGTCACTTATATTGGTGCAGATGGTGCAGGTCACTATGTGAAAATGGTACACAATGGTATCGAATATGGTGATATGCAACTGATAGCAGAAGCTTATTCAGTATTAAAACACTCACTAGGTTTAACTAACGAAGAGTTAGCGGACACTTTTACCGAGTGGAATAAAGGTGAATTAAGTAGCTACCTTATTGAAATTACTGCTGATATTTTCCGTAAGAAAGATGAAGAAGGTAACTACCTTGTTGATGTTATTCTTGATGAAGCGGCAAATAAAGGCACCGGTAAATGGACTAGCCAAAGCTCTTTAGACTTAGGTGTTCCTGTTACGTTGATTACAGAATCTGTTTTTGCACGTTATATTTCTTCACTGAAAGATCAACGTGTGGCGGCATCTAAAGTATTATCAGGTCCAGCACCAAAAGCATTTACTGGTGATAAAAAAGCCTTTATCGAGAATGTTCGTCGTGCACTATATTTAGGTAAAATTGTCTCTTATGCGCAAGGCTTCCAACAATTGAAAGCTGCATCAGATGAATATAACTGGGATCTAAATTACGGTGAAATTGCGAAAATTTTCCGTGCAGGTTGTATCATTCGTGCTCAATTCTTACAAAAAATCACTGATGCCTATAATGACGATGCGAATATCGCTAATTTATTATTAGCACCTTACTTTAAAAATATCGCTGATGAGTATCAACAAGCATTGCGTGATGTTGTTTGTTATGGTGTTCAAGCAGGTATTCCTACGCCAACATTCTCTGCGGCTATCTCTTATTACGATAGCTACCGTGCGCAAGTGTTACCAGCAAACTTAATTCAAGCACAACGTGACTATTTTGGTGCGCATACTTATAAACGTACTGATAAAGAAGGCGTATTCCATACTGAGTGGATGGAGTAAGTTTTAAAAACAGTGAGTTATAAGTGTTAGGGGTGCTGAATTTCAGCACCTTTTTACTATTTGTAATTAAAAAGTTATAGTTAAAAAATACTTTTTAACTGCATTTTATAGTACTTTTATTAATCATTATCATCTTGGCGAATAAAATGAATTAACTCGGGCTGAGCAATCCGCTGATAATCTTGTGTATTTAAAATAATCGAGCGTTCTAATGTTCCAGCATTAAAGGCTAATTCATCAAAACGTTCAAATAATAGCGGATCAGCAACCAGTTTTAGTGCTGGATGAAAACTAAAAGGTGGGATCGCGCCAAATACACATTGCGTTAGTTCATCAACTTCTTTCGGGCTTGCAAGAGAGGCTCTTGTCCCACCAATAGCGATAGCGAGTTTTGATAGATCAGCTTGTTTATCAGCAGGTAAAATGGCCAGTACATGTTGTTTAATACCATTACCTTTTACATGACAAACTAGACCTTTTGCCCCTTGCCCTAATTGTGTACCTCTTATTTTAGCAACTTCCTCAGAACGACCCGCGGTCGGGTGTTCCATGACGCGATAACGGGCGTGGTGGTTATTGAGTAATGTGGTTAATTGCTCGAAAATAGTCAAAGACATCAATGACTCCTAAGATTAAGCATGTATTCTTATTCGGTCATTATACGACTTTAAAAAAATTTTTCTGCGGTGATATGTTTCTTTGGTATTTATTATTTTGATAAGCCTATCAAATTATTTTGTTACAAATGATAATATGTTAATAGTATTATCCTATTGAATTAATAGGATAATTAGATTATCTATATTATTTTAGAGCTCTAATATTATAAAAAAATTAATATTTATTCATTATATTGATAATGATCAATTTAAGAATAAAAAGAATAGAACATATTAAAACGTAGATTAAATTACTAAAAGGAAGTCAATAATGGCCAGTTCAACATTTTATATCCCTTCAGTAAACAAATTAGGCGCAGGTTGTCTTGCAGACGCGATAAACTCAATGAAAGACTTTGGCTTTCATAAAGCACTGATTGTTACTGATAGTGTTTTAAATCAATTAGGTGTTGTAAATAAAGTGAGTGAATTACTGGCGAAATCAGGTATTGCTAGCGTTACTTATGATGGTACAGCGCCAAACCCTACCGTTGAAAATGTTGAAGCGGGGTTAGCCTTATTAAAAGAGCATCAATGTGACTGTGTTATCTCTTTAGGTGGTGGCTCTCCTCATGACTGTGCTAAAGGTATCGCACTAGTCGCTGCCAATGGTGGTAAGATTGCCGATTATGAAGGGGTTGATCGCTCTGAGCATCCGCAATTACCACTGATTGCAATTAATACAACCGCTGGTACTGCTTCTGAAATGACACGTTTTTGTATCATCACGGATACTGCGCGTCATATTAAAATGGCTATTGTTGATAAAAATGTAACACCAATCTTATCTGTAAATGATTCAGAGTTAATGATTGGTATGCCAAAAGGTTTAACCGCAGCTACGGGTATGGATGCGTTAACCCATGCTGTTGAAGCTTATGTCTCTACTGCCGCTAATCCTATTACTGATGCATGTGCGTTAAAAGCAGTGACGATGATCAGTGAGTCTTTACGTAAAGTCGTTGAAAACGGTGGTGATACAGCAGCACGTGAAAATATGGCTTATGCACAATTTTTAGCGGGTATGGCATTTAATAATGCTTCTTTAGGTTATGTGCATGCTATGGCTCACCAATTAGGTGGTTTTTATAACTTACCTCATGGTGTATGTAATGCAGTATTACTGCCTCATGTTCAAGCTTATAATATCCAAGCAGCAGCAGGTCGTTTAAAAGATATAGCGCAAGCTATGGGTGTTGATGTTTCGGCAATGAATGATGAGCAGGGTGCGCAAGCTTGTATTGAAGAGATCCGCAAAATCGCCAAAGATGTCGGTATTCCAGCAGGCCTGAAAGAATTAGGCGTGAAAGAAGAAGATTTTAAAACATTAGCTGAAAATGCATTAAAAGATGCATGTGCCATCACTAACCCTGTTCAAGGTAGTGAAAGTGATGTTATCGAGATATTCCGCCAAGCAATGTAATCGCTAAAAATAAGAGGGTTAATATAAGTTAACATCTTATTTAAGCAAAGAATTAACACCTCAAATATCAATGTCGTATTTGAGGTGTTTTTTATATTATTAAGTATTAAGTGGTCATGTAGTTTAATGACTGACACTTATTTTATTGCGCTTTTTTATGACGCTTTTGTAAGCAATCAATCACATCAGATAGAGATAGCGATTGGTCTTGTAATAGCACCATTAAATGATAGAGCAAATCAGAAGCTTCATTTTTTAACTCTTCACGATCATTAACAGTTGCAGCTAAAGCAGTCTCAACACCTTCCTCTCCGACTTTTTGTGCGATACGTTTGGTTCCGCTGGCATAAAGTTGTGCCGTATAAGAGCTATCTGGCGAGGCGCTTTTACGCTCGCGCAGTAAGTTCTCAAGCTCATAAAGAAATCCCCATTGGCTTTTAGCTGGAGCAAAACAACTTTCAGTCCCATTATGACAAGTAGGCCCGATTGGGTGAGCTAAAATAAGTAAAGTATCGTTATCACAATCAGGATAAATATCCACCAATTTAAGGAAATTGCCTGATGTTTCACCTTTTGTCCATAAACGTTGTTTAGTTCGTGAATAGAAAGTGACCTTGCCACTGTTTAGCGTCATTTCTAATGCGGCTTTATCCATATAACCAAGCATTAAGACATCACCAGAAATAGCATTTTGGATAATGACAGGCATTAGGTTATCGACTTTTTGCCAATCTAATTGGGCGAGTTTTGTATTATTCATTATATTCTTACCTTAACGCCATTTTCTGTGAGATACTGTTTCAATTCGTTGATATTAATGATCTGCTTATGGAATACGGAAGCGGCAAGGGCACCGTCAACATTGGCTAATTTAAATGCATCCAGAAAGTGTGACATTTCACCTGCACCGCCAGAAGCTATCATGGGAACCTGAGTGACTTGGCGTACCAGTGCGAGTTGTTTTAAATCATAGCCTTGTCTTACACCATCTTGGTTCATCATGTTTAACACTATTTCTCCCGCCCCCCGTTGCTGTACTTCTTGTACCCAATCGAGCGTTTTCCATGGCGTTTGTTGTGTGCGTTTTTCATCACCCGTAAATTGATAAACGAGATATTCCCCGGTTTTTTCATCAAACCATGTATCAATTCCCACAACTACACACTGCACACCGTAGCGATCGGTAAGGCGAGAAATCAGTGTTGGATCAGAAAGTGCAGGGGAATTAATTGAGATTTTATCTGCCCCAAAAGAGAGAATTTTCCCGGCATCTTCTACTGAGCGAATGCCACCCGCAACACAAAATGGAATATCAATCACTTCGGCTACCCGCGATACCCAACTTTTATCGACCACTCGGCCATCAGAAGAGGCGGTAATATCATAAAAGACCAGCTCGTCGGCACCTTCTTTCGCGTAGCGTTCTGCTAAGGGAACAATATCACCAATAATTTCATGGTTACGAAATTGCACACCTTTAACAACCTGTCCATCACGAACATCAAGACAAGGAATTATGCGTTTTGCCAACATGATATCGCCTCTTGTAATGTGAATTTGCCTTCTAATAGTGCTCTGCCAACAATAATACCCGCAACACCCGATCCAGGAAGTGCTGCAATATCCTGTAAATCGCCAATACCGCCAGAAGCTTGGAATAAAATTTCAGGGAAACGCTGGCTAATTTCTTTATACAGTTCGACGTTAGAACCGGCTAAGGTGCCATCACGAGAAATATCGGTGCACAATACATGCTTTAATCCTACAGGTTGATAAAGTGCGATGATCTCTTCTAGTGTATAGGGGGAGTTTTCTTGCCAGCCACTTACTGCCACCCATTTTTTACCTTGTTCGTCGATACGAACATCAAGGGCGAGTACAATCGCATCGGCACCATAACGCTCAAACCATGTTTTGACTAATTCGGGCTGGCTCACCGCTGTAGAGCCAATCACCACTCGACTTGCTCCTGCGGCTAATAGCGACTTCACATCTTCTTCGCTACGAATACCACCACCAACTTGCACAGGAACGTTAACACAGGCAACTAGCTGTTTTAATAGTGGGATCTGCCGTGCAAGTGGATCTTTCGCACCAGTTAGGTCGACGAGATGCAATAATTTTGCTCCGTCTTGTTGATACTGTTGATAGCGACGGATCGGATCATCATCATAATCACGTTGTTTATTATAATCACCTTGATGAAGACGAACGACTTTGCCATCAATTAAATCTAATGCCGGAATAATCATAATGCGTTACATCTCCAAAAAATTCTTAATCAGTTGAGCACCCGCTTTTCCTGAGCGTTCAGGGTGAAATTGCACCCCATAGAAATTATCTTTCTGAATGGCACTGCTAAAGCGTGAACCATATTCTGTTTCGGCTATGGTTGAGTCATTGAGCCCTAAACCATAACTGTGAACAAAATAGAACCAAGCGTCGCTGTCAATATTGCGAAATAGAGGGTGAGCGGGTTTTGCTAATACCTGATCCCAACCCATATGCGGTAAGGGTAATCCTTTGGTATCAAGTTTATTGATATTACCGTCAACTAATCCTAATAGAGGGATATTGTGACCTTCTTCACTCAGAGAGGCCAAAATTTGCATTCCTAAGCAAATGCCTAATACGGGTTGGGTTAACGCTTTAATTAAAGGGATAAGTTCACGGGCTTTTAGTTGTTCCATAGCGGCACTAGCTGTTCCCACCCCGGGTAGAAACAGTTTATCAGCAGATAACACGATATTTTTTTCATAAGAAATAATCGGATCGTAACCTAGCCTTTGTACGGCGTATGCAACCGAGGCTAAATTAGCACAACCTGTATCAAGAATGACGACTTTCATCACAGCACACCTTTTGAACTGGGTAAGGTATTTCCTTCAACACGAATAGCTTGGCGTAAGGTACGACCAAATACTTTAAACAGACTTTCTGCTTTGTGGTGATCGTTTTTGCCTTTTGATTTTAAGTGTAGAGTGCAGCCCATAGTGTAAGAGAGAGAGCGGAAAAAGTGCTCAATCATCTCTGTGCTTAAATCACCAACGCGCTGATATTTAAATTCTGCTTTATATTCAAGGTGAGGGCGTCCAGAAATATCTAGCGCACAACTTGCTAGGCACTCATCCATAGGCAAAGTAAAACCAAAACGTGCAATGCCGCGTTTATTACCTAATGCTTCTCGCAGTGCTTCGCCGAGTGCAAGACCTGTATCTTCAACGGTGTGGTGATCGTCAATGACTAAATCCCCTTGTACATTGATATTCATACGAAAGCCACCGTGGGTGGCAATTTGATCTAGCATATGATCAAAAAAACCAACTCCAGTGCTAATTTGGCTCTCGCCTTCACGATCAAGCCAGATATCAATGGCAATTTGTGTCTCTTTGGTTTTACGTTCAACGTGGGAGTAGCGATCTTTTTTCGTCAGCAATTCACTGATAGCTGACCAGCTTAATTCATTGGCGTTATAGCGTAATCCGTTGATCCCCATATTTTCAGCTAATTGTAGATCGGTTTGTCTATCACCAATCACATAGCTATTGGTTTTATCAAGAGCACTTTCAACCAGATATTGGGTGACTAACCCTGTTTCAGGTTTACGACAAGGACAGTTGTCTTCAGGTTTATGAGGGCAGATTAATACTTCATCAAAAACAATACCTTGTGAAGAAAAAACCTGCATCATGAGATTATGAGGGGGTTCAAAGTCAGCTTGTGGAAAACTGTCTGTACCAAGCCCATCTTGATTGGTGATCATAATAAGCTTATAGCCCGCCTGTTGTAAGTTGAGTAATGCGGGAATAACGCCATTTTCAAAGGCAAGCTTATTGAGACTATCAACTTGGTGATCGGTTGGTGGCTCTGTGATCAAAGTACCATCACGATCGATAAAAAGAATTTTCTGGCTCATGGTTGAGATCCCTCAGTGGTGATTTTTTATTGTTATCATTAGTGATGTTTATACGTTTGCCGTTTGTCTATTTTTTATAGCGGTTATCACGCTATCACACTCTTGACGTGTACCGATAGAGATGCGTAAACAACCTGCCAGCCCATATTGACGCTGTTGATCGCGTAAAATAATCCCTTGATCCCATAAACTGCGGAAAACACAATCAGCATCAGTGAATTTCACTAAAATATAGTTGGTTTCACTACAATAAACCTGTTCAACATTGGGTAAATTTTTTAGTGCATCTGCTAAATATGCTCTATTGTGTACAATTTCCGTTACCCGTTGTTTCATCGCTTCTATACCTTGGTCAGTTAATGCTTGTGCCGCAATATCAGCAACTGGGGTAGAAAGTGGGTAAGGGGCGATCACCTTAAGTAATAATTCAATAACAGGTGAATTGGCAAGTGCAAAGCCACAACGCAGCCCCGCTAATGCAAAAGCTTTAGAGAGAGTTCGCAAAATGACTAAATTCGGATACTCTTGTAACCAAGTGACTAGTGATGCTTGAGGACAAAACTCAATATAAGCTTCGTCAATAGCCACAATGGCTTTATCTTTTGCTAATGCTAATACTTCGCGGATCAGTGAAGGCTCAACGATATTGCCCGTTGGGTTATTGGGACTGCATAGGTAGATAAGTTTTACATTATCAAGTTGTGATGCAATGGCTTTGACATCAGGCTCCCAATCAGCAAGAGCAGGGACAACACGCTGTTCTACACCAAAGGTTTCCGCACTGACGCTGTACATACCATAAGTGGGTGGACAATAGAGAACAGCATCTTTACCAGGCTCACAAAAAGCACGGATCAGTAGTTCTATCGCTTCATCGGCACCTCGGCTAACTAACACTTGCTCAGGTTGAACGCCTGCATATGCTGCATAGCGATTAATTACGTTAACCGGCTGACACTCAGGGTAGCGGTTTAAATTTTTTTCATTAAACGTAAAGTCAGGAGCGGTAGGGTATTCATTGGCATTTAACCAAACCGAGCCATTTCCACCTAAACGTCTCGCTGATTGATAAGGGGTTAACTGGCGAACATTTTTTCTGGCTAATAGGGTAATATCAAAGGGCGTGTTCATGGCTAGTTATCTCCTTGAGCCAAGGCGTTAACGCGAAGTGTGACGGCATTTTTATGTGCAGTTAATTGCTCTGCTTGCGCTAATATTTCAATGGTATTGGCTAAATCAGCCAAACCTTGAGCAGTCAGTTTTTGTACGGTCATACGTTTCATAAAATCGGCTAAGCCTAAACTCGAATAGGTGGCGGTATAACCGTATGTAGGTAGTACGTGATTGGTGCCAGAAGCGTAATCTCCCGCCGATTCAGGAGACCAAGCCCCTAAGAACACTGAGCCGGCGCTAGTAATGCTATCAACAAGTGAGTCTGCATCATTAGTCTGAATAATTAAGTGTTCAGGCCCATAGCGATTACTGATTTCAATACATTGGTTGAGATCACGGGTGATAATGACACGACTTTCGGCTAAGGCTTGTTGTGCTATTTCTGCGCGAGTTAATTGTGTTAATTGGGCTTGCGTCTCGCTAATGACCGCTTTGGCAAGGGCTTCATCTGGGGTTAATAGCACCACTTGTGAGTCAGGACCGTGCTCTGCTTGTGATAGTAAATCAGCGGCAATAAAGGCAGGATCAGCATCGGCATCAGCAATCACTAATACTTCCGAAGGGCCAGCTGGCATATCAATAGCCGCACCTTGTAGCGATTGGCTGACTTGGCGTTTTGCTTCTGTCACATAAGCATTTCCCGGGCCGAAAATTTTATCTACCTTTGGGATAGACTCTGTACCAAAAGCCATCGCAGCAATGGCTTGAGCACCACCGACTTGGAATATTTCATCAATACCAATTTGTTGCGCAATATACAAAATTTCATCAGCAATCGGTGGCGGAGAGCATAAAATTATTTTGCGACAACCGGCAATACGGGCCGGTAGCCCCAACATCATCACTGTTGAGAGTAAAGGCGCTGATCCACCGGGAATATAAAGTCCTACTGCATCAATAGGGCGACTGACTTGTTGGCAAAATACACCGGGTTGCGTTTCTACCTCAATGGTTTTAGGAATTTGCGCTTCATGAAAACGGCGTATATTGCTCATGGCTTGCGCTATTGCTTGTTTGATTTCGTTATTGAGCCTTGCACAAGCCGCGTCAATCTGTGTTTTTGTCACCAATACGCTATCGGGAGCCGCTTTATCATATTTTTGACTCAGTGCCTTAAGGGCTTTATCCCCATCGTTGCGTACTTGAGAAATAATCGTAGCAACTTGCTCTGTAATAGGCGCTGATGCGGATATCGCTGGGCGAGTGAGTAGCTGTTGTTGTTGCTGTTGGGTGCATTTATCCCAGAAATTTAATGTATTAAACGCCGTTTTCATCATCTCACCTTATTCCATCATTTTTTCTATTGGTAAAACAAGAATTGAACTTGCCCCTAATGCTTTTAGTTTTTCCATCGTTTCCCAAAAGAGGGTTTCACTGCTGACCATGTGCATTGCTACTCGATTTTGATCACCCGCTAAAGGAAGGATGGTCGGGCGCTCAGCACCCGGTAATAGGGCGATAACATCTTCAAGGCAATCACTTGGCGCGTGTAACATAATGTATTTTGATTCGCGCGCTTGAATAACTCCTTGAATACGCGTCATTAAGCGATCGATAAGGGCTTGTTTTGTTGCGTCCATTTCACCGTCACGTTGAATTAAACAAGCTTTAGAACGATAAATAACTTCTACTTCTTTTAATCCATTGGCTTCTAATGTGGCGCCAGTAGAAACTAAATCACAAATAGAATCGGCCAGACCGGCTCGAGGTGCGACTTCAACGGAGCCATTTAATAAGCAAGATTTAAAGGTGATCCCTTTTTGGTCTAAATAACGTTTTAATAGATTAGGGTAAGAGGTGGCAATACGGGTATTATTGAGGCATTCAACCCCTTGATAATCAAAATCAACCGGTGCAGCAAGAGATAAACGGCAAGCACCAAAGTCAAGACGACGCAGTGTGATATAACTTGGATTTTCTCCTTGTGCTCGGCGTTTTAGTAATTCTTCTTCTAATACGTTTTCACCAATAATGCCTAAATCAACCACTCCGTCCATCACTAAACCGGGGATATCATCATCTCTGACACGTAAAATATCGATAGGCATATTTTCCGCATAAGCGATAAGGCGTTGTTGGTTTAAGTTTATTTTAATGCCACAACGCGCTAAAAGTGCTCGTGAATCATCACTTAAACGACCTGATTTTTGCATGGCAATTCGTAATCTTGCTTTATCTAACATAATGTTACCCTATCTTTGTCCGTATTCTTGTTATGAAATTTAGCTATAAAAAAACCCCGGAAGTTGCCTTCCGGGGTTTTTATTTTATTGTCTGCACTCAGACCACCGGAAGCGTTACCTAAACGTCTTCCAGCACTCATCGCCTGAAAGACTAGTCAGGATGATGGTGATGATGATGGTTTAATTGAATGCTATACATAATGTTTTCCTAGCGAATAAAAATACCCGTTATAAATAATTAACCAGTATTTAGAATTTGTCTGCCTTTCAACCTACCTGATTTATAAAGTAAAAAGCAACCTATTTTTTAATAATAATTTAAATAAATTGTAACCTTATGTTTTTTAGAGAATTTTAATATTTCTTTTCTTTACTTAACCGAGTAAGTGCGCCAGTATATTAAAGCAGGCTAAATATATATAACGCTTAAGCAGTTTTTATCAGTAATGGATAAAATTAAGTTTTGTTACATAATTTAAATAAGCCATGAAAGTAGGGGTAAAAAATGAAACGGATCACGATAGTCGGATTAGGTTGGTTAGGATTACCACTTGCCAATGCCTTGCGTGAAGCGGGATATCAAGTAAAAGGAACAAAAACCACAGAAGATGGTGTAGAAGCAGCACGAATGAGTGGTGTTGATTGTTGTCTAATGAATTTAACACCGGCTATTGAGTGTGATAGAGATGATTTTGATTACTTAATGGAAACTGACGTACTGATTATTACATTACCTCCCAGTGCGGCGGGGGGAGGATATGATTATGTTGAAGGGATACAAACATTAGTGGATAGCGCCATGTCTCGGCATGTGACAAGAGTGATTTATATTAGCTCTACTTCAGTATATGGCAATCAAAGTGGTGTTATTACAGAAGAAGTTGATATTAGGCCAGAAACGCAATCCGCTAAGATGATAGCGGAAGTTGAAAATTGGTTACATCGCTTACCACTTACGACCGTCGATATTTTACGTTTGGCGGGGTTAGTTGGGCCTAGTCGTCATGCAGGACGCTTTTTATCCGGTAAAAAACAGGTCAAAGGTGCACATCAGAGTGTCAATTTAGTGCATTTAGACGATGTTATTTTTGCGATAGAGCAACTGCTTGCTCAAAATGAAGGAGGCCGTTTATATAATTTATGCGCGCCTATTCATCCTAAAAAGAAAGATTTTTACAGCCGTGCTGCTGCACAGTTAGATCTTACTCCCCCTGAATTTGCTCTAGAAGATAAACCGCCAGCACGAGAGATCGACGGTCAGGAGATTTGCCGAGATCTCGGATTTCATTATCACTATCCTGATCCCGACAAAATGCCAATGAGTTAATTTACCGGCAGTAAAACGACATCACGGAAGATCTGATTTTCACTTAATTGTGCAAACCAGCGTTGTAGATGTGGATAATTTGCACCTTCTTGGCAAACCTCTAGCCATGGGTATACCAAAGGAGCAATAGCGATATCAGCTAATGAAAAATAGTCACCGGCAAAATAAGCTGTTTTAGCCAGTTGATCATCGGCAATTTTGATCAGTTGGTTTAATTTCGCTTTTAGGCTCTGTACAAGCTGTGGATCTTGCTGCTCTTTTGGTGTGCGAACAAGATTTATCATCATTTGTTGGATTGGAGAAAAAAGGCTACCATTTGACCAATCCATCCATTTTTCAACGTTTGCGCGTTGCTTTACATCGGTTGGGTAGAGATGATAATTTTCATATTTGGTACATAAATAACGAATTATGGTATTTGACTCCCATAAGGCAAAATCATCATCTTGTAAGGTAGGAATAGATGCATTGGGATTGAGTGCTAAATAGTTGGCCTCATGAAGTCCACCAAAAGGGCCTCCGACATCAATTTGTTCGTAAGGAGCTTGAAGCTCTTTTAAACACCACAGGACTTTTTTAACGTTCGATGAGTTTTTTCTACCCCAGACTTTTAACATAAAGGTCTCCTAAACCACGATAAGTAACAAAAATTCCCTCTGTAGGGCGTTAAATATGAATATAAGATAAATCTTTATCTATCAATGTTGGCGTCTTATTCCATAAAGCCCTATAGTAGGAAAGCTTTAACAAATTGATATAAAAGGATGATCGGTAATGAAAACAAATCTTCCATCCGTATTGGCTAAGGTTACCGCGGGAATGGGTTTACTGCTAATTATTTCTAGTCCTACTTTTGCGGTGAATAATCCTGTGCCGCCTCAAATTGAGGCTAAATCTTACGTATTAATGGATTATAACAGTGGAAAAATACTTGCTTCAGAGAAGCCTGAAGAGCGCCTAGATCCTGCCAGTCTAACCAAAATAATGAGTAGTTATGTGGTAGGACAAGCGATAAAAGAGGGACGTATGTCGCCCGATGATATTGTTATTGTTGGGCGCAATGCTTGGGCGACGGGTAATCCTGTTTTAAAGGGCTCATCCTTGATGTTTTTAAAACCAGGCGATCGAGTTAAAGTGATCGACTTAAATCGAGGTATGGTGATCCAATCTGGTAATGATGCCAGTATTGCGTTGGCAGAGCATGTTGCCGGTAGCCAAGAAACCTTTGTTGATCTTATGAATACCTATGCCGCGAATTTAGGTTTAAAAAACACTCACTTTAAAACAGTACACGGTCTAGATTCTGAAGGGCAGTACACCACAGCACAAGATATGGCGTTATTAACAGCTGCCATGATCCGCGATGTACCTTCAGAATATGATATTCATAAAGAAAAAGAATTTACCTTCAACAATATTCGCCAGCCAAATCGTAACCGTCTATTGTGGAATAAAAATATGAATGTCGACGGTGTAAAAACCGGGCATACCAATGGGGCTGGCTATAACCTTGTCTCTTCGGCAACCGAAGGAAATATGCGTCTGATTGCAGTGGTTTTAGGGGCGCCATCAGATAAAGTGCGTTTTGCTGAAAGTGAAAGATTACTCGGCTGGGGTTTCCGCTTTTTTGAAACCGTGACACCTGTAAAAGAGAACGTGCCCCTGACTACGCAAAAAGTATGGTATGGCGATAAAGGTGAAGTGGCTTTAGGTGTTGCTAAAGATGCATCAATCACCATTCCTAAAGGAGAGTTAAAGAACTTAAAAGCCTCTTTTACATTGACTAACCCCGAATTAGAAGCACCATTAACACAAAATCAAGTCGTAGGAACAGTGAATTTCTTACTAAACGATGAAGTGATTGAGCAGCGTCCATTAGTGGTAAAAGAAGCGGTTGAAGAAGGGGGGTTCTTTAGTCGTATCTGGGACTTTGTGGTTAAAACAGTCTCTGGTTGGTTTAATGCGCTTTTTGGTTAATTAAGCTCATAATTACTGAAAAACTCACCCATTTAAAATAAGAATGCTAGTATTAACTGGCATTCTTTATTGAGCAGGTTTTAAGTGCCTTAGAACAGTCCTTTTATTGCCCCATGATCATCAACGTCCATCGCCATTGCTGCCGGTTTTTTAGGTAATCCTGGCATCGTATTTATTGTGCCCGTTAATGCAACAACAAAGCCTGCACCAGCACTGACATACACTTCCCGGATATTAATGGTAAAATCAGTCGGGCGACCAAGTAATGCGGGATCATCTGATAGAGAATATTGCGTTTTTGCCATACAAATAGGGAAATGGCCAAAGCCCATATCCTCGATTTTTGTTAGCATCTCTTGGGCGTTAGCATTGTAAGTCACCCCTTTTGCACCATAAATTTCTTGAGCAATGGTCTCTATCTTTTGCTTTAAAGGCATATTATCAGGGTAGAGTAATTGAAACTGTGGTGCATCATTTTCTAGTGTATCAATAACCTGATTGGCTAATTCAATACCACCCGCGCCACCTTTTTCCCATACTTGACTAATGGCAAAACGACATCCTCTTTGCTGGCAATATTGGGCGATAAATTCATGCTCTTTAGCAGAGTCTGTCACATAAGCATTTACTGTAACAATAACCGGAACACCATATTTTTTCAGATTTTCAATATGCTTACCTAGATTTTCGATCCCCGTTGCCAAAGCGGTGAGATTTTCGTGATCCCACTGTGTTTTGCCTAAGCCACCATTATATTTTAATGCCTTAGTGGTAACGACTAAAACTGCACAGTCTGGTTGTAAGTCGCCTATGCGACATTTGATATCAAAGAATTTTTCCGCACCTAAATCAGCGCCAAATCCCGCTTCTGTTACAGTGATATCAGCCAGTTGAAGAGCAAGTTTAGTCGCTCTTAGGCTATTACAGCCATGGGCAATGTTGGCAAAAGGGCCACCATGAATAATCGCGGGGGTATTTTCTAAAGTTTGTACTAAATTAGGATTAAGGGCATCTTTAAGTAAGGTTGCCATAGCGCCGACAGCGTTGAGATCTTCAGCACTAACAGGCTCGCCTTCATAGTTATATGCAACGATGATACGTGCTAAGCGCTGTTTTAAATCATTAATATCTTTTGCTAAACAAAGGATAGACATAATTTCGCTAGCAACGGTGATAACAAAGCTATCTTCTCTAACCACCCCATCTTTGTCGCCACCTAATCCAATCACTAAATGACGTAGTGCGCGATCATTCATATCCATACAGCGCTTAAAAATAATCTTTTTAGGATTAATGTTAAGGGGATTACCTTGATAAAGCGAGTTATCTAACATCGCTGCTAATAAATTATTTGCAGAGGTGATAGCATGAAAATCACCGGTAAAATGAAGATTGAGATCTTCCATCGGTACAACTTGTGAATATCCACCGCCAGCCGCTCCTCCTTTTAGACCAAAACAAGGGCCTAAGGAGGGTTCGCGTAATGCAATAATGGCACTTTTGCCTAATTGATTAAGGGCTTGTCCTAATCCTACCGTAACGGTGGTTTTACCTTCACCTGCTGGTGTGGGATTAATGGAAGTGACAAGCACCAATTTACCCTGTTTTTTTGAGGTGATTTTTGACCAAATACTCTGGCTAAACTTGGCTTTGTATTTGCCATAAAATTCAATATCGTCTTGGTCTACATTTATTTTTTTAGCAATATCTTGGATGGGTAAAAGCGGTGCTTGATGGGAAATTTCAATATCTGATTTCATTTTGGTTCTCTTTTTATCCCGTGTAGAGCTACATGAGTGATAATGCATCAATGCTATCGATTCAACAGATCAAGAAAAAATGTGTCGCTCTGTTGCTACTTATTGAGCGAATAACCCTCTAATTAATCAACTTTAGCTAATAATATAAATATGACCAATAGATTTATAGGTTTATAGATATTGGACTTTAGAAGATATGCTCGGTGTCACATGATACTGCCATTGTGATAAAAATATAAAATTATTATGTTGTGATTGGAGGGATCATGGTCGGGGAGCAAAAATAAATAATGCCAGCAAAAGCTGGCATTGGTTTATGGGTAACAATCATGTCAAAGTGTTAAATTAATCGCAAGAGACTTTAATGGCTAAGCCACCTTGTGATGTTTCACGATATTTAGAATTAATATCTTTACCTGTTTCATACATAGTCTCGATGACTTTATCTAAACAGATACGTGGATCACTGACACGACGAAGCGCCATCCGTGCTGAGTTTACCGCTTGTACGGCAGCAATAGCATTACGCTCGATACAAGGCACCTGTACTTGTCCTGCAACCGGATCACAAGTAAGACCTAAGTTATGCTCCATCGCGATTTCAGCCGCAATACAGACTTGCTCAGGACTACCCCCTAGCAGTTCAGTTAAAGCCCCTGCAGCCATTGAGCAGGCTACACCGACTTCACCTTGACAACCCACTTCAGCACCGGAAATAGAGGCATTCATTTTGTACAGCGATCCAATAACACCGGCCACTAAGAAAAAGCGTGTATAGGAGTTTTCGTTGACTGGGCGAATAAATTTATCGTAATAGGAGAGTACGGCAGGAATAATACCGCATGCGCCATTAGTGGGGGCTGTTACAACACGTCCACCGGCGGCATTTTCTTCGTTTACGGCTAATGCAAACATATTGATCCAATCAACCACTGTCATAGGATCGGTGGTGGTTTTATCTTCAGTCACTAACATACGACGTAATGCAGACGCGCGACGAGGAACACGTAATGGTCCCGGTAATAAGCCTTCGGTATTAACACCGCGCTCGATACCTGATTTCATTACCTCCCAAACGGCAGCAAAATGGGCTGAGATCTCTTCTTTACTGCGTAATGCAAGCTCATTTTGCATCACCAGTGCAGAAAGAGAGAGGCCGGTTTCCTTACAGTGACGTCGCAAATCAGCAGCATATTGATAAGGATAAGGTACTTCAACTTTATTCTCTTCGGGCTGACCAAAATGCTCTTCATCAACAATAAAGCCGCCACCAATGGAGTAATAGGTTTTTTTCAACAGAAGTTGTTCGCCATTATAGGCGCTGATAGTCATACCATTTTCATGAAGAGGTAAATTACTTTTATGAAAATTCATGCCTCCAACCGCGGGGAAATCAACCTCTTGAGCACCATTAGCTAACATCAAACGTCCGGTATTTTCGACTTGTTTAATAAAAGGTGCGATAGCGTCAATATCAACCGTATCAGGTAAATTACCGGCTAATCCCATAATAATCGCGATATCTGTTGCGTGACCTTTACCTGTTAGAGATAAAGAGCCATACACATCAACGACTACGCGGGAAACAGAGGAGAGAAGGTTTTTCTCAGCAAGTAAATCGACAAATTCTTTACCTGCTTTCATTGGGCCTACCGTGTGTGAGCTTGAAGGTCCAATACCGATTTTAAAAATATCAAAAACGCTAACCATAATATTCGCCTCCCTAATTTAAAGGCGCACTGTGTGTTATTAGAATGAAAACTGTTTTGTAGACTGTAGCGATATGGCTACTTTCATTTTAGAAAGTAGCCATCGATAAACTTATTAGTTAAAGAAATAATTAATGAAAGTATTACCTAAGGTGTAGAAAACCGCTGAGATTGCAATCAGACCCATGATAACAACAAATACGTTGCTAATATGGCCTTGATATTTTTTCATCGCTGGTACTTTACGGATAGCATACATAGGCATTAAGAACAGTAACATTGCGATGATTGGGCCACCCAGTGTTTCAATCATACCAAGGATACTTGGGTTTAATGTTGCAACGATCCACGTTGTAACCAACATAAACAGAGCTGTGATTTTGTTTAAACGATCTTTTTCGACATTCTTACCAATTCCGCGCATCCCTTTGATAATTAAGCCATTGAAACCTTCACGAGCCCCTAAATAGTGACCTAAGAAAGATTTAGTAATCGCAACAAAGGCAATGAAAGGTGCAATGTAAGCGATAACGGGTGCTTCAAAGTGGTTAGCAAGATAAGACAGAATACTGATATTTTGCTCTTTTGCTTCAGCTAAATTTTCTGGTGTTAAGCTAAATACGCAGCTAAACACGAAGAACATAACAGTGATCACCATCATAATATGAGCATAAGCTAAGATGCGTGAACATTTTTTCTCTGCATTGTCACCGTACTCTTCGCGTTTTGCCACAGCAAAAGCAGAGATGATTGGTGAGTGGTTAAAAGAGAACACCATCACAGGGATAGCTAACCATAAGGTTACTAACAAGCCTTGGCTCATACCAGAAGTTGATGCGTGATCAAAAGAGAGCGTATCAAGAATGGCACCATTCCATTCAGGAATGAGGTATAAAGCAAGTACCATCAAGATGGCAACGAATGGGAATACTAAGACACTCATTGCTTTAACAATAGCTTGTTCACCAAAGCGAATGATACACATAATACCGACAATCAGTACCAGTGATAAAATCGCACGAGGTGGTGCTGTCATATGCATTTGGTGAACAATAAAGCTTTCTACCGTATTAGTGATAGCGACACTGTAAACCAACAAGATAGGATAAATAGCAAAGAAATAGAGCAGAGTGATTAATACACCTGCTGTTTTACCAAAGTGTTCTTCAACCACTTCAGTAATATCTTCACCTGGATTTTTACCTGATAGCACAAAGCGACACATACCACGGTGTGCAAAAAAGGTCATAGGAAAAGCAAGTACTAACATAATCAACAGAGGAATTAAGCCACCAATCCCGGCATTGATAGGTAAAAACAGAACGCCAGCACCGATAGCTGTACCATACAAACCGAGCATCCATACTGTGTCTGACTTACGCCATGTTTTGTAATCACTTTGGGTATTACCCTGTGCGATAGAACCAGCTTTGGTTGTATCCATAATACTCTCCGAAATAACGCGGTAAAAAAATAATGAAAAATAAAGTGAGTCATTGCCTTTTTACAAAGCAATCACTGCATAAATTTTATTATGAATAAATGAGCGCATTGAGTGCCTGGTGTTATCTCAATATCTTCAATTACCACATACTAAAAAAGCTAGATTTTAAAAGAATAAAAATCTTCTAAAATTTGAAAAAATATTCAATAAGTTTATATCTAGACTTTAGATGGGCAGAATATAGTGTTTTTCAGGATAAACTACCGTGATCACCATCTCAAATGCTAAATATAACTAAAAAATCGCTAAATGTAACATTTTTTATACTTTGTGCTTTTTGTGTGCTGTTTATAAACATTTTGAAATGGTTTTCCAAAATTGTTTATTTTTTAGAATAAAATTAAATATAGAAATATTCATATGTTAATGATTATTTTTCCTGCTTTCTATTTTTTATAAAATAGATGATTTAAATCAATGAGGTTATTTTTATTTACATTTAAAACATTATTTTAACTTTATAATATGTTGATTTATATATAAAAAATAAATTTTGTGACTTGGCTAAAAAATCACTTAAAAGCCTATAGAAATAAAAAAATATGATTATTTATTAATGGTCTTCTACTGTTTGATAAAATAGTTATCTCATTATTTTATCAATAACAGAAATATTGTTTATATTTGGTACAATATTCCTGTTAATAAAATCATAAAATATTTTATTTCTAGTGAATATAAAAACTTCATTTTGATTAAAATAACAACGAAATTATTTTTTGGACAAAAAATATAATAATAGAGAATATTTTTATTCATATATTAATATATAAAATCTTTATTTATTTATATTAAATAGCAGAAAAAGACAATAAAAAAGACCACATTAATACTGTGGCCTTTTGCGGTTGTTTCTTATCCTAATAGGATTAAGCTTTTGTCCAACCTTTGCGAATAGGATATGCAAAGCAGAGTTGATAGAGCTGGTGGATAGCTTTTTGTAACTTTTTCCCGCCTTGTGACCAAAGTATTTGGCTTAATGCACAAGAGAGGAGAGCAACAATAAATGCACCAACCATATCTATTGGCCAATGGACGCCAAGATAAATACGAGCCCAAGCAATCGCAAGACCTAAAATAAGCATCAGCATGCCAATACGTTTACTGTTATGCCAAAAAAGATAAGCCAGTGCGATAGTAAACACGAAAGTACCATGATTACTAGGGAAGGAAGGCGTTGCCTCATGATCAAGGAAGTTATAACCGATATTGGCAGCAAAAGGGCGATCATGGGGAGCTATCATACCGATAAACCAAGAGATAGAGAGGGCAATAATCAGAGCGACCCCAGCCTTACAAGCTAAAGTCCTTTGCTGATCAATATGTTTTTCATTTCCCCATAGCCAATAGAAAGCTAAAGACAGAGGGAACAAGTAAACTAAGTATTTAGCAATAAAGATCGCGACATTAATCTCTAAAGGGGAGGCCGAAGGGGTTGCATTCATCAATGAAAATACGGCTAAATTGAGTTGTTCCAGCAAAGTAAGCTCCATATATATCGTGCTGATAGGCAATGTTTATGGTACATAATCAGTCAATCCCACAAGGTTAAATGAGGCTGTGCGCAGGGTAAAGAGTAATTTTCTTATTTAATTGTGCTTTTTTTCAAGAATTGTCAGTTTTTTTTCGCTGACTGACTGAATTGACTAAAAAAACACTTTACCCTTGAGTAATTGCACTTTTTTATCTATCACCCATATGTTTAAAGGTATTAATCAATGTGGTTTCAAAAAGAGATTTTACTTCAAGCAAAACCGAGAGGATTTCATTTAATCACACAGGCACTGTTGCAAGAATTACCCGAACTCAGACAATACAAAATAGGTATTGCTCATTTTTTTATTCAACATACTTCTGCGTCATTAACCATTAATGAAAACGCCGATCCGACTGTACGTAGTGATTTTGAAAGTTTCTTTAATCGCTGTGTGAAAGAGCATGAAGCTTATTACCTTCACACTTATGAAGGCAGTGATGATATGCCTGCCCATCTTAAAAGTAGTTTACTTGGTCAGAGTGTGTCGGTGCCTATTTGCCAAGGGGAATTAAATTTAGGTACATGGCAGGGGATTTATTTAGGTGAACATAGAAATCACGGTGGGCGTCGACGTATTGTGGTGACATTACAAGGAGAGTGTTACTGAATTTTAGGCAATAAAAAACCCGACAGTTATTTCACCAAAAGGGGTTGAAACTATCGGGCTCCTCAATATTTGGGGACATCAAAGAAAAGCAGTGGCACTAATTCAGACTACGAGTTAAAAAGAAAGTTCGCCAATTAATGAAAAAAATTAGAAATATTTTTAGTAAGTGGTCTGAAAAGGGAAAAAACAACGGAGAAAGTAGTAGGTAAAAAAGAATGAAAACGCTAAAACACATTGATAAATAAAGTATTTTAGCGTTTTAAAAATTAGTTATAGATGCCTAAATGCTCTTTCGCATAAGCTTCAAAATCTGTGCAGCCACCAATGTGTTTTTCATCAATAAAAATTTGTGGCACAGTTTCAACTGGTTTACCGACAGTTTTTGATAAGTCTGCTTTGGTAATACCTTCAGCTTGAATATCCACATAGCGGAAATCAAAGTCATCACGTTTTTCAGACAAGGTTTCAGCAAGTTGTTTAGCTCGGACACAATATGGGCAACCAGGACGACCAAAAATTACAACAAACATACGACACTCCTTATTGAGGAAATAAATTCAGGCATAATAGTCTTTATTTGTGAATACTATGCCTTTTTATTCGAATAAACAAAAACAGTTATTGCCTTTTAGTGTAATAAATTATATCAATTTGCTGAATGATGATATAGGACTAGTGCAAGGTGATGAACGGAGACAACATGGAAAAGCCCTCTAAACGGGATATGAAAACACTATCAGATATGCCAAAGCCAATTATTATTATTGAACTAATTGGTATTGTGCTATTGGTTATCGCTTACTTATATATTAATCAATATATGACTTCACCGGAATGGTTAACAACCTATACAGGGCAATTGACCTTGGTTGTTTTAGGGGTGCTTTGTATGATCCCACCTGCAATACATATCGTTTGGCGAGCGATCTATCGTTTAACCTTCTTAGGTATTGATACTAAAGCAACTGAAAATAAAAAGAAAAAGCCACATAACGAAAAATAAATACGCTTTTATATGATGATGAGTGAAAGAGGCTAGGTGACTTAGCCTCTTTGTCACTTGACTTTATTTGTGGCGTTTTTCTATTTATTACTGCCTTCTGGTGAAAAAAAGTGGCAAAATAACATCAATGCAGAAAAGCACTCTTATTTTTAGCGCGTAAAGGTTATTTAATGGACGCTGTTGTTACTATCGATCTGGATCAGCTGAAATCTTGGCTGGATGAATTACAGATTGCTTTCTATGAATGTGACTCTTGTCAGGCGTTACATTTACCTCATCTTCAATATATCAATGGTATTTTTGATGCTAAAATTGATGTGCTTGATGATGTGCTTGTTTTTACCGCTATTGCTGAATTAAAACCATCAGCGATAGTGCCTGTTATGGCAAATCTTAGTCAAATTAATGCAAGTTCCCTATTTATTAAGACGTTCCTAGAAATTAGCGATGAAAACTTACCGAAATTAGTTTTGAGCCAATCTTTACCTATTGCTGTGGGACTATCATTTAATCAGTTCGATCTGTTTTTACATAAGGCTGAAGAGCAGTCAGCAGAAGTGATCAGTGAGATCTTTAATAATGATTTTCTGTATGGCGAAAGACAAGAAAATGAAGAAGATGAAGATCTAGACATAACATCATCATCAACAGACTCTTCATATACTGTACATTAATTACTATCTATAACGGTCACAAAATCTTATGCAATGCGCACGCTCCAGTGCGGGTGATTGCCACTCTTGTGAGTGGCTTTCTCTTGCTTATTCCGAACAAATTAATCAAAAACAACATAATCTATTAGACTTATTGCCCAAAAACTACGCGTTTACTCAATTAGCGCCGGTAGAAAGCCAACAAGTTCAATTTCGTAATAAAGCGAAAATGGTGGTAAGTGGTAGTGTCGAAAAACCGATTTTAGGGTTACGTAAACCAGAGGGGGAAGGTGTTGATTTATGCCAATGCCCACTCTATCCCGCTTCTTTTGAACCGGTTTTCCCAATATTAAAAACCTTTATAGCCAAAGCAGGATTAGTGCCTTATAACGTGGAACGTCGTCGAGGCGAGCTAAAGTTTATTTTATTAACAGAAAGCCGCCACAATCACAGCATGATGCTACGTTTTGTGCTGCGCTCAGAAAAAAAACTGGCGCAACTTCGCCAAGCATTACCATGGTTACAGGCTCAATTACCCCAATTAGCCGTCATTTCGGTGAATATCCAACCTGTCCATATGGCGATATTAGAAGGTGAGCAAGAAATTGTATTAACAGAGAAAACCTTTTTAGATGAATATTTTAATGATATTCCGTTACATGTTCGCCCGAAAGGTTTTTTTCAAACCAACCCCGATGTTGCTGCGTCACTGTATGCAACGGCAGGGCATTGGGTCAAAGAGTTGCAGATAAACCGGTTATGGGATCTCTTTTGTGGCTCAGGGGGGTTTGGCTTACATTGCGCACAAAAAAACACGGAATTAACAGGCATTGAGATTAGCCCTGAAGCGATTGAATGTGCACGTTTATCCGCCAATGAATTAGGGTTAGAGCATGTAGAGTTTCAAGCGCTGGACTCTACTGGTTTTGCTTTAGCAAAAGAGTCTGTTCCTGAATTAGTACTGGTTAATCCGCCACGACGAGGTATTGGCGAAACGTTATGCGACTATTTAAATAGTATGAAGCCTCGTTTTATCCTCTATTCCAGTTGTAATGCTCAAACGATGGCAAAAGATATACAACAACTTTCTCATTATCGTATCGATAGAGTGCAACTGTTTGATATGTTCCCTCATACTGCTCATTATGAAGTGTTGACGCTCTTGGTTTTACAACAAAGTTAAACGCTCATTTAATCGCAATAACATGTTATTGTCGTTAACGCTTGATAATTTTAACTGCACAACTTAATAACCCCCAAAGCGGTTGTTCAACTTTGGGGGTTAATTTTAAAGCAAAAAAAGTGGTGTAATGATTTAAGTTACACTAATCACGATGTTCAAAAGCTAAGGCTTTCTTCTCAATTAATCTCATTAACAGTGTCAGTATTCCATTGATAGCTAAATAAATAATGCCTGCAGCAACAAATACCATCACATCATAATTTTGCCCAAAGACTTGTCGGCTATAGCCGGTTAGCTCAAGTAAAGTGATAGTGCTAGCAAGAGAAGTACTCTTGAAAATCAGCACCACTTCATTGGAATAAGAAGAAAGGGCGCGTTTGAAAGCATAAGGTAAGATGACATTCGCTGTTTGTAGCGGTGACATACCTAAAGCTTGGCAGGATTGCCATTGTCCAGCAGGTATCGCCCTGACTGCACCGTGGAAAAGGAGTGTTGAATAAGCCGCACTATTTAATGCTAATGTCACCATGGCGCAAAACCAAGGTGTGGATAATAATTCCCACAACAGAGGATATTCTTTTAATGAGGGGAATTGTCCTGGTCCATAATAGATTAAGAAAAATTGTACCAACAAAGGTGTGCCAGTAAACAATGTAATATAGACTTTTACGATAGGTGAAATAACAGGGACTTTTAATGCCAAAATAAAAGTCATTAATACCGATAACGTAAAGGCGACTAAGAGCGCAACAAAAGTCAGTGATAAACTGGTCGGTAAGCCTGGTAAAATATCAACAATATAATCCCACATTATGAGGCACTCCGTTCAAATCGGGTCGTTCTCATCTCTAACCATTTCAGAATATATTGGCTGACTAATGTAATGGCTAAATAGATAAGTGCCACAATGCTATACCAAGTAAAAGGCTCTTGAGTACGATTGGCAATACTCTGGGTTTGTAGCATTAAATCATTAACGCTAATTAATGAGACTAAAGCGGTATCTTTTAAGAGCACTAACCACTGATTACCGAGTCCGGGTAACGCGTGACGCCACATTTGGGGCATGATAAAGCGGAAAAAAATGGTGATTTTTCCCATACCCAATGCCTGTCCTGCTTCCCACTGTCCGGTTGGCACGGCTTTTAATGCACCACGTAAAGTTTGTGAAGCGTAAGACGCATACAGAAGTGAAAGGGCGATAACACCACAATAGAAAGGTAAAGATTCAGTATCACCAAAGTCAAATTGTAAGGTGAAAGAACCTAATTCAATACCATCCATGAGCATCATGACACCTTGTAAGGTGCCATAATAGACAAAAAGAACCACCAGCATTTCTGGCAGTCCTCTAATTAGTGTTACCCAGCAAGTTCCTAGAAAAGCAAAGGCTTTCCACTTTGCGGATTCCCACGCAGTAAACAGCATGGCTAGAACTAATCCGATAATAAGAGCAGAAATAGCAAGTGTGACCGTAGTCACGGTCGCACCTGCTAGCGTTGTTATTTCATTCATTTATTAAGCTATTGTTGTTATTAACTATAATTATTCAAACCATTTTTTATAAATGACATCATAGGTGCCATCGGCTTTTACTTCAGATAATGCTTTGTTTAATTTATCTTGTAAATCAGCATTACCTTTTCTTACTGCAATAGCAAGGCCTGTACCAAAATAGTTAGGATCAGTGACCTTATCACCGACAATGCCTAATTCAGGATTCTTTTTCAGCCATTCATTAACCACAGCGGTATCACCAAAGATAGCCTCGATACGACCATTTTTTAGGTCTAACACGGCATTTTGGTAACTGTCATAAGGCACCGTTTTCATCTCTTTATGTTGTTCATTGATGAATTTCTGATGGGTTGTCCCATTTTGGACACCAATTTGCTTGCCTTTTAAGCTTGCAACATCGGAAATTTTACCTGTCACGGTGATAAAGACCGCTGAGTTGTCATAGTAAGAATCAGTAAAATCTACCTGTTTTTGACGCTCAGGCGTAATATCAATCCCCGCCATTAATGCGTCAAAACGACGGAATTTTAAGCTAGGAATTAAGCTATCAAATGATTGATTGGTAAAAGTACATTCAGCATTAATTTTTTCACACATGGCATTTGCTAAATCTACATCAAAACCAACGATTTGATTGTTTGCATCAATCATTTCAAATGGAGGATAAGTTGCCTCAGTAGCAAAACGAATAGTCTCTTTATCAGCCGCTGTTGCAGAAAGTGTAATACTGGTCAGAAGTGCTGCAAATAATATTTTTTTCATTGTCAGATCCCGATTTAGTGTGACAAGTAATTAGCAAAAGCTTCCGTTTGAGGGGCAGTGAAATGATGATTATCACCTTGCTCTATAATACGGCCGTTTTCCATATATACAACTTTGCTTGCGGCTTTGCGCGCAATTTCAACTTCATGGGTCACAATAACTTGTGTGATCCCTGTTTCAGAAAGCTCTTTTATGATATCAACAACTTGAGCCGTAATTTCTGGATCAAGTGCTGCCGTTGGTTCATCAAATAACAGTACCTGAGGCTCCATCATTAATGCTCTTGCAATGGCAACACGTTGCTGTTGTCCACCGGATAAATGCAGTGGAAAACGTTGTGCATAATCACTTAAACGTAAACGCTCAAGTAATTTCATCGCTTTTTCTTTAGCTTGCGGTTTTGCCAAGCCTAATACACGACAAGGTGCTTCAATTAAATTATCAAGAACCGTTAAGTGTGGCCATAAATTATATTGCTGAAAAACCATGCCAACATTTTGGCGTAATGTACGAATCGCTTTCGCATTCGGTTGCTGGCCAAAATCAAAATGTAGACCAGCAATGTCTAATTCACCAGAACGAGGCATTTCTAATAAGTTTAGAACTCGCATTAGAGAGCTCTTACCCGCACCACTTGGTCCTAACAGAACCATTGTTTCACCAGCAGAACATTCTAGATTAATATCATAGAGTGCTTGGTGCGAACCGTAGAAACAATTTATATTTTTTAATTGAATACTCATGCGTTTTTTTTGAATAGTCATTAACTGTTTCAAATGATAAAACGATGAGAATAATTATGCAACTAATAGTGCATAAAAAATTGCTTTTTTTACTTAAAAATGGATATTAGGACGATTGCTCGGGCTTTTTAGGTGAATTTTTATCCAATCTATAGGCGCAAGTTGAGATGGTTTGAGCCATACCTTTAAAAATAAATAAATGGGCTGGCATCATGGCAAACCAATAGAGTAAACCACTAAAACCAGCAGGATGCCACCAAGCACGGACATCTAATGAGCGTAGGTTACCACTATCGTGAATAGTAAAAGAGAGGCGTCCCAAACCGGGGGCTTTCATACCGAAGAGTAAAGTCAGTTGTTTTTCAGGCTCTAACTTTATTACCCGCCAACCATCAATCATATCACCTAGCGCTAGCGTTTCACGCTGAGGGCGCCCATAAGTGACTTTGTTGCCAACAAGATCATCTAATAAAGCACGTGTTTTCCATAATGCATTACCATAAAAATAACCTTGTTCACCACCAATTTGCTGAACGACATGCCAAAGTGCCGCCGCACTCGCTGGTGTTGACACTGTACATCCGGCATTTTTGGGATAATAGCCATAGCCGGGTTTCCAACGGTTACGTACTTCAGGAGAGTAACCCCAATCTTGATCATCTAAAGCCGCTTCTTCATCTGCGAGTGTTTCTCTGACTGCGTCATCAAAAGAAATTAACTTTTGTGGGATCAGTTTGCGTAAAGAGGCATCTTTAGCGGGAAGATCGTATTTAAGCCCTTGGATAAGCTCCTTGGCGATTGAAGTGGGTACTGAAGTTATTAGGCTAATAAACCCAGCAGAAATAATACTGGCGGGGATAGGTAAAGGGATCAGTAATCGTTTTTTGCCGGAGATGTTAATAAAGCGCTCAAAAAGTGTTTGATAGCTAATATATTCAGGGCCACCGGCATCAAAAATGCGGTGTTGATGGGTTGGGTGATGAATAATTTCTGTTAAATAGTAAATTAAATTTTTTAACGCAATAGGAGATGATTTTGAACGCACCCAACGTGGCGGGGTTAATATCGGTAAGTTATATACCATATCTCGCATGATCTCAAAAGCGGCCGAACCGGGGCCGACAATCATAGAGGTGCGGATTTCTGTCACAGGAATAGAGCTGGTTCTAAGTACTTCTCCCGTGAGCTTGCGGGCAACAAGATGGGGAGAGTAGGGTTGATCTTTATGTTGGAGCGCACTTAAAAAAATAATTTGTTTAACGTCACTCTCTTCTAAAGCATCGACGACGTTCAATGCCGCTTGGCGCTCTTGTTCGATAAGGTTATGGGCATCTCCCATACTGTGTACAAGGTAATACACAATATCCGTATTACGGATGACATCTCGTAATGTTTTGGGATCGTGTAAATCAACAAATACACAGCGTGTATTTTGCCACCCTTGCGACATCATCCAATCGACTCTACGAGCACCGGCGGTGACTTGATGGCCTTGTGCTATTAAGGCAGGAATAAGATTTTGTCCAATATGTCCACTGGCACCTAATACCAATACACGCTGTTGATTCATCGTTAACCCACTGTAAGAAAAGACGTAATAATACTATTGTTACAAAATTTTCTATGAAGTAAAGAACGCCATTAAGATTGGTGTGACCAAACTTAATACGAAACCATGCACAATTGCAGCAGGAACTATGGCAACCCCTCCACTGCGTTGTAATACAGGTAGCGTAAAGTCCATAGAAGTTGAACCACAAATACCTAATGCCGTATTTCTATAACGATTAACAATAATGGGGATTAGCATGATAGCGGCTAATTCACGCATTAAGTCATTAAAGAAAGCGGTACTACCAATTACCGGGCCAAACGCATCGGTTAATACGATCCCCGATAAAGAATACCAACCATAACCAGAGGCTATCGCTAATCCCATTTTTGTGGGTAATCCGAGTAAATAAGCCGCTAATGCACCACCTGCAAGGGCACTTATTGCCATCACTATTGCAATGGTAGTACCGCGACGATTAATTAAGATCTGCTTTGGACTCATGCCACTATTACGTAATTGTAGACCAACAAGCCATAATAAAAAGATAAGTGCGCCTTGGCTGGCTTGAGATGCATAACCAAAAATTGACCATCCGGTTAAACCGACAAAAAAACCTACTACCACTACACCACAAAGTTGTAGTGATTCGAGTACCATTTTGATACGTGAAGGGGGCTTAGCTTGTTTATGTGCAGGGACATGCCAGGGATCTTTTTTATCCAGCAACCATAAAAACAGCAGATTGGCACCAAAAGTACAGATAAAGAAGACACTGGCATAGGCAAGGATAGAAAATAAATTTTCACCAATATTATCTAACATGGCTAAGCTAACCCCCATTAAAAAGAGGATCACATAAACCATTGCACTAAGTAAACGGTTAGCCAATTGAAGCAAAGGGCGATTGTTTAACTTAATCAAATACCCTATAAACAGGGGCAATAGGATAATCAATAACCCTGATAGCATTTCTATTCCTTACTGTGTGTTGTCAAAATTATAAAATAAACTAATAACGCGAATTGTATTATAACATTTGCTAATAGTTATGTGGATATAGAAACCGCGATAAGTTGAAAATTTTTATTACAGAAGAAGAGCCTAGCACGATCTGATTAATATAGCCTTAATTGTTTGAAAAATGAGCTAATTAGTTATGTGTCGAATAGTTGAGTAAATTTTATTACGCTCATGAGGAACTGTGTTTTAATAAAAATAAGTCATTAAGTAAAATTATTATCAGAAAGCGTATAAAGTTGATAGAGATGCAATAGATGAACCATAACAACTGAGTTGCGACCTGAGAGGGAATTTATGTATTTAGAAAGAGTGGAAATAGCAGGATTTCGGGGGCTTAATCGCCTTTCTCTCCCCCTTGATATGAATACGGTTTTGGTTGGCGAAAATGCATGGGGTAAAACTTCATTACTTGATGCGTTAACCTTGAGTTTGGGGATCGAAACTTATCAATATGCTTTTACAGCAGAAGATTTTCATCGTTTACCTAATGAGCCAGAAAACAGTAAAAAAAACCTACAAATTATTCTGACTTTTACCGAATCACGTCCTGGTCGTCATCGCTCGTATCGTTTTCGTAAATTAGCACCCGTATGGATAGCTAATGGGGACGCTCGTAAGCATATTTATTACCGTATTAGTGCAGAATTAGATGAGCAGCAAAATGTCAAAACCTTTCGTTATTTTCTGGATAAAGAAGGTAAACAGATCCGTTTAGCGAATGGACAGACCAAAGCGATTATTGCTGAAATTGTGCGCCTTTATCCAGTATTGCGTTTACAGGATGCGCGTTTTATACCTAATTTAACAACAGAAGTTATTGACCCTCATAACGAGCCTCGTCGTGAAGCATTTAATAATAAGATGAGTGAATTAACGAAAGCATTAATTAATAACCCAGACAATTTATCAGATGAAGATTTACGTGAAGGGTTAGATGCAATGCAACAGTTATTAGGACACTATTTTGCTGATCACGGTGCGCTACTGTTTAAATCTCATTTGAAACATCGCAAAGTCAGTGAGCCACATATTCGAGGATGGCATGCACTAGAAAATATTAATAAGATTTTAGCGAAACCTAATCAGCGCAATATCCGCTTAATTATTTTAGGTATGTTCTCTTCTATTCTACAGTCACGAGGCAGTGTCGAACTTGATCCTTATGCAAGACCGATAGTGATTGTAGAAAACCCTGAAACTCGCTTACACCCTATTATGCTTTCTGTGGCATGGGGATTATTAAATCTCTTTTCTTTGCAACGCATTACGACAACCAATTCAGGGGAGTTACTCTCCTTAGCACCACTACAAAGTGTTTGTCGATTAGTACGTGATACAGATAAAGTTGCCGCTTATCGACTTGGCGACAAACAACTTCATGCAGAAGAAGAGCGTCGTATCTCTTTTCATATTCGTTATAACCGACCTTCTGCACTCTTTGCTCGTTGTTGGTTATTGGTCGAAGGGGAAACGGAAATCTGGCTAATGAACGAATTAGCCAGACAATGTAACTACTTCTTTGAATCTGAAGGGATCAAAGTCATTGAGTTTGCGCAGTGCGGACTTAAGCCACTGTTAAAGTATGCTACCTATATGGGTATAGAATGGCATACGTTGGTTGATGGCGATGAGGCGGGTAAAAAATACGCCGCCACCGTTAAAGAATTTGCCGCAAAAAGAAATGATGCGGAGCGTGACCGATTAACACGGTTGCCAGCATTAGATATGGAACACTATTTATATAAAGAAGGTTTTCGCAATGTCTATCATGAGGTTGCGGGTGTTCCTGATAATGAAAAATGGCCAGTAAGACGTGTGATCATAAAAGCGATACAACGTTCATCAAAGCCTGATCTTGCCTTAACGGTTGCTAATAATGCTGCACAACGAGGTATTGATGCTATTCCTACTTTATTAAAGGTGATGTTTTCTCGGGTAGCATGGCTTGCGAGAGGAAAAGCCAATTAAGTCATTTTTCTATGCTTCTATTTATAGGGGCATAGATATCTTATTGTGTTTTTATTATCGAAAAAGTTAAGGGTGATTTTAGGTTATTACCAACAGGACTTTATTTTTTATTTCACTCTTATTGTATAAGAAGGATATTTCATGGCTTTTTTCCTAACTAAAAAGCAAGGGAAGATTATAGCTGCTATTTTGATTTTTATTGCCATAGGCTTATTTTTTTTCTGGCCGAAAGAGCATTTACCTAGTTATCAAACACAAAAAATTACTCGTGGGGAGCTTTCCAAAGAAGTCACAGCAACGGGCAAATTAGATGCGGTACGCAAAGTCGATGTTGGTGCGCAGGTGAGTGGTCAGCTACAAACCTTATATGTAAAAGAAGGGGATATAGTAAAAAAAGGCGATCTGTTGGCGATTATTGATCCGAAAAAAGCACAAAATGAGGTCGCGGAATCTCAAGAAACTAATAATGAACTGACGGCTAATTTACAGCAAGCTAAAGCCGAATTACGTTTGGCGCAATTGACTTATCAACGTCAATTAAAGCTGATTGGCACACATGTTATAGCCCAAGAAGAGCTTGATCGCACTAAAACAGACGTTGAAGTCAAAAAAGCGCGAGTGGCGACTTATGAAGCACAAATTAGAAAAAATCAGGCAACACTGGATACCGCAAGAACTAATTTGCAATATACCCGTATTACTGCGCCGATGGATGGTGTGGTCACTTTTATCAAAACCCTTGAAGGGCAGACAGTCATTGCAGCTCAAGAAGCACCAACCATATTAACATTAGCTGATTTAGATACCATGTTAGTAAAAGCCGAAGTTTCTGAGGCGGATGTTATCTATTTAAAACCCGATCTTAAAGCCTCTTTTACTGTGTTAGGAGCACCAGACAAAGCCTTCAATGGTAAGTTAAAAGATATTTTACCTACACCTGAAAAAATCAATGATGCGATTTTTTACTATGCACGTTTTGAAGTCCCCAATGAACAACATTTGTTGCGTTTACAAATGACAGCACAAGTTAAAATTCTCCTTGAGCATAAAAAAGATATTCTCTTAGTGCCATTGTCAGCATTAGGGGAAGATGTAGGCATAAATGAATATCAAGTAGAGGTTCTCGTCAATGGGCAGCCTGAAAAACGCGTAGTTAAAATCGGTATTCGTACAGATGTTTATGCAGAAGTCATTAGTGGATTAAATGAAAATGATGACGTGATCCTCGGTGAGATTGCAGGAGAGTCATAATGTCTGCATTACTAGAGCTCAACAACGTAAGCCGTTTATATACCAATGGTGAAGAAGACACGGTGGTACTAGATCAGATTTCACTGACGATTAATGCTGGGGAAATGGTCGCGATTATTGGTGCATCAGGCTCAGGGAAATCAACGCTAATGAACATATTAGGTTGCCTAGATAAGCCAAGCAGCGGTGAATATAAAGTGGCTGGGCAATGTGTGGCAGATATGGAAAGTGACCAACTGGCTGCGCTACGTCGCGAACATTTTGGCTTTATTTTTCAACGCTACCATTTGATGGCGCATTTAACTGCTGAGCAAAATGTGGAGATCCCCGCCATATATGCAGGTAAAAGTACAGAGCAAAGAAAAGAGCGCGCTCGTGCGCTATTAACTCGCCTTGGTTTAGCAGAGCGTATTCACTATCGGCCAAGTCAGCTTTCCGGAGGTCAACAGCAAAGAGTCAGTATTGCCCGCGCATTAATGAATGGCGGAGAAGTGATCCTCGCCGATGAGCCAACGGGGGCATTAGATAGCCAATCGGGTAAAGAGGTAATGGCTATCTTAAAGCAATTAAATCAACAAGGGCATACGGTGATTATTGTCACTCACGATCCATTAATTGCCCAACAAGCCGATCGTATTATTGAAATTAAAGATGGTCAAATTATTAGCGATAATAATAATCACCATTCTGTACCAGTGAAAAAGGCACCACCTGCGATCCAAACCGCCTCTTATTTTCATCAAGTCATTGGGCGTTTTACGCAGGCATTAAATATGGCTTGGCGAGCAATGGTGGTGAATAAAATTCGTACCTTGCTGACAATGTTGGGGATCATTATTGGCATTGCCTCTGTTGTCACCATTATTGTTATTGGTGATGCTGCCAAAGATAGGGTCTTAGCAGATATAAAAGCGATTGGCGCCAATACCATTGATATCTATCCGGGTAAGGAGCTTGGTAGTGATTCACCAGAAGATAAACAATCCTTAACCATTCAAGATGTTGATGCGTTAAAACAGCAATCTTATATACAATCAGTGACACCACAGATTTACTTTAGCTCTCGATTACGTCGTGGTAATCAAGATGCGCCGGCAACAGTTTCTGGTGTTAACGAGGATTATTTTTCAGTGTATGCGTTGAAATTTGCACAGGGGAGCACTTTTACGCCTGATATGATCCATCGCCAAGCGCAAGTAGTCGTTATTGATGAAAATACTCGTCATCGTTTTTTCCCGAATAAACAAGCGGTGATTGGCGAGCAAATTATTATTCGTAATATTCCTTCTACTATCATAGGTGTGGTTGCAGAGCAAAAATCCACTTTTGGTGATAATAAGTCATTACGTGTCTGGGTGCCTTACAGTACGCTAAGTAGTCGAATTTATAATCGTAGTTATTTAGATAACATCACAGTAAAAGTAAAAGAGGGCTATGATGCGAGTGTTGCTGAGCAACAAATTCTCCGCTTATTAACGATCCGGCATGGTAAAAAAGATATTTTTACTTATAACATTGATAGCTTTATTAAGGCGGCTGAAAAAACCACGCAAACTATGCAACTGTTTTTAACCTTGGTAGCGGTTATTTCGCTGGTGGTAGGCGGGATCGGCGTGATGAATATCATGTTGGTTTCTGTTACGGAAAGGACTCGGGAAATTGGTATTCGTATGGCGGTAGGCGCACGAGCCAGTGATGTTATGCAACAATTTTTAATTGAGTCAGTACTGGTGTGTTTGGTGGGAGGATTATTAGGTATTAGCCTTTCATTTGCGATTGCTATGTTTGCCAGCATGATGCTACCCAATTGGCATTTTGTGTTCCAGCCCACGGCACTGATAAGTGCTTTTGCTTGCTCTACAGCAATTGGGGTTATTTTTGGTTTTTTACCGGCGAGAAATGCGGCCAAAATGAACCCTATTGATGCCTTAGCGAGAGAGTAAAATAGCGGTAGTCTATAAAAGATCAAAAGCCCTATCTTTCAAAAGATAAGGGCTTTTATTGGTATGATAATGTGAGCGTCATTTTCTGTTTAAAGTGTGAAAATGGACGAAATAAGGGGCGAGAGCGGATAAAATATTATCCACATCATACTTACTTAACCATTATTCGATAATAGGAATGATAAGATCAGCATGATCCCCTTTAGGTCCTTTTATTGTGCTATAATTAACTTTCTGACCCGCTTTCAGTGTGCGGTAGCCTTCCATTCTTATTGATGAATAATGGGCAAAAATATCTTCGCCACCTGCGGCAGGGGTAATGAAACCAAAACCCTTAGCGTTGTTAAACCACTTAACTGTACCTGTCTCCATACTTAGCTTCTCTCATATACTTGTCTTTATTTACTTAACATTACTTTCAGTATATTTACTGAGCTGTTCATAAAACATACTCTAATTAATTGTTTCAATCGTCAAGGGGGAGATGAGCAAGAAAATGTTCCGAGTAGGTGAAACTTTGATGTAGCTAACGCTTTGTTATTTATTTTGGTAGAAAAAGAGTTAATAAAAAACCGTTGATAGGCAGACTTTCCTATGAGATGGTAAACTGAATGTCATAGTGAGTCGTGACGTTTAACAAACCAATGAGTAACACATAACAATGGGTCAGTTTGATTTTTTAACAGAAACCACACTAGGGGAGAAGGTCTCTCAGTTAAATGAGCCACCTGCGATGTATAAGGTGATCTTGAATAATGATGATTACACCCCCATGGATTTTGTTGTAGAAGTATTAACAATGTATTTTTTTCTTAACGAAGAAAAAGCCACACAAATTATGTTGGACGTTCATCATAAAGGGAAGGGAGTGTGTGGTGTCTATAGTGCGGATATCGCTGAAACTAAAGTTGCACAAGTGAATCAATACGCCAGAGAGAATGGCCATCCACTTTTGTGTACACTGGAAAAAGCGTAGTCCGGTGAGTCTTTTAAGGAGGAGGTGCTTATGCTTAATCACGAATTAGAGCTTAGTCTTAACATTGCATTCGCGAAAGCCCGTGATAACAGACACGAATTTATGACTGTAGAGCACCTGTTGCTGGCGCTATTAAGTAACAAATCGGCGCGTGAAGCATTGGAAGCTTGTAAAGTCGATTTAGCAGTCTTACGCGAAGAGCTTGAAATCTTTATTCGTAAAACGACACCTATTTTACCCGAGCATGTCGATAGAGAAACACAGCCAACCTTGAGTTTTCAACGTGTATTACAACGTGCTGTGTTCCATGTGCAATCTTCAGGTAAAAATGAAGTTTCCGGTGCCAATGTGCTAGTGGCGATTTTTAGTGAGCAAGAGTCTCACGCCGCTTATCTACTACGTAAACATGATGTTAGCCGTCTTGATGTGGTTAATTTTATCTCTCATGGCATTTTAAAAGATGATCAACAAAACAGTGATGATCAGTCTGATATGGGCGATATAAATGCACAATCTCAACAAGAGATGCCACAAGGCGATGATCGCATGGATAATTTTACCACTAACTTAAACCAGTTGGCGCGTCAGGGTAAAATTGATCCACTTATCGGCCGTCAAGCGGAATTAGAAAGAACGATACAAGTCTTATGTCGTCGACGTAAAAATAATCCATTACTGGTCGGTGAATCGGGTGTCGGTAAAACGGCAATTGCAGAAGGGCTTGCATGGCGTATTGAACAAAATGATGTGCCTGATGTGATGAAAGGCTGTACGCTCTATTCTCTTGATATTGGATCTTTATTAGCAGGAACCAAATATCGTGGTGATTTCGAAAAACGCTTTAAAGCGTTATTGAAAACACTTGAAAAAGATGAAAAAAGTATCTTATTTATCGATGAAATTCATACCATCATTGGTGCTGGTGCCGCCTCTGGTGGACAAGTTGATGCCGCTAACTTAATTAAACCACTATTATCAAGTGGTCGTATTCGTGTGATTGGTTCAACCACTTATCAAGAATTTAGTCAGATCTTTGAAAAAGATCGCGCCTTGGCTCGTCGTTTCCAAAAAATTGATGTAATTGAGCCTTCGGCAGATGAAACCGTATTAATTATTAAGGGATTGCGTCAGAAGTATGAAGCACATCACGATGTGCGTTATACCAATAAGGCAATTCAGGCAGCTGTTGATTTATCGGTTAAATACATTACTGATAGACACCTTCCTGATAAAGCCATTGATGTTATTGATGAAGCCGGTGCGAAAACCCGTTTAATTGCACCAAGTAAACGTAAAAAGACGATTAATGTCTCTGATATTGAATCGGTAGTAGCAAAAATTGCCCGTATTCCAGAAAAAACGGTTTCTAGCAGTGATAAGTCAATGCTAAAAAATCTGGATAACCAATTAAAAATGTTGGTGTTCGGTCAAGATCAAGCTATTCATGCCTTGGCTGAATCTATCAAAATGAGCCGAGCAGGTTTAGGGCAAGAGAATAAGCCGGTTGGCTCTTTCTTATTCGCCGGACCAACTGGGGTGGGTAAAACAGAAGTAACGGTCCAGTTGGCGAAAGCGCTTAATATTAAGCTACTGCGCTTTGATATGTCTGAATATATGGAACGACATACGGTAAGCCGTTTAATAGGGGCACCTCCTGGTTATGTTGGTTTTGATCAAGGTGGATTACTCACAGATGCGGTGATTAAAAACCCTTATTCTGTAGTGTTACTTGATGAGATTGAAAAAGCACATCCTGATGTGTTTAACATTCTGCTACAAGTGATGGATAACGGAACACTTACTGATAATAATGGCCGTAAAGCTGATTTTCGTAATGTGATTTTGGTGATGACAACCAATGCGGGTGTTCATGAAACGCAACGTAAATCGATAGGGTTTACTGAACAAGATCATAGCACTGATGCCATGGTTGAAATCAAAAAAGCGTTTTCCCCAGAGTTTCGTAACCGTTTAGATAGCATTATTTGGTTTAATGCGCTATCAGCCGATATTATTGCTATGGTGGTCGATAAATTTATTGTCGAGTTACAAGCTCAATTGGATGATAAAGGGGTATCGCTAGAGGTAAGTCAAGAAGCTCGCCAATGGTTAAGTGATAAAGGTTACGATAAAGCAATGGGAGCAAGACCTATGGCTCGCGTAATTCAAGAAAATCTGAAAAAACCATTAGCCAATGAAATTCTGTTTGGCTCGTTAGTTAATGGTGGCTCGGTTTCTGTGACCTTAAATGACCAAGAAAATAAATTACAGTACCAATTTACTAGCCAAGAAAAATTGGCTAAAAAAGAAGATACCGTTATTTAATAATAGCGGTTTATCTTAGGCTAAAAAGCAGACACCACAGGTCAGCATCAATTCATGCTTTGCCTGTGGTGTTTTTTTTCACCCGAAATGATGATATTGCGGGAGAGAATGGATTGGGATCAACGGCTACGGAAGATGATACGGCCTTTGCTCAGGTCATATGGGGTCAGCTCAACGGTAACCTTGTCGCCTGTCAGGATACGAATATAGTTTTTACGCATTTTTCCTGAAATATGAGCGGTAACGACGTGTCCGTTTTCTAATTCTACACGGAACATCGTGTTTGGCAGAGTATCCAGTACAGTGCCTTGCATTTCAATGTTGTCTTCTTTGGCCATCTAATCCTCTAAGTTTTAATAACCATATTTTTTAAACGGCAAGATAATGCCGAAAATATTGTCCTATGTAAAGGAATGTTATTGGTTAACAAAGATGTTTGCTTTGCTAACAAGTTAATATTCCTTACCGTTACTTGTGTTTTAGTTGCTGAAAAACAAGGTTAATAACACAAGTCATAATTCTTTATTGTGCGGTATTTATTGCAATAAAATAACAACATCCAAACCACACTTTGGATGTGCAAGATGAATTTTTGTATAGACCACAGCAGTGAAATTCTATTTAAAATCTGATGGGCTTTACAAAAACGAGTGGTGATTATAATTCCAACGATTGCTGATACCAACACTTTTTATCAATAATCACCTTTTTCCAACGAGATAGCGCCTCTAAATAGCGATCTCTGGCAATTTCTATCGCACCTAATGCTGCCGTATGAGAGTTTAACACTTGGCAATCAAATAGTTGACCCCCATAACGCAGAAAATGGTTATAAAAAGCAACAAAGGCACATTTAGAAGCATTATTTCGACGACTAAACATTGATTCACCGCAGAAAACGGCACCAACGTTAACCCCATATAAACCACCGACCAATTCGTCGCCCTCCCAAACTTCTACAGAATGGGCTTCTCCTTGTTGGTGCAATGCCCGATAGCCGGTTTTTATATCAGGGCCTATCCAAGTTCCCTCATCACGTACACTACAGGCCTCAATGACATCAGAGAATGCCTGATTTAAGGTGATGGTATAAGGCGCTTGGCGTAAAAACTTACGTAACGTACGACCAATATGCAATGTTCCTGCGGGTAAGACGGCTCGGGGATCGGGTGACCACCATAACGGCGTTTCATGGGGGGTATACCAAGGGAAAATCCCCGTTTGATAAGCCTCTTTCAAACGAGCAGGGGAAATATCGCCACCAATTGCCAATAACCCACTTGGCTCTTTTAAAGCCAAATGGGGGGCAGGAAAAGTCACATCGTGTTCATCTAATTGAAACAACGGCATATTACGCCTCATCATGTGGCATTAACAATGCTTGTCTTTGATGAAATTTAGCATACTGACCTTGCTGTTGTAATAACTGACGATGCGTGCCGGTTTCGACAATATGACCGCCATCCATCACACAAATTTTATCCATTTTATCTAACCCAGAAAGTCGGTGGGTGATCATTAATACCGCTTTTCCTTGGCAATGTTGCTGTAATAGCGCGAGGATCTGTTGCTCTGTGTCTGCATCAAGACCTTCTGTTGGCTCATCAAGTAAAATAAGTGGTGCATTATGGAGTATGGCTCTTGCCAGCCCTAAACGTCGTTGTTCGCCTCCAGAAAGCTGTCTTCCACCATCACCCATCCATGCATTTAAACCTTCATCATTTTCGACCAGTTGTTCAAGACCAACTTGGCGTAGAACATGAGTAAGCTCTTCATCTGTCGCATCTTCTTTTGCCATAATTAAGTTCTCTCTTAAAGTATGGCTAAAAACATGCACACGTTGAGGTACAACAGACATCATTGAACGCAATGTCGCTTCATCATAATCAGCAAGAGATAAATGATTTAATGTGATCACGCCCTGAGAGGGATCGAACGCGCGATTGACTAATTGTAAGAGTGTTGATTTACCACAACCCGTTTTACCCAGTAATGCCACATGTTGTCCTGCTTCAATGGTGAGATCAACATGATTGATCACAGGCATGGGTTGATTAGGATAGGTAAAGCAGACATCCCGTAGTGTTAATGAGGCGCTCGGTTTTATCTCTCCCCCTTGGGCTGGGAAGGTGACATCGGGTTGTTGCTCAATTAAATGCGTAATACGCGTAGCCGATGTCATGACTTGCCCTAAATGTTGAAATGCGACAGTCACCGGGCCGAGCGATTCAAATGCCGCTAATGCACAGAAAGTAAAGAGAGCGATGAGTGCTTCTGGCATAAAGTGGGCATCAATACCATCGGCAGCTAACCATAAAATCAGTGTGGCGGTTAATCCCGAGGCTAAAATCATTAGCGATTGAGATAAACCAGTTAAGTTAGCTTGTTGTGCTTGACGGCGCAGCCAGCGTGCTTCAAGTTGCGCTAAATTTTGTCTAAAGCGGGGAAGGGCGCCAAAAATTGTTAATTCAGCTTGCCCTTGTAACATACTGGTGAGTACGGTGCGATATTGCCCTCTTAGATCTGTGAGATCACGACCAATGGGCTTTCCGGCATAATAAAATACAAAAGGTAATACCACCAGCAGGGTGAGCATAATACCACCTAGCGTATTTGCTAAGCGAGCATCAATAAGCCCAAGCCCAAACATAATGGTCATGATAACCACAAAGGCGGCAATTATCGGTGAGATCACCCGAATATAAAGGTGATCTAAGGTTTCAACATCAGCTACTAAACGGTTAAGTAATTCACCTTGACGAAAACGGGCGATCCCCCCAGGAGAGAGCGGTAAAATTTTCTTAAAAGTGAAAACACGCAAGTGTGAGAGTACACGAAAGGTGGCATCATGACTGACAAGACGCTCAAAATAACGCCCCGCAGTACGAAATATTGCCGCACCTCGTACCCCAGCGGCGGGTAACATATAGTTAAAACTATAAATGCCCGCAAAACCCGCTAATGACGTGCCCGCTAAGAACCAGCCAGAAAGTGTTAAAAGGCCGATACTGGCTAATAATGTTAAAATTGCCAACAAAATACCCAGTAACAGCATAAACCAGTGACGACGGTATAACGCGAGAAAAGGAAGCAGTACTCTCATGATCAAAGTTCCTCTTTACGATGAGCAAGAAGACGAGCAAAGGCACCATGTTGTTGACTGAGTGACTGATAAGTCCCAGTTTCAATGACTTGCCCTTTTTCCATTACCCAAATCTGATCATATTCCATCGTTTCTTCTAATAAGTGGGTAATTAACAGCGTCGTTTGATGTAATGAAGCTTCATTAAGCGCTTGCATAACGCGCTGTTCACTGTGAGAGTCTAAACTTGCTGCTGGCTCATCTAATAATAAAAAGTGACAAGGTGATAACAGGGCGCGAGCTACCGCAATACGTTGGGCTTGACCAACAGAAAGACGGGCAGCATTATCACCAATAATGGTGTTTAAACCATCCGGTAATTCGTTAATAAAATCACTTACATAAGCTTTTTCAATAGCTTGATTTATCTTCGCTTCACTGGCGTTCGGATCACTTAAACGAATATTATCCAGCAGGGTTTGCTCTGGTAAGTTAGGGTTTTGTCCCACCCAGCTGATACATTGTCGCCATGCCTGTGGAGAGAGTTGAGTTAACTCAACACCATTGACGGTTAACGAGCCACGATAAGGTAAAAAACCTAACAATACATTAAGTAATGAGCTCTTGCCTGCGCCACTTTGCCCGACCAGTGCAATACGCTGTTTGGGATGAATGGTAAAGTTAAGAGGGCCTGCCAGTTTGGCTCCTTGATGTGACAAAATTTCTAATTGTTGGGCAACTATTTCAATACCTTGGTCGGTATTAATAGTTTGATTACCCGTAGGTTGGGGCTGTTCACCTTCGGCTTCTAAAAACTCAACCAAGGAGCCAGCTGCACCTACCGCCTGTGCTTTAGCATGATAATAGGTGCCTAAGTCGCGTAATGGTTGGAAAAACTCAGGGGCAAGGATCAGGGCTAAAAAACCAGAAAATAACGTCACGCCTAACCCATAATCACCAAAGCTCAATTCTCCAAGATAGGAAAAACCAAAATAGACCGCGACGACCGCAATGGATACGGCGGTAAAGAATTCTAATACGCCAGAAGAGAGAAATGCCATACGTAGCACTTCCATGGTTCGCTTACGAAAGTCTTCCGTTGCATCCGTTATCTGTTTTACTTCTGCATCACCACGGTTGAATAGGCGCAATGTATCCAAACCACGTAATCTATCAAGGAAGTTGCCACTTAAGCGACCTAAGGCAAGAAAATTACGCCGGTTAGCATCTGCTGCGCCTAAGCCAACTAACGCCATAAATAAAGGAATAAGAGGGGCTGTGACAAAAAGAATTAATCCTGCGGCCCAATTAATAGGAAAAATGGTAATAAGAATAAGCAAAGGTACAATAGAGGCGAGATACATTTGCGGTAGATAACGCGCATAGTAATCTTGCATATCTTCTATTTGTTCTAGAATAATCGTTGCCCAACTTCCTGCGGGCTTGCCTTTGACCCATACAGGGCCTAGCGCTTCAAGTCTATCAAGTACTATTTTGCGAATTTGCTGTCTGACCGCCATACCACAGCGATAGCCTACACGTTCGCGTATCGCCATCACGACAGCGCGTAAAATAAAGATGCTGATAAGGATAAGGAAAGTAGTCGTATGTGTATCACGACTTAGCCCATCCATAATGAACGCTTGTAGTAGAATGGCTAATAACCATGCTTGCGCAATAATTAATAAACCACTGACTACCCCTAAAATCATTGATAGCCGTAACCAACGGCGGGCTGGAGCACTTTGCTGTTTCAGCCATCGAACCAATTCATTTTGTTTAGTTTTATCCATGAGAAAAGATTCAAATCTGCAGGTGAGATACAAAGTATCAAAAACGCCAAGAATAATAATTACTCTTTAACGACCAAGCTAGTATGTTACATGGTAAAAGGCGCTACTGAAATAGCGCCTTGAAAGGAAGTGAGGATTTTAGTTAGATTTTAGTGCGTCTAAGTAACGTTCTGCATCTAAAGCAGCCATACAACCTGTACCAGCTGAGGTAATGGCTTGACGATAAATATGATCCATTACATCACCTGCGGCAAAAACACCTTCAATAGATGTTTGGGTAGCATTGCCTTGCGTACCGGATTGAACTTTAATGTAACCGTTATCTAAGGCTAATTGATCTTCAAAAATTGCCGTGTTAGGGCTATGACCAATAGCAATAAAGACGCCCATAACCTCTAGCTCTTCGGTTTTATCACTTTTCGTATCTTTTAAGCGCACTTTAGTGACACCCATATCATCACCTAACACTTCATCTAAGGTACGATCGGTATGCAAAATGATATTGCCATTCTTAACTTTGTCCATTAAACGGTCAATTAAGATTTTTTCAGAGCGGAATGAATCGCGGCGGTGGATTAGGTGCACTTCTGAGGCGATATTTGCTAAATACAGTGCTTCTTCTACGGCAGTATTACCGCCACCGACAACAGCAACTTTCTGGTTACGATAGAAAAAGCCATCACAGGTTGCACAGGCAGAAACACCACGGCCTTTAAATGCTTCTTCAGAAGGTAAACCGATATAACGTGCTGATGCCCCTGTTGCAATGATCAAGGCATCACAAGTATATTCTTGTTCATCACCAAATAGGCGGAAAGGTCGGTTTTTCAGATCGACTTTGTTGATATGGTCAGAGATAATCTCGGTATTAAATTTTTCAGCGTGCTGAAACATGCGATCCATTAAACCAGGACCAGTTAATCCTTCAGGGTCGCCAGGCCAGTTTTCAACTTCAGTTGTGGTAGTGAGCTGTCCTCCTTTTTCAACACCCGTAATCAGCACGGGTTCTAGGTTAGCTCGTGCTGCATAAACTGCTGCAGTATAGCCGGCAGGACCTGAACCTAAAATAATAAGTTTGCTATGTTTGATGGTGCTCATGGATACCTCATCTTTGATTAGGCTTGATGCGAATTGAGCGATTGTAGGAGAAATAAGACGTTAAAAAAAGCCAAGAAAGGGAAATAGCGATAATATTTTAACTATTTTAGCAATAGTTAATAGTAATATAGTTTAATAATTATAGAGTTATATTGCGTTAACATCATCGAATTAACCTGAAATATTTTGCTTTACAATTGCTGTTTATCTTGCATATATAGACAATAACATAGCGCCTTGTTCTGATTTTTGTTCATTTGCTTTGACAATCCGCTGTACATTTGCGAAAACATGACTGTAAAAGATAATTATCCTCAGACGTAATAGGTATTATTTTTAGACAGACAGGGCATAGGATAGTGCTTTTGCAAGATGAATAGATAAAAATTTGGATAAAATGATTGTTTTATCTGGCATTAAATAAAAATAGATTGGTAGTTTGCTCTGACCGTTTGATACCGAGGTCTCAATATGATGCTGAAGGTGTACAGGTATGGGTATAGGAAAATAAAGTAAGAGAAAAAGAGAAAGAGAGTATAGAGATGATTGATAATAAAAAACGTCCGGGTAAAGATCTTGATAGAATAGACCGGAATATTCTAAATGAGCTTCAGAAAGATGGTCGTATCTCAAACGTTGAGCTGTCTAAACGCGTTGGTTTATCACCAACCCCATGTTTAGAGCGTGTACGCCGATTAGAACGCCAAGGATTTATTTCTGGTTATACTGCGCTATTAAACCCCCATTACCTAGATGCATCTCTGTTGGTATTTGTGGAAATCACATTAAACCGTGGTGCACCAGATGTCTTTGAACAATTTAATATGGCTGTTCAAAAACTTGAAGAGATCCAAGAATGTCATTTAGTTTCTGGTGACTTTGACTATCTGTTGAAAACTCGTGTACCTGATATGTCTGCTTATCGTAAATTATTAGGCGAAACGCTATTACGTCTTCCTGGTGTAAACGACACCCGCACTTATGTGGTGATGGAAGAAGTAAAACAAAGCAATCGCCTAGTGATTAAAACACGCTAAGCCTGCTAATAGGTTAGTGCAAAACAGGATAAAGTTAGGTACACTCCTGTTTATGTATACAGTTTCAACGCTGGGTTATCTCAGCGTTGTTCCGTTTAAACCTTAAGTGAAACCTGGAGAGCCCTCTTTGAGCCAGGAATATACAGAAGATAAAAATATTCGTTTTACTAAGATAAGTAACCGCCGTCGTATTTGGGAAGCCCTTCTTATTTTGATAGGCATTGGTGCTATCTTTTTAATGATTTCTTTACTGAGCTTCCATCCAGCCGATCCGAGTTGGTCACAAACCACGTGGAATGAACCTATTCAAAACTTAGGTGGCAATATTGGTGCATGGCTTGCTGATATCCTTTTTTCAGCATTTGGCTTGCTCGCTTATGCAATCCCTATTGTGGTGGTATTTGGTTGCTGGAATGCATTACGTCATCAAAAAAATCGTGAATACACAGATTTTTTCTCCCTTGCATTACGTACAATTGGTGCCTTGGCTCTGGTTCTTACATCTTGTGCGTTAGCTGATCTTAATTTTGATGATATCTACAATTTTAGCTCTGGTGGGGTGATTGGTAGCTTATTTAGCAAGGCATTGCTACCTTGGTTTAATATGCTAGGTGCAACACTGGCGCTACTATCAGTATGGGCGATAGGCTTTACGCTATTTACTGGCTGGTCATGGCTGACGATTACCGAAAAGATTGGTGCGGTTATCTTAGGTGCGGTTGCTTTTATTACTAATCGTGGTCAAAAAGATATTGACTATGATGATTATGAAGAACCCGCCGATCCTATTCAGGCAGATCCCGAGGTGCTGGTGGATAACAACACCCAGCCAGAACATCAACTTTCTGCGCAAATAGAACCAGATAGTGATGATATTCTCTTTTCTGCACCTTCCGCCCTTGAGTTAGCGCGTCAGCAAGAAATGGCGATCACGCCACAACATGATGATATAACTGAAACTTCAGAAGTTGCTAGCGGATCTGCAACCCCAACGATTTCAGCCACAGAGACAGTTATCGCTGAGGCGCACGAGAGCAAAGAGCGGGCAGAGCATATTGTTGATAATCAACAACCGACGCATGCCACAACCCATGATGCAGAAGTAACACCGCCATCCATTATGGCTACTCATGACGCTAGCCCAGTCACTGAGCCTGAACCTGAACACTATCGCTTTGAAATACCATCGGCATTTCTTAAGCAACAAGCGCATTCCTCTGACTCTATGGCAGACAATAGTGTCGTGACAGAAGAAGTACCGACAACCATGCCATTGACGGAAAACAAACCTATTGAGACAAACGAAGCGCCAATTGTCTCGCAAAAAATAGCGGCGGATAATAGCGACCATAGTGCATCATTATTTACGCCATCTGCTACATCAGCTACATCAACAGATAGCAATTCAGCTTCATTAACTCAAACAGCCGCCGGAGTTGCCAGTGTGGCAACAGCAGCAATAGTCAGTCACGGTGCACAAGTTAAACAAGGATTAGGGCCTGAATTACCTCGGCCAAATCCTGTACGATTACCAACGCGTCGAGAGCTTTATGGTATTCGTATCCCATCACAACGTGAGGCGGAATTACGCCGCCGTGAAGAAGCGCTTCAACAAGATCATGAAGACGATTTAGCGGATATACAAGAGCAGGCTAATTTCGAACAATCGTTACGTCAGCAATTTCTTGAGCAACAACGTGAGCGCTATGGTGAGGATACATCAGCAACACAAAATGTTGAGCCAACCATCACGATGTCATCAGCGACATCTAGCTCGCAGTCAACCTATGACGAGTATGACGAGTCTGATAATCAACCTTTCATTGATACCCATACCTTTTCTGCGCAAGAAACAGAAGAGGAGAGTGATGAGTATGAACAACACCTCGCTGAGCAGTTTAAGCAACAACTGCAAGAACGCTACGGTGAGGATGTTTTACAGGATGAAGATGACGAGGTATTGCCATCAGTCACGACTGGAGCATCCGAAACGCCAGCCTCGGCACAAGGGTATCATCCCCATATTCAGCACTCTTTTGCGGCTCAATCTACCCCTATTACTCAACAGACTGATAACAGCACTCTTTATCCTAACAGTGATGCATTCTTACAAGTATCACCTCGTGATGATGAAGAAGAGGAATACACACCGACTATCGAGTTACAAGAAAATCTTGATGCATTAGGCTCGTTATCACCGGTGGATGATTTGTTAGATGAAGAGCCTGCAGAGCCTGTTTTTACGCCGATGGTAACCCCAGCAGAGCCAGTATCTTCTGTATCTTCTGTAGGGCAAACACGTATTGAGCCTCAAGCACAGATGGCTCAACATTTTACACAGCAACAGCAACAGCAACAGCAACAGCAACAGCAACAGCAACAGCAACAGCAACAGCAACAGCAACAGCAACAGCAACAGTCATTAATTCATCCGTTATTAATGCGCAATGATAGGCCGTTACAAAAACCAACAACACCAATGCCATCACTTGACTTATTAACCTCTCCTCCTATGGATGATGAACCTGTTGATATGTTTGAGCTTGAGCGTATTGGTAAGTTAATTGAAGCGCGTTTAAATGACTACCGTGTTAAAGCAAAAGTGGTTGGTATTTCACCGGGCCCGGTGATCACCCGTTTTGAGCTAGAGCTAGCGCCTGGTGTAAAAGCTGCACGTATTTCAAATCTATCCCGCGACTTAGCACGTTCACTTTCCACGACGGCAGTGCGTATTGTTGAAGTTATACCGGGCAAACCTTATGTTGGGCTTGAGTTACCAAACAAAAAACGCCAAACCGTCTATATGCGTGAACTATTAGATAGTGATGCATTCCGTGACAGTCGTTCACCATTAACTGTGGTATTAGGGAAAGATATCGGTGGGCAACCTGTGGTTGCTAACTTGGCTAAAATGCCTCACTTACTGGTTGCAGGTACTACAGGTTCGGGTAAATCTGTTGGGGTGAATGCGATGATCATCAGCATTCTCTATAAAGCGAAGCCAGAAGATGTACGCTTTATTATGATTGACCCGAAAATGTTGGAATTATCGGTTTATGAAGGTATTCCGCATCTGTTAACCGAAGTGGTGACAGATATGAAAGATGCTGCGAGTGCTTTGCGCTGGAGTGTCGCAGAAATGGAACGCCGTTATAAATTAATGTCCGCATTAGGGGTACGTAACCTTGCGGGCTATAACGAAAAAATTAAAGAAGCGGAAGCCATGGGGCGTCCAATTCCAGATCCACTATGGAAACCTTCTGACAGCATGGCACCTGAGTTGCCTATGTTAGAAAAAGAGCCTTATATTGTGGTCATCGTCGATGAGTTTGCTGATCTAATGATGACCGCGGGTAAAAAAGTGGAAGAATTAATTGCTCGCTTAGCACAGAAAGCACGTGCGGCGGGAATTCACTTAGTATTAGCCACTCAGCGCCCTTCAGTGGATATTATTACTGGTTTAATTAAAGCGAACATTCCAAGTCGCATCGCATTTACCGTATCGAGTAAAATCGACTCGCGCACTATTTTAGACCAAGGTGGTGCCGAATCCTTGTTAGGTATGGGTGATATGCTTTATGCCCCTAATGGCTATATGCCAGAGCGTGTACATGGTGCATTTGTCAGCGATGATGAAGTACATGCGGTTGCAACAGACTGGAAAGCACGTGGACGACCTCAATATATTGAAGCCATTACCAAATGTGGTGAAGAAGGCGAAGGTGGCAATGGTGGTGGTTATGATGATGGTGAAGAGCTTGATCCATTATTTGATCAGGCCGTAGAATTTGTGGTTGAAAAACAGCGAGTCTCCATTTCCGGTGTACAGCGTCAATTTAGAATAGGCTATAACCGTGCAGCCAGAATTGTTGAGCAGATGGAGATGCAGGGTATTGTCAGTGCACCTAATCACAATAATACGCGTGATGTATTATCACCACCGCCAGCAGAAATGTAATATCTTGAAAACAGAGTTATCAGCGCTTAAATCAGCATGATAATCTAATAAATATCACTATAACTTATACGCCGACATGATGTCGGCGTAATCTCAGTCAGAGGCGTGTTGAATGAAAAAAGTATTACTCACAGTCTGTGCTATCGCGTTGTTTGGTAGCCAAGCCGCTTGGGCGGATGCTCGTCAAGACTTACAACAACGTCTTAATAAAGTGAATAGCTTTCAGGCTAACTTTAGTCAAACGGTGACCAGTAACGAAGGTGCGTTAATTCAAAAAGGGGAAGGACATTTAAAAGTACAGCGTCCTGATCTGTTTAATTGGCAAATGACGGCACCGGATGAGAGCACACTAATTTCTGATGGTAAAACATTGTGGTTTTATAACCCATTTGTCGAACAAGTGACGGCAACTTGGTTAGAGAGTGCCACAACGAATACCCCTTTTATGTTGATTGCGCGTAATGATAGTAAAGAATGGCAAAATTACGATGTTAAGCAAAATGGTGATCGCTTTGAATTAACCCCTAAAACAGAGAACAATTTAAAGCACTTTTCTATTACCGTTTCACCTAATGGTCAAATCCAACAATTTGCGGCTACAGAGCAAGATGGGCAAGTCAGCCAATACCAATTAACGGCACAAAAGGTCGCCCCCATTGATGCATCAGCGTTCCGCTTTACACCACCCGCGGGTGTGACGGTGGATGACCAACGCTAGTGAGGCTATTTTGAGTAATTTATCACTCGACTTTTCACAAAATGAATTTCAACCTCTGGCCGCGAGAATGCGGCCTGAAACATTAGAACAGTATATTGGGCAGAAGCATTTACTCGCTGAAGGTAAACCGCTACCACGGGCGATAAAAGCAGGCCAATTGCATTCAATGATCTTATGGGGACCTCCGGGCACAGGAAAAACCACATTAGCTGAAATTATCGGGCGCTATGCCCAAGCGGATATAGAAAGACTTTCTGCGGTGACGTCAGGGATCAAAGAGATCAGGGCCGCCATTGACATAGCGCACCAAAATAGAAATGCGGGGCGTAGAACCATCCTATTTGTTGATGAAGTTCATCGTTTTAATAAAAGCCAACAAGACGCTTTTTTGCCACATATTGAAGATGGCACTATCACTTTTATTGGTGCAACAACGGAAAACCCTTCTTTTGAATTAAATTCGGCACTGCTATCACGTGCACGAGTTTACCTGCTACGCTCATTGACAGAAACAGACATTGAACAGGTATTACAGCAAGCATTAGATGATACTGAACGTGGATTAGGTGGGCGTAATATTATTTTACCTGATAATACACGCAAAATGATTGCTGAATTAGTCAATGGCGATGCGCGCCGTTCACTCAACCTGCTTGAAATGATGGCTGATATGGCAGAAGTCGATAGCCAAGGCAAACGAACGCTAACAGCGGAATTACTAAAAGAAATTAGTGGTGAACGTAGCGCCCGTTTTGATAATAAAGGTGATCGATTTTACGATCTTATCTCTGCCTTGCATAAATCAGTACGTGGCTCGGCACCTGATGCTGCACTTTATTGGTATGCTCGTATCATCACTGCGGGGGGAGATCCACTGTATGTTGCTCGTCGCTTACTGGCTATTGCTTCAGAAGATGTTGGTAATGCAGATCCTCGAGCTATGCAAGTTGCCATCGCTGCATGGGATTGCTTTACGCGGGTAGGCCCTGCAGAAGGTGAACGTGCGATAGCACAAGCGATTGTTTATCTTGCTTGTGCGCCGAAAAGTAATGCCGTGTATACCGCTTATAAAGCCGCACTGGCAGATGCGAAAAGTAAACCTGATTATGATGTACCTGCACATTTACGTAACGCGCCAACGCAATTAATGAAAGAGATGGGCTTAGGTGCAGAGTATCGCTATGCTCATGATGAACCTAATGCTTATGCGGCAGGAGAGGTCTATTTTCCTGCTGAAATGGCACAAACGCGTTATTATCACCCTGTTAATCGAGGGTTAGAGATCAAGCTTGCTGAGAAATTAGACTGGCTTTCTCAGCAAGATCAAAATAGTGTGACAAAACGCTATCGCAAATTGTAAAGATGCGGTAAGGTTATTCAATCATTAGTAATTTTTTTAACTACCCCTTATCTCAGGTATCTTCGCGATAGGTAAACAAGAGAATGATAGGAGATAAGGTTTTTATTAATCTATCAATAAGCACAGGATAAGCATGCTCGATCCAAATCTACTGCGTAATGAGCTAGACGCGGTCGCCGAAAAACTGGCTCGCAGGGGGTTTACCCTCGATGTGGAAAAAATTCGTCAACAAGAAGAACGCCGTAAGGTGTTACAGGTTGAAACAGAATCCCTGCAAGCAGAACGTAATTCCCGATCGAAGTCTATTGGTGCTGCTAAAGCGCGTGGTGAAGATATTGAGCCACTTCGTCAGGAAGTTAACCAATTAGGTGAAAAACTTGAAGCGGCAAAAGCGGAATTAGATAAACTGCAAGCCGACATTCGTGACTATGCGTTAACTTTACCGAATCTGCCTCATGACTCTGTGCCTAATGGTAAAGATGACAGCGAGAACGTTGAAGTATTTCGTTGGGGTGAACCAAAGACTTATGACTTTGAATTAAAAGATCACGTTACTCTAGGTGAACTCACAGATGGTTTAGATTTCCCATCTGCCGTGAAAATCACCGGTTCACGTTTTGTTGTGATGAAAGGTCAAATTGCACGTTTACATCGCGCGATCGCCCAGTTCATGCTGAACTTGCATACAGAACAACATGGCTATCAAGAAATGTATGTGCCTTATTTAGTTAACCATGCCACTTTATATGGCACAGGACAGTTACCTAAATTCAGTGGTGATTTATTCCATACCAAACCACTTGAAGAAGAGTCTGAAAGCCAATATGCGCTGATCCCAACAGCAGAAGTACCTGTTACCAATATGGTTAGAGACGTTATTCTCGAAGAAGACGAACTACCATTGCGAATGACTGCACATACGCCATGTTTCCGCTCAGAAGCGGGCTCTTATGGCCGTGATACACGTGGTCTGATCCGTATGCACCAATTTGATAAAGTAGAGTTAGTACAAATTGTACATCCTGAAAAATCAATGGATGCATTAGAAGAGCTAACTGGCCATGCAGAGAAAGTGTTGCAATTGCTCAATCTGCCTTACCGTAAAGTGGTACTTTGTACAGGTGATATGGGCTTTGGCGCACGTAAAACCTATGACTTAGAAGTGTGGGTACCGGCACAAAATACCTACCGTGAAATTTCTTCATGCTCTAACTGCTGGGATTTCCAAGCACGCCGTATGCAAGCACGTTTCCGTGCTAAAGGTGACAAGAAAACTCAACTTGTGCACACTTTAAATGGTTCAGGTTTAGCTGTAGGGCGTACTTTAGTCGCCATTATGGAAAACTATCAAACCGCTGATGGTCGTATTGAAATTCCAGAAGTTTTACGTCCTTATATGAATGGCCTTGAGTATATTGGTTAATAAAAACCTAATTACTCAGTGTTTATAATATTAAAACCCCCTACTAAACAGGGGGTTTTTTAATGGTATAAAGAGCATCAAAAGACTAGTGGTGGTAATTTCTATTAACCTTTTAACCTGAGTATAATTTTATTAATGTTTTATATTCTGGCTATATACTAGCTTCAGTATCTAATACTTCAATGAGGTTGAGATAAGTAAGGCAACAAAGAGAAAAATACTTCTATTTTTCTTTCATTTGTCATATCAACAAAATCGTCCATTGCAATTTCTATAAAATCAATGGTGTTATTATCAATAGTGAATTTATACATTAAATGGCCACTCCAACTGCGATGAACATAAACACAGTTTTCTATACTATATGAAAGCCATTTATCTTCCATACATGCAGGTAACCAGCCGTTTAGTATATTTTTTTTAGCATTTTCAGTTAGGGAATAATTAATATGATGAATCAATGGAGTTTTTTCAAAATACTTTAGGTTCTTTAACATTTCTTTATTTATCATTCTTTATTCCACAAATAATAATTGTTATTACAGACTACCTAAATGGACTTAAATGATCAAAAGAAACATATCATTTTTTCTCTTTGATACAGATGAAGGGTGACATTATTAATAAATAATAGCAGGTGGGTTTTTACTGATGATTTTTTAATAAAAGAGCGTTTTATTGCTCTTAATATTATTTAATAACAGTTATCAGGTGCAGAAAAAACAGATGATTATTAAAAAATTCTTACTAAAATAAGTGAGATTAAATAAAAATATAATGCAATTCGCTATTGGTTAAACTGATCACAGCAGATCATCTCTATACTGCTACATTAAAATTATCGCTCAAGTTAATTTCAATTATCTTATGACGTTTCTATTTATTTAGAACCCTACTAAAGAGCCTATTGTATGATAATTTCTAAACAGCAGTTACACCAATTAATCAAAAATAAGTTACATAATGCAGGACTGAATGAAAACCATGCAGACATTGTTGCCGATGTATTAGTTCATGCTGATGTGAAAGGAATTCATTCCCATGGTGCTGTACGTGTGGAATATTATGCTGAGCGCATTAGTAAGGGAGGAACAAATACGCATCCTAAGTTTACTTATCAAGAGACAGGACCTTGTAGTGCGATTTTTGATGGTGATAATGGTGCTGGACATGTTGCTGCTAAGCAGGCCATGGAGCACGCGATTAATATGGCACAAGAGAAAGGCATTGCTGTTGTTGGGGTTAGACGTATTGGTCATAGTGGGGCGTTATCCTACTTTGTAGAACAAGCCTCTGCATCTGGAATGATTGGTATTTCACTTTGCCAATCGGATCCTATGGTAGTGCCATTTGGTGGCTCTGAAGTTTATTATGGCACTAATCCTATCGCTTTTTCAGCCCCGAGTGCAGATGATAAACCTATTACCTTTGATATGGCGACGACGGTGCAGGCATGGGGTAAAATTCTCGATGCGCGAGCTAAACATAGTGCCATTCCTGACACATGGGCGGTAGATGAAGCGGGCAAACCAACCTGTGATCCCTTTGCAGTAAAAGGTTTATTACCTATTGCGGGACCAAAAGGCTATGGCTTGATGATGATGGTTGATGTATTGTCTGGCATTTTATTAGGATTACCTTTTGGTAAACATGTTAGCTCTATGTATCATGATTTGACACAAGGTCGTGAATTAGGCCAGCTCCACATTGTGATTAATCCTGCTTTCTTCACTGATGCTGATTTATTTAAAAAACACATTTCTCAAGTAATGGCTGAGCTACATAGTATTAAGCCTGCAGTCGGTTTTGAACGGGTATTATATCCTGGGGAAAATAGTCAGCTTGCAGCGCAGAGAAGCGAAAAAGAGGGGATAGAAATCGTTGACGAAATTTATCATTACTTAAATTCTGATGTATTATTTAATCAATCTTATGATAATAAAAACCCATTTGCCAGCTAAGTTATATTAATAAAAAAACAGCCATCCATTAATTAGGTGGCTGTTTTTGGGTTATCCAAAATTATAAAATATTTAACTGACTAATTTACCGATATTCGATTCTGCGGTTTTATTTAAAGAAACTTTATTCCCACCATCACCATTATTGTCATTGTTATCAGTATGGTTATTAGTCATATTACCCATATTTTTCTGATAGAAAATATGGCGATATGATCCATACATTGCAGTAAAAGAGAGTGGAATAGTGATAAATAAGCCTAATCCAAATGGGATAATACTCAAGCCAATAATGATGCTTAACAGCACAAAGAATAGAAAGCCACCAAATAAGTTGTTTTTAACCGCCATAAAACTGGCTTTAACGGCAGGGATAGCTTTATAGTCATTTACTAAAATTAAGGCAGGGGCAAACCAATAAGAGGCAGTACTGATTAAGCTAAAAATGATAATAATGATAGAAGAAAACGTAATTGGTGTCAGGTTATCAGCCAATAAGCCTTGAATATAGTAGGTTGGTGCATCATTAAGAGCGGCTTGAGCAACTTCCATCAATAATGAGCCACTGATTAATAGTGCTAAAATAAAGCCTGCTAAGATAATAAGCACACTAATACCATAAGCACCCATGATGCTAAGGTAGCGTTTGTTCTGGAAACCAGAAAATAAATTATCCAGATTTAGCTGACCAGTCTCATATTGCTGATGGGCTATCATCATAAGCCCGGCAACTAATACAGCTGAAATAAACGGGGAGATAATCGGCCCAATAAGTGGGATAAATCCAAGGATAGATGAGATAATTAAGTTAACAAGAAAGTAAATAATTACAGCGCCTACCCACATAAAAAAGCGCTCTTTAACTAAATCCCAGCCAATACCTAACCACTCGGTTGCCCCTGAAGCACCTCTTTGTAGAGGAGCTGGCGTAAACACCTCTTGTGGCTCCGTAAGCGATGAACTATTATCTTGTTCCATTTTTTTCTCTGCCTTAAAAATAATTAATTGTTTATAAATATAACTTTTTATAATTCATATCATATCTTTTTATTTTGTAATTAATCAATACTATTAAACTAAAGAATGCTTAAGGATAATCTTAGAAACTTCTAAATGACCATTAGAATGAGTAACAATTTTATATTGTCATAATTAACTGCAATGGTCGTTATTAAAAATATCTTTATTTGAGGTATGGAAAACAATATTTTTTAATTTAGTGGCTGGCGCTTTCTCAAAAGAACATGCCGCAGGGAGGGGAAAACTTGATGGCAGTTTTACATAAAAAAAGCAGTACATTGTGCACTGCTTTTTAAAATGGGGGTGTATAAAAGCTTAATACATCACTTTATGACCATAAGATGCAATAATTGCTTTAACATTTTCCATCGTCTCTTTTGACGGTGGATGAATACCATCGAGTTTATACTCTTCTCCTAAAGCAACCCATTTATGTTTACCTAATTCGTGGTAAGGGAGAAGCTCGACTTTTTCGATATTTTTCATATCTTTTATAAATTCGCCTAAACGATGAGCAGAATCATCATCATCAGACCAACCGGGCACAACCACGTAACGTATCCAGGTTTTTTGGCCTCGTTTAGCTAAATAGCGGGCGAATTCCAGTGTACGTTGGTTAGAAACACCAACCAATTTTTGGTGAATGTCATCATTCACTTGTTTTAAATCCAGCATGACTAAATCAGTCACGTCCATTAATTCATCGATGACAGGATCATAACGGCGTACAAAACCGTTAGTATCTAAGCAGGTATGGATATTTTCTTTTTTACAAGCACGGAACCAATCACGTACAAATTCTGCTTGTAAGATAGCTTCACCACCAGAAGCAGTAACGCCACCACCAGAGGCATTCATAAAGTGACGATAAGTCACTGCCTCTTTCATTAATTCATCAACTGTGACAATTTGCCCACCATGAGTATCCCATGTGTCACGGTTGTGACAATAGAGGCATCTCATTAGGCATCCTTGGAAGAAAACAATAAAGCGTATTCCGGGACCGTCAACAGTACCGCAGGATTCAAATGAGTGGATACGACCAAGTACGGACATAACAGGGTTACTCCAAAACTGTCTAGATAAAAAGGCCCCAAAGTAGGGGCCTTTATTCTAAGCGATTTTATCTACTTTCTCAGTAAATAAATGCATGAGTTATCAAATTACATTGTTTGAGTGAATGTACGAGTGATAACGTCTTGTTGCTGCTCTTTAGTTAATGAGTTGAAACGGACTGCATAACCAGAAACACGGATAGTTAATTGAGGATATTTCTCAGGATCTTCCATTGCTTCTAACAGCATTTCACGATTCATTACGTTAACATTCAGATGTTGGCCACCTTCGATATCCGCTTCATGATGGAAGTAACCATCCATCAGACCTGCAAGGTTTGCTTTACGAACATCATCATCTTTACCTAACGCGTTAGGTACGATAGAGAAGGTATAAGAAATACCATCTTTCGCGTAAGCAAATGGCAGTTTAGCAACTGAAGTTAATGAAGCAACTGCACCTTTTTGGTCACGGCCATGCATTGGGTTAGCACCTGGTCCGAATGGTGCGCCAGCACGACGACCGTCTGGAGTGTTACCTGTTTTCTTACCATACACAACGTTTGAAGTGATGGTCAGAATTGACTGAGTTGGCACTGCGTTACGGTAAGTGTGCAGTTTCTGAATTTTCTTCATGAAACGTTCAACTAAGTCACAAGCGATATCATCAACACGAGAGTCGTTGTTACCAAATTGTGGGTATTCACCTTCAATGTTGAAGTCTACGGCTAAACCGTTTTCATCACGGATTGGTGATACTTTTGCATATTTGATAGCAGACAGTGAGTCAGCCGCAACAGATAGACCTGCGATGCCACAAGCCATAGTACGGTATACATCACGGTCATGAAGTGCCATCAGTGCTGCTTCATAGCTGTATTTATCGTGCATGTAGTGGATAACATTCAGTGCAGTAACATACTGAGTTGCTAACCAATCCATAAATTGATCCATACGGTTCATCACAGTATCAAAGTCTAATACTTCGTCCATGATAGGTGCGTGTTTTGGACCTACTTGGATTTTCAGTTTCTCATCCACACCACCATTGATGGTATACAGTAAGGTTTTAGCTAAGTTTGCACGAGCACCGAAGAACTGCATTTGTTTACCCACAACCATTGGGCTAACACAACATGCAATTGCATAGTCATCACTGTTGAAGTCAGGACGCATTAAGTCATCATTTTCGTACTGGATTGAAGAAGTATCGATTGAGACTTTAGCTGCATATTTTTTGAAATTAATAGGCAGTTGTTCTGACCATAGGATAGTCATGTTTGGTTCTGGTGAAGGACCCATGGTGTACAGGGTATTTAAGAAACGGAAAGTATTCTTAGTTACCAAAGTACGACCATCTAAACCCATACCACCTAATGATTCTGTTGCCCAGATTGGGTCACCAGAGAATAATTCATCATACTCAGGAGTACGTAAGAAACGAACCATACGTAATTTCATGACTAAGTGGTCAATTAATTCCTGAGCTTGTTCTTCAGTCAACAGACCTGCATCGAGATCACGTTGGATATAGATATCTAAGAAAGTAGATACACGACCGAAGGACATTGCTGCGCCGTTTTGAGATTTAACAGCGGCTAAGTAACCGAAGTAAGTCCATTGTACTGCTTCTTTCGCATTTTGAGCTGGGCGAGAAATATCACAACCATATTTCGCAGCCATTTCTTGGATTTGACCTAATGCAGCGTGCTGCTCTGCGATTTCTTCACGCAGTTGGATAGTCATTTCCAGATCTTCACCTTTTTCCAGTTTTTCTTGTAAAGAGGTGAATTGAGCGAATTTGTCTTTACGTAGGAACTCGATACCGTACAGTGCAACACGACGGTAGTCACCGATGATACGGCCACGACCATAAGCATCTGGCAGACCAGTTAAGATACCTGATTTACGGCATTTTAAGATGTCTGGAGTATAAACATCGAATACACCTTGGTTGTGTGTTTTACGATATTCAGTAAAGATTTTTTTCAGCTCTGGATCTAGCTCACGGTTATAAGCGTGGCAAGAACTTTCAACCATACGGATCCCACCGAATGGGATGATTGCACGTTTTAGAGGTGCATCAGTCTGTAAACCGACGATTTGTTCTAAATCTTTTTCGATATAACCCGCATCGTGTGAAGTGATAGTTGAAGCAACAGAAGTATCAAAATCAACCGGCGCATGAGTGCGGTTTTCAATTTTGATGCCTTCCATAACTTGTTCCCAAAGTGTATCAGTTGCTTTAGTGGAACCTGCTAGGAAAGATTCGTCGCCTTCATATGGAGTATAGTTTTTTTGAATAAAGTCACGAACATTAACATTGTTCTGCCATTCACCTTCAGAAAAACCTTTCCATGCTTCAGCAAATTTTTCATTTAAATCAGACATGATACTTCTACCTTTTTACAATGGAACTTAAGAAATCAGTCATAACTGCACGGATTAATGTTTATCGCCGCGCAGATGCATTAACCAGTATACCAGACCGACTAGGACTGCTCCGCCGATAATATTACCGATAGTGACTGGCAATAAATTATCAACGAGGAAATTTGATACTGTTAGATTTGAAAATTGTTCTGGTGATGCACCTACTGTAGTCCAGAATTCTGCCGGTGCAAAATTCTTAATTACAATACCTAAAGGAATAAGAAACATGTTAGCGATACTGTGCTCAAAGCCACTCGCCACAAACATACCGATAGGTAAAATAAGTGCAAAGAGTTTATCAATTAAAGTTCGACCTGCATAACTCATCCAAACTGCAAGACAAACCATTAAATTAGCTAAAATACCTAAACAAACAGCTTCAATAAAGGTGTGCTCAACTTTATGCTGTGCAGTTTGTAATACATTCAGACCCCATAACCCATTAGCTGCTGCATATTGACCTGCAAACCACATTAAGGCAACAAAGAACAGGGCGCCAATAAAGTTACCAATATAGACATTTATCCAATTAGCGAACATCTTAGCCCAAGAAATACGTCCTGTCGCTTTAGGAATAATGGTGAGTACAGTTGAAGTGAATAAGTCTGCACCACAAACAACCACGAGCATTAAGCCTAAAGAGAAACAAATTCCTCCAACGAGTTTAGCGAGACCAAATGGAACAGATGCGGTGCCTGTAGTCGCTGTAATATAAAAAACAAACGCAATTGAAATAAACATTCCCGCAGTAAAAGCAGATAAGTAAGTTGTTGGGATATGTTTGTTTGCTTTATAACAACATGCATCATCGGCAACTTTTGCCATATCAGCAGGTGATAATAAATTAAAAGGGCTGTCAGCTTTCATACTAACACTCTCTTATATGTTGGAATAATTATAGCACGCAATAATAGTAGCAAAGGGTCTTACTCCTAAAGTTGATATGGATCATAGTCGCTTATGAGAGACGCAATTTTAGTACGTAAAAACCGGCTAAATTAGCTATAATTATTTGATTAATAATAAGAAAAAATTTTTTAAATTTTATCAAAAAATTTTAGCCTGGCTGGATAAACAAAGTAAAAAGTAAATATAACGTATTATTTATTTTTATTAGCGTTAACAGATAAAAATAAAATTTAACGCTCCATTTACTTTTGCGCTAAATATAAACATTACTTTATTTGTGGGTAATCTAATTGATTACGCCAGCCTTAAAACCATTATAAAAATACGGTTTTTAAATTTTTGAGATCTAGGTAAACAATTAGCAATTTAAACTATATTTTTGTGGTTTTTTTAGATTAAAAAGTTAACCTTATCTTTTTGTGTCGTATTTAAAACTTAAAATCGTCACTTTTGACATATTTGACACTTTTGTCATTTGACATAATTGTCATGGTGGCAAAATTGTCGTTATATTTTTTTATATATAATAAAACACTCTACTAATAAGTAGAGTGTTTTGATTTTAAACAAAGCGATTATTAATCAGTTAAAAATAATTATTTAATAAATAACCTTAAATAAAATAATGTTATTTATTCGATTGACGTTTTGCTTGTTGTAATTTTTCATACGCGGCTAATAAAGATTGATGAACAGGCAAATTCGCTAATGATGGAGCTATGGGTTGCAAGCCATAAAAAGGTTGTTTACCTTCAATTGCATTTAATGCAGCTTGCAGTGTTTCCTCGCCATACATACGAGAAAAAGCCTCCATATATTGTGCAGGCTCACGCTCATGCTCTTCACGTAGGAGTAAAAGATTATGCAGGCAACGATAATAATTTTGACGCGCTGGTGTAAATAATGATGCGTTAAAATCTTGTGTCCACTCAACCCAAACTAATGCTTGTTCTAAATCGCCACCAGCGAGTGCTAACATTGATTTTAATTCACCTACACGTAAATGACTCCAACCATTATCTTTACCCGGTGCAATACCAATCATTTCTCTGATACGAGTAAAGTCATCTAAGCCATCTTCATCAAATTGGCCAATAAGTGAGAGGTACTCTTCTTTTGTGCCATGACTTGTTGGTAAAGAAAGAATGGTGTCACGCCAATGGACACCCATAATGTTATTGGCTAGTTGCAGATCTTCAGCAGGATAAATATCGGATAAGCCAGGGACTAAAATACGGCAAGCATAAACCCCTAAATGGTTATAATCCATAATATACACTTCTGCATCACATTGCTGGCACAGTGACATTAATGTGTGGAATTCTTCTTCGGTTGAACCACTGAAATCCCAATCAACAAATGGATAGTCTGCATCTTTTTTAAACAGATCCCAACTAATTAAACCACTAGAGTCGATAAAGTGGGTTTCAAGATTAGTGTGATCACCGACTTCTTCATCATCAAAACTCGGTGGATTGAAAACATCGAGATCTTTAAGGCTACGGCCTTGCAATAACTCAGTAACAGTACGCTCTAATGCCACACCAAAATCGGGATGAGCACCAAAAGAAGCGAAACAAGTCCCATTTTGTGGGTTAAACAGCACGACGCAAATAACGGGGAATTGTCCCCCTAAAGAAGCATCAAAACTAAAAATAGGGAAGCCTTCTTTTTCTAATGTCGTAATAGCTTCAATAACAGCAGGATAACGAGCTAAAACTTCATGGGGGATTTTAGGCAAGCTAATTCTTTCGCTGATAATTCTATTTTTGACATAGCGTTCAAACACTTCAGAAAGCCCTTGCACTCGAGCTTCATTTTGCGTATTTCCTGCTGACATACCATTAGATGCATAAAGATTTGCAATGATATTAACAGGTATATATACAGGTGTTTTATCTGATTGGCGAATAAACGGTAAGGCACAAATACCACGTTCTGAATTACTTGATTGTAAATCAACCAGTTCACTGCCACATAGCTCACCTTCAGGATCGTAAAATTGACGTAAACGTGCATCTAATAAGCCTTCAGGTACAGCATCATCATCTGTCAGTGGAAACCATTTTTCATTTGGGTAATGAACAAACTCACCTTCTGCAATATCAGCACCTAGCCAGAAATCAGAAAAGAAATAATTGGTTGAGAGACGTTCAAAATATTCGCCTAATGCTGAAGCCAATGCTGCTTTTTTAGTAGCACCTTTGCCGTTAGTAAAACATAACGGACAATCTTTATCACGAATATGAACAGACCAAACGTTAGGAACAGGATTTAACCATGAAGCTTCTTCAATGTTAAAACCTAACTGAGTTAATTTTTGCTGAAAGCTAGCGATAGAGTCTTCCAGTGCGGCATCTTTGCCGGGAATAAATGTTTGTGACATGGCAGGTTTCATCAATATTTTACGAGTGATAGTTAGGGGCACATGATACTGAAATCGTCGCTAATGCACTAATTATTTCTCGTGTCGGTTGATTTTAAATAACATTCCTTATCATTAATGCACTAATATATTAGTTCTTTTGATAAATTCGTTCTATTTATCACGGAATTACTGATAATAAATCATCATAATTGGACGCGATTTTATAGACTCATAAGGATTAAAAAATGATAAGAAAAACATTGCTAGCCAGCTTATTAACCGTAATTAGTGGTACCGTTTTTGCTTTACCTAATGTGACAATCCTCGCAACTGGGGGAACTATCGCAGGGGGTGGAGACTCTGCCACTTCTTCAAGCTACACAGCAGGAAAATTAGGCATTGATACATTGATTAATGCCGTACCTGAGGCAAAAAAAGTGGCTAACTTAACAGGCGAGCAAGTGGTTAATATTGGTTCGCAAGATATGAACGACCAAGTGTGGTTAAAACTGGCGAATAAAATTAATACGGATTGTGATAAAACAGACGGCTTTGTGATAACCCATGGTACAGATACGATGGAAGAGACCGCCTATTTTCTTGACTTAACCACAGCATGTAAAAAACCGGTGGTGATGGTAGGGGCTATGCGCCCAGCAACAGCATTAGGTGCTGATGGTCCATTAAACCTCTATAATGCCGTGGTGGTGGCGAGTGATAAAGCATCTGAAAATCGTGGTGTATTAGTTACCATGAATAATTCGGTGATCAGTGGTAAAGATGTTGTCAAAATGAATACGACAGAAGTGCAAGCATTCCAGTCGATTAATGCGGGTGCACAAGGTTATGTTCATGATGGTAAAGTACACTATTACACTGCTGCAACACCACGCGCTGAGAAAGTTGCCTTTGATGTCAGCAAATTAACCGAATTACCAAAAGTAGGTATTGTTTATAACTATGCTAATGCATCTGATTTACCGGCGAAGGCGTTTATAGATAACCACTTTAAAGGTATTGTTAGTGCAGGTGTCGGCAATGGTAACTTGTATTCTGACATCTTAAATACTTTAGCAGATGGTGTAAAAAAAGGTGTTGTTGTGGTTCGTTCAAGTCGTGTTCCGGTTGGATTTACCACACAAAATGGTGAAGTAGATGATGCAAAATATGGCTTTATTGCTTCAGAACGTTTAAATCCACAGAAAGCAAGAGTGTTATTACAGTTATCTTTGACAGAAACACAAGATCCCGCCACGATCCAAGAAAACTTTGAAAAATATTGATTAGTTTTTTTGTTTTTTAGTTAAATCAGAAAACCATCCGCTGATGCATAGCAGATGGTTTTCTTTGTTAAATATTATTTAATTTTGCGTAATTTAGTATAAATTTTGATATCTTCTCTATTGTTTTGAATATTATTCATATTTTTATCGCGAGTGTATAATCGTTCAGTGTTGATAACACCATTATTTATCAGTTGGCTATCCTCACTAATATCTAAAGTTAAGTTTTTCATTTGGCTAATAGTATTTTTGGGTATTAACCCTATGTATGTCTCGCTATAGTTATTGTTATTTTTACCAGTATTAAGCCAATATTGCATGCCAATAGTTCCACTTTCCATATTATAGAAGAAAGACTTATTTTGCAGATCTAAATATCCGCCTCTGGCGAGAATATATCCATGGTTATTAAATGTTGTTTTATTTAGATTAAGTTGTATGGCATTTTTACTACGGTTACTACTTTCTAAACTACCATAATTATAAATAGTAGTATCAGAAGCATTGATAATGATATTTTTAGAAGAGATTAAACCTTGTTTTTTAGGATCACCATTTTTATCACCTAATATTATCTGATTGGGGAAATTATTTCTTTTTATATGTGAGCGCATGGCGTATTCTTGTTTTAAGATACTTTCACCTTCTTTAATTATTATATCTCTTTTACCTGAATAAATATTTATATCTCCTTTAGAGGATATAAAGCCGTTTTCTAACTTAATGTTATTAGATATGATATTAAGTTTATTAAAAGAATGACTAGAACTACGGTCATTTTTATTACTGAATACAATTTTTCCAATATGTTCAATTGATTTTCCACCCCTATATCCTTTATGTATGGGAGCGATAGCTTTTTCTAAGCGGTAGCCGATTAATTCATCATTATTATTATTGATAACAGGTTTCCCTGTTGTTAACGTTTCTTGTAATGTATTCGAAAAACTACAATTATGGCATTCAATACCATTTGGGTTGGCTATAACAACATGAGCTGCATTGCCAGCTACCGCGATATTCCCCGCTAAGAATGACGTTGCTCCATTAACCACTTCATTAATAATAGTCTCAGCGGCAACCTCTTTATTATTTAAAATAATGCCAGCATCAGTTACATCAAATGTATCATATTTATTATGAGAAATGCCTTTGGGATTTTTTGGTGCTATTAATATTTCTGCTTGTTTAGGATTAATTTCATTAGGTTTAACTATTGTTGAAGAGTCTTGATTAATAGAAATATATTTATAGCTAGTTTGTTCTACGGCCTGGCATATTGATGGTGTGTATATTACGCCAATTATTATTGCATTTCTTAATTTCATATGTTTACCCTTGTATATTATTTAGGGCTAATTTAACGATATTAAAAACATAAATAAAGATAGTCAGGTTTAAAAGGCGTTTATTTATAAAAAATAAAAAGGCTATTTTTTTAATAGCCTTTTGGGTTATATGTTATTAATGTTTTCTTATATTGGAAACAACTATTTTTGCAGTAATAAATGCAATCAGTGGGGTAATAGAAAATACAATAAATAACCAATGGGCTGCATTTTGTGCGCCAGCAATACCTCCGGGGTTGGTTAATCCTGCTATATTTACAACAGTACCTGAAATGGCAGCACCTACAGCGGTTGAAAATAGCTGAATAGTGGTGATTGACGTCGCCGCTTTTTGCGCTTCTTCCCCTTGAGAAACCTGTAATACACGAGTGAGATAATGAGGCCAAGCCATGCCAATTCCTGCACCTGTAAAAAAGAGGGCTAGACAAATAATAATCACTTGCCCATAAGGTAAAAGGAGATAATTTGAAATTAATAAGCCAAGAACAATTATGGCAGTAAAGTTAATGGCAGGGCCGATACGCATAAGACGCTGAGCAATACCGCTTGGTTGAGATGAAGAGATAATAGCCGAAAAAGACCAACCAGCACCGACTAAAGCAGCTAAATAACCGGAAAGTAACGGAGTAATACCATGGATCATTTGTAAAAAATAGGGCACAAACACTTCTGTCTGAACACTTATTCCTAGCAATGCCATAGTCAGATAAATAGGGGATAGTGGGGCTGAAAAAGAGAATGTTCCTTTAGGAAAAAGCCCATCATGAGATCTCTTATCGATATAAATTAATAATAAGATAAAAATAATTGCTAATAGAAAAGATAAAATATGATATAGCGTAACGTGATACAAGCTACCGATTGAGATAGATAACACTGCTAATATTAATAAGGTAAGTTGTAGGTAGGGAAGTGATGTTTTTTTGTTAGCAATATCAGCACTGTTTTCCTTAGGAAGGATAGTAAACAGTAGAATAGCATAAGGAATGCCTACACAAAGAATAGACCAAAAAGCACCCCGCCAAATATTATATTCTGCAAATATTCCTCCTAATGCGGGACCCAGCAACGTTGATATTCCCCACATACTGGACATTAACGCCATAGCTCGAGACCATAATGGTTGCGGAAACATCACCCTGACCAATGAATAAGCTAAAGCCAGTAACATTCCGCCCCCCGCACCTTGAATAAATCGGCCAACCAACAAGATTGGCATTGAAGGGGCGGTAGCACAGATAATAGAGCCTGCTAAAAAGCAGAGTGTGGCAAATAAGTAGCTATTACGTGGCGCGAGTAAAATTAATAAACGAGAAGTCAACGCCGAAGAGAGAATGGATGCCAAAATAAAAACGGTGGTATTCCATGCATATAAATTAAGCCCACCGATATCACGAACAATAGAAGGTAGGGTGGTAATGGTGATATAGACATTAATAGCATGTAATGCCACTCCCCCTGCTAAAGCGAGTGATTTTAGACTATTTCGTCCTTTAAGTAGCATTCCCCAGCTCGCATCTTCCTTTTTATACTGACTCCCCGACATAAAATACTCCTAACGATTATTTTTGTGTGCTACACATAATACGTAAGTTTACAAAAGTCATTGCGCCAATTAGAGGAGAATGATACAACCGATAGAGGTCGTTTTGTCAAAACATATTCAGATAGGGTGAATTTGAATGAGTCAGGTATATAACTTTAGTGCAGGTCCGGCCATGTTACCGGCAGAAGTTCTTCGTCGTGCAGAATTAGAATTATGCAACTGGCACGGATTAGGGCGTTCTGTTATGGAGATCAGCCACCGCAGTAAAGAATTTTTGGAGGTTGCCCACCAGGCAGAGCAAGATCTACGGGATCTACTCAATGTACCAGAAAATTATAAAATTCTGTTCTGTCATGGTGGCGCTCGTGGTCATTTTGCGGCATTACCGCTTAATTTATTAGGTGAGAAAACCACCGCTGATTATATCGATGGAGGATATTGGGCTAAAAGTGCTGCCGATGAAGCGGAAAAATATTGTTCACCTAATATCATTAAAATAAAAACAGAAATTGACGGTAAAATCGCGGTTAAGCCAATGAAAGAGTGGCAATTAAGTGATAATGCAGCCTATGTGCATTATTGCCCAAATGAGACTATCGATGGGATTGCTATCCACGAAGAGCCGGATTTTGATGATAAAAAAATTGTTATTGCCGACTACTCTTCCGCTATTTTATCTCAGCCACTTGATGTTAGCCGTTTTGGCATGATTTACGCTGGAGCACAAAAAAATATTGGTCCTGCGGGGTTAACACTGGTAATTATTCGCGAAGATTTACTGGGTAAAGCACGTAAAGAAACCCCTTCAGTATTTGATTACACAGTACTGGCTGAAAATGACTCCATGTTTAATACACCGCCGACTTTTGCTTGGTACTTATCAGGCATGGTGTTTAAATGGTTAAAAGAGCAAGGTGGCTTGCAAGAGATAGCAAAACGCAATTATGAGAAAGCGACACTGCTTTATAGTGCGATTGATAACAGTGATTTCTATATTAACCGTATTGCCACAGAAAACCGCTCTTTGATGAACGTACCTTTCCAAATGTCTTCTCCTGCTTTAGATGCGGTTTTCTTAAAAGAAGCTGAAGAGCAAGGATTAGTTGCGCTGAAAGGGCACCGTGTTTCAGGTGGTATGCGTGCATCTATTTATAACGCAATGCCTTTTGCTGGTGTACAAGCATTAGTTGATTTTATGGCTGATTTTGAGCGTCGCCACGCTTAATGGTTACCTTTTCACTGCTGCAAAACCTGCCTTATTGGCAGGTTTTCTGATAATTAAAGCACAGAGAGCCAATAACTGTTATCTCTGTGCCAATATGGCAAATAGATAAATATTAATTACGATAATCATACTATTTGACATTATTACACAGCGTCTCTACCTATTTTGACTTATCTAGCGGAGCTTTTACCTGTTTATGGAATCGTTGACATTACAACCCATCGTACATATTGAAGGCACTATCAATTTACCCGGTTCAAAAAGTGTCTCTAACCGTGCACTTTTATTGGCAGCTTTAGCCAAGGGAAAAACGCGTTTAACTAATTTATTAGATAGTGATGATATTCGTCATATGCTCAATGCATTAACTGCCTTAGGGGTACAATATCAATTATCAAATAATAATACGGTATGTGATATTGAAGGGTTAGCAGGTTCTTTTCATCCCCAGCAGCCACTTGAACTCTTTTTAGGCAATGCAGGAACAGCGATGCGCCCATTGGCGGCAGCTTTAAGCCTCGGAGAGCACGATATTGTTCTTACGGGTGAGCCTCGCATGAAAGAGCGTCCTATTGGTCATTTAGTGGATGCGTTACGTCAAGGGGGGGCAAAGATTGATTATCTTGAACAAACGGATTATCCGCCGCTACGTGTTTGTGGGGGATTTTCGGGGGGAAGCGTTGATGTTGATGGCTCCGTTTCCAGCCAATTTCTGACCGCATTACTAATGATGGCGCCTTTAGCTCAGCAAGATACCACTATTACCATTAAAGGTGAATTAGTCTCTAAACCTTATATTGATATCACGTTAGCCTTGATTAACACTTTTGGTGGAGAAATTGAAAATCAAAACTATCAGCGTTTTATGATTAAAGGTGGTCAACAATATCAATCTCCGGGTAAATATTTGGTTGAAGGCGATGCATCTTCTGCCTCTTATTTTTTGGCGGCAGCCGCCATTAAAGGAGGGATCGTGCGAGTAACCGGCATTGGTAAAAATAGCTTGCAAGGTGATATCCATTTTGCGTCTGTGCTTGAAAAAATGGGGGCTACAATACGTTGGGGTGACGATTATATAGAGTGTGAACGTGGCAAGTTAAAAGGGATAGATATGGATATGAATACTATTCCTGATGCGGCAATGACGATTGCTACGACAGCGCTTTTTGCTGAGGGTGAAACGACTATCCGTAATATTTATAACTGGCGGGTAAAAGAAACCGACCGTCTATCTGCCATGGCGACAGAATTACGTAAAGTTGGTGCGATGGTTGATGAAGGTCGCGACTACTTAACTGTGATACCGCCTAAACAGTTAACGACGGCTGAAATAAAAACCTATAATGATCACCGGATAGCTATGTGTTTTTCACTGGTGGCATTGTCTAACACGCCGATTACTATTCTTGATCCTGGCTGTACGGCAAAAACATTCCCTGACTATTTTGAAAAACTAGCAAGTATTTCTCATGCAAAAGTTTAATTAAAATAGCATCAATTAAATCGATAGTATTGGCTTTTCTCTAGTACGATACTATCGATTTTCTTAATTTAAGCGTGTTTTTATTCTATAAATAAGTAGATTAATAAAAAATTATCTTTAAAAAGCACTGCTTGTTTTTAACTGCTTGTTTCCTCCTCTACATAGTATGCGTATAATGACGCGCAATATATTAATACTGTTTTTCTCTGTTTAGAGCTTATGTTGTAGAACGCCATAGGTTCACGGCAGTAAATATAGAAAAACAGTGCCCATGAAAAGGAGAAACTCATGGCGGTTATCGTCCCTGTAATTACTGTTGATGGGCCTAGCGGAGCAGGTAAAGGAACATTGTGTCAAGCATTAGCAAAAGCCTTTGGTTGGCATTTACTTGATTCCGGTGCTATTTACCGTGTATTAGCATTAGCAGCATTACATCATCATGTGGACATTACATCAGAAGATGCATTAGTGCCTTTAGCGGCGAATTTGGATGTGCGCTTTATTCCTAATGAAAATGGATTAAGTGTTATTCTTGAAGGTGAAGATGTTTCAACCGAAATTCGTACTGAAACCGTTGGCAACACAGCGTCACAAGCAGCAACGTTTCCTCGCGTAAGAGAAGCATTATTACGCCGTCAGCGTGCATTTCGTACTGCACCGGGATTAATTGCTGATGGCCGAGATATGGGCACAATCGTTTTTCCTGATGCGCAAGTAAAAATATTTCTTGATGCCAGTGCGCAAGAGCGTGCACGTCGTCGCATGTTACAGTTGCAGGAGAAAGGCTTTAATGTTAACTTTGAACGCCTTTTATCCGAGATAAAAGAGCGTGATTATCGTGATAGAAATCGCGCAGTAGCGCCTTTGGTTGCGGCAAAAGATGCATTAATTCTCGATTCAACAAGCTTATCTATTGATGAAGTTATTGAAAAATCGTTAGCTTATGCGAAAAAAATCTGCAATTAACAGCGTAATTCGTTTTTATTTCGTTTATACTAGGTAATTATTAAAATCGGGTTGACGTGTTAATGAATACACAATAATGCCCGATGACCTTGTCACAAAGGATGTAACGAGGTATGTGAAACAACCCCATTCGGCCGGATGCTAAATGGACGTTAATTAAATTTACTTGAAGATCATTAACATGACAGAATCTTTTGCTCAACTCTTTGAAGAATCCCTAAAAACAATCGAAACTCGTCCAGGTGCAATCGTTCGTGGCGTTGTTGTTGCTATCGATAAAGACGTTGTTCTGGTTGATGCAGGTCTGAAATCAGAATCTGCGATTCCTGTAGAACAATTCAAAAACGCGCAAGGCGAATTAGAAATCCAAGTGGGTGACGAAATTGACGTTGCTCTGGACGCGGTTGAAGATGGCTTCGGTGAAACCGTTCTGTCTCGTGAGAAAGCTAAACGTCACGAAGCGTGGCTGATGCTGGAAAAAGCTTACGAAGAAAACGAAACTGTTGTTGGTATCATCAACGGTAAAGTTAAAGGTGGTTTCACTGTTGAACTGAACGGCATTCGTGCGTTCTTACCGGGTTCACTGGTAGACGTTCGCCCAGTTCGCGATACAACTCATCTGGAAAACAAAGAGCTTGAGTTCAAAGTCATCAAATTAGACCAAAAACGTAACAACGTTGTTGTGTCTCGTCGTGCGGTTATCGAATCTGAGAACAGCGCAGAACGTGATCAACTGTTAGAAAACCTGCAAGAAGGCATGGAAGTTAAAGGTATCGTTAAGAACCTTACTGACTACGGTGCATTCGTTGATCTGGGCGGTGTTGACGGCTTACTGCACATCACTGATATGGCTTGGAAACGTGTTAAACACCCAAGCGAAATTGTCAATGTTGGCGACGAAATCACTGTTAAAGTCCTGAAATTCGACCGTGAGCGTACTCGCGTATCATTAGGTCTGAAACAACTGGGCGAAGATCCATGGGTAGCTATCGCTAAACGTTATCCAGAAGGTACTAAACTGACTGGTCGTGTAACTAACCTGACTGACTATGGTTGCTTCGTAGAAATCGAAGAAGGCGTTGAAGGTCTGGTACACGTTTCTGAAATGGATTGGACTAACAAAAACATTCACCCATCTAAAGTTGTTAACGTTGGTGATGTTGTTGAAGTTATGGTTCTTGACATCGATGAAGAACGTCGTCGTATTTCACTGGGTCTGAAACAGTGTAAAGCAAATCCATGGCAGCAATTCGCAGAAACTCACAACAAAAACGACCGTGTTGAAGGTAAAATCAAGTCTATCACTGACTTCGGTATCTTCATCGGCTTAGACGGTGGTATTGACGGTCTGGTTCACTTATCTGACATTTCTTGGAATGTTGCAGGTGAAGAAGCTGTTCGTGAGTACAAAAAAGGCGACGAAATCGCTGCAGTAGTACTGCAAGTTGACGCTGAGCGTGAGCGTATCTCTCTGGGCGTTAAACAATTATCAGAAGATCCATTCAATAATTACCTGTCTGCTCACAAAAAAGGTGCTATTGTTTCTGGTAAAGTAACTGCTGTTGATGCTAAAGGCGCAACTGTAGAATTAGCTGACGGCGTTGAAGGTTACCTACGTGCTTCAGAAGCTTCACGTGACCGCGTTGAAGATGCAACTCTGGTTCTGAATGTTGGCGATGCTGTAGAAGCTAAATACACTGGTGTTGACCGTAAAAACCGCGTTATCAACCTGTCTGTTCGTGCTAAAGACGAAGCAGATGAGAAAGACGCTATCGCTTCTGTAAACAACAAAGAAGAAGCTGGTTTTTCAAACAACGCTATGGCTGAAGCTTTCAAAGCAGCTAAAGGCGAATAATTTAAGTTATTAACGGAAGGCAACGAGAGTCGTTGCCTATTTATCGGTAGTCTAGGGAGGTAATATGACCAAGTCTGAGTTAATCGAGAGACTTGCAGGCCTACAATCTCATCTTTCGGCTAAGACGGTTGAAGAAGCTGTAAAAGAAATGCTTGATCATATGGCTGATACTTTGGCTGATGGTGAGCGTATCGAAGTCCGCGGATTCGGCAGTTTTTCTCTACACTACCGTGCGCCGCGTACGGGTCGTAACCCGAAAACTGGTGATAAGGTAGAGCTGGAAGGTAAATACGTTCCACACTTTAAGCCAGGTAAAGAGTTACGTGACCGTGTAAATATTTATACGGAATAATAGTTTCCTATCAAATAGGCATAAAGTTAGTAAACTTTTTCAAAAACGGTACTTCGGTGCCGTTTTTTATTGGGTTATCGGTTGGTATTAAGTTACGTTCTACTATTCTCTATTCTCTATTCTCTATTCTCTATTCTCTATTCTCTATATTCTTTATCACTTCTCTATATTCTTTATCACTTCTCTATATTCTCTTTATTAGCGATTGTTGTAAGACATTGGGCTTACCTTACGTGATCTTTATCTATTTGGCTTGAGTTAATTTTGATATTTGCCGTTATTCCATCACTTTTTAGAACAACTTCGCAAAAAATAGTGTATGCGCTTAAAACGAAAGTTTTTATTAAAAGAGAGTTCGAAAAAAATACGATTTTAACTATCTTAAGTAACAATTTAACAGCATGATATTACAAGGAAAAATTAATTATATGGATGTAGAATATGATTTTATTAGCCAAGATAAAATATATTTATAGAAATAAAATAGTATTAATAAAATGGCATTATCTTTATGCTAAATATATTACAATGCTAGGGCTAAAACCTCTTAATATAGATTATCTTGCCGTTATCATTATATTAAGTTGCTTACCTTTACTTATTCAACGTGAAACACTGAGTTTATCCCTGAGTTATACACTGATTATCGTAGGGATATTGTTATATTTAATTCCTTTTTCATACTTACGTTTTTTGTTGCTATTACTCTGTTTTTGGTGCTATGCAAACAGTACTGCCTCTTCTTTAATGGCTAAAACCTCTCAACTTGCTGACACCATTGCCACAATAGAAAGCGCAATTCTAGAATATCGTCGCTTGCCGGATAGCAATATAATGATTAAAGTTGCTATTCCTAAACAGCATCTCTTTTCTGCTAAGCTCTATGCCAATATATATTGGCGTCATCCGCCTAAAAATGTCGTAGTCGGGCAAACATGGCTGTTTAAAATTCACTTTCGTGCAGTACATGGTTATTTAAATGAGGGAGGATTTGATAGCCAAAAATATGCAGTTTCAGTAAGAGAAACATTGTCAGGAAAAATATTATCAGCCACATTAACGAATTCTCACCTTCCTATTTATACTCAATTTATTCACTATCTTTCATCTTATTGGCAAGCCACAAAAAATAGTGGTGAAATCACAGCATTAGTGTTAGGTGATAAACGAGGTATTTCTGCCAAAAATAAAATACTTTATATGAAAACAGGTATTTCGCACCTCATTGTGATTTCAGGGCTGCATATTGGCCTTGCTGCTCTGTTTGGTTGGCTGATAGCGAGAGGAGTACAATATCTTTTCCCAACGCAATGGATTAACCCACAATTTCCTTTGGTTATTAGTTTAGGTTGTGGTGTTTTTTATGCGGCTTTATCAGGATGGGGGATCCCCGCAACAAGAGCGATAATAGGCCTAACTATTTGGGTTTTACTCCATTGGCGTAGTGGGCTTTTTTTACCTTGGCAGTGGGCGATTTGGAGTGCAGCAGTGATTTTATTGCTTGATCCGCTCGCCATATTATCCGCTAGTTTTTGGTTATCCTTTTCTGCGGTATTTGCCATCATTGTTTGGTATTGGCTCTATCCATTAAATAAAAGATTTAGCCAGCAAAAACGTTGGTTTGTTATTAGACTCATTCATTTGCAACTAGGACTATTGATCATCTTATTACCCTTTCAATACTACTTATTTGGTGGTGGTAATCTTTTTAGCTTGCTTGTTAATTTATGGGCTGTGCCTATTATTTCGTTTATTACCGTACCACTTATTATGTGTGGGCTATTTACTGCCTTTTTACCTGTTCTACAACCTATTATTTGGTCATGGGTTGATCAGTCTATCAATTGGGCATTTTTCTGTGCGCCTTATTTTCTTGCGTATTGGCAACCCTGTGGCGCTGTCCCTTGGTTATTTGCATTAAGCGGTATTATAACTCTTTTAGTTATTAAAATGAGCTGGTGGCGTCATCATGTGATTATTTTGATCACTATTGCTACTTTTTTATATTGTGAACTGTTTTTCTCTAAACGTTATGATTGGCGAATAACCATGTTAGATGTTGGACATGGTTTAGCTATTATTCTTGAAAAAGAGGGAGAAGCGGTTATCTATGACACAGGGATACGCTGGAAAAGTGGTGGCACTATTGCTAAAAATGTCATTATTCCCTATCTAACGCATCATCGATTACAGCCTGTTGCCATGATAATTAGCCATGATCACCTTGATCATACCGGTGGTATTTACGACTTATTACGTGCTTATCCCAAGTTAACTATCCGTAGTAGCTTTGACAATCCCCAACATTTACCGTGTTTACAAGGGGGAGTATGGCAATGGAAAGACCTTACTTTCAACGCGCTCTGGCCGCTGACATTATCTCGCTCACCTAAAAATAATGATTCTTGTGTGATTTCATTAACGGATGGTAACAGTGTTATTTTATTAACAGGCGATCTGGAAAAAGAGGGGGAAGCGCAACTACTGAGAAGGAAAAAAGCCTATTTAAAAGCGGATATTTTACAAGTTCCTCATCATGGTAGCCAAACATCATCCACATTGGCGTTTATTCAAGCAATATCACCAAAATATGCACTAGTTTCTGCTGCACGTTATAGCCCTTGGCGTTTACCTTCTGATAAAGTACATAACCGTTATAAAAAAGAGGCCATTGATTGGCTAACAACATCGATAAATGGGCAAATTTCTATCGAGTTTAAACACGGAAAGATTGATGTAGTCACCTATAGAAGAGATATTTTACCTCGTTGGTATCATCAGTGGTTTGGTGTTTTGACGTTTCCCGAGTAGAATAGCCCGCTATTTATTAAAAGTTTGGTAATATATATGAATGATATAGACCTATCAACGTGGCAAACATTCCGACGCTTATGGCCGATGATTCGGATCTTTAAAGCGGGGTTGTTTGCTGCAGCAGGCGCATTAATCATAAATGCGGGTGTTGATGCATTTATGATCTCTTTATTGAAACCTCTGCTTGATGAAGGCTTCGGTAAAGCAAGTAATGATGTATTAAAATGGATGCCTTTAGCCGTTATTGGCCTGATAGTTCTGCGTGGTATATCTAACTTTATTTCTAGTTACTGCCTTTCTTGGGTATCAGGAAAAGTCGTGATGAATATGCGCCGTCGGCTGTTTTCTCATATTATGGGAATGCCGGTGAGCTTTTTTGATCAGCAATCTACAGGTACGTTATTATCACGTATTACCTATGATTCAGAACAGGTCGCTTCATCTTCATCAGGGGCTTTGATCACTGTTGTCCGTGAAGGGGCTTATATCATCGGCTTATTTGGCTTGATGTTCTACTATAGCTGGCAGTTATCACTTATCTTGATTGTGATCGCACCTATTGTGGCGGTGGTGATCAGAATGGTATCAACACGCTTTAGAACCATCAGTAAGCGTATCCAAAATAGTATGGGGCAGGTGACAACAAGTGCTGAACAAATGCTTAAAGGCCATAAAGAAGTCTTAATTTTTAATGGTCAAGAAGTTGAGAATAAGCGCTTTAATCATGTTAGTAACCATATTCGTCGCCAAGGTATGCGTATGGTGGTGGCATCTTCTATATCAGATCCCATTATCCAGCTTATTGCTTCTTTTGCTTTAGCCTTTGTTTTATATGCAGCCAGTTTTCCTGAGATTATGGATACCCTGACTGCAGGGACAATTACGGTGGTCTTCTCTTCAATGGTCGCTTTAATGCGCCCATTAAAATCATTAACTAACGTTAATGCTCAATTCCAACGAGGCATGGCTGCTTGCCAAACATTATTTGCTATCCTTGATATGGAACAAGAGAAAGATACCGGCACCCTTGAGCTGAAAAAACCAACAGGTGATATTGAGTTCCGTAATGTCACTTTCCAATATATCACCAAAGATACACCTGCTTTGAAAAATCTGTCCTTCACTATTCCTGAAGGGAAAACAGTGGCACTAGTAGGGCGTTCAGGCTCAGGTAAATCTACTATTGCAAACCTCCTCACTCGTTTTTATGACGTTAACGAAGGGGAGATTTTGATCAATGGTCACGATATTCGTGATTACACATTAAGATCACTACGTAATCAGGTTGCGTTAGTTTCACAAAATGTGCATCTGTTTAATGAAACGGTAGCAAACAATATTGTTTATGCTTGTGAAGACCAATATACCCGTGAGGATATCGAGAAAGCGGCTAAAATGGCTCATGCTATGGACTTTATCCAAAAATTAGATAATGGTCTCGATACTGAAATTGGTGAAAATGGCGTGTTGTTATCAGGTGGTCAGCGTCAACGTATTGCCATTGCAAGGGCACTATTGCGTGATGCGCCTATTCTTATTTTAGATGAGGCAACTTCAGCATTAGATACTGAGTCAGAGCGGGCAATTCAAGCCGCACTTGATGAACTGCAAAAAAATAGAACATCATTAGTGATTGCTCACCGTCTATCAACCATTGAAAAAGCAGATGAAATTTTAGTGATTGAAGATGGGGAAATTGTTGAACGTGGTGCTCATCTTGATTTAATTGAGCGAAAAGGCGTTTATGCTCAGCTACACAGGATGCAATTTGGCAAATGATTGAGCGGATTTGGTCTGGTAAATCGTGGTGTTACCTTCTTTTATTGCCTTTTTCATGGCTCTATGGGGCGATCAGCCTTTTTAGGCGTTTTGCCTATAAACAAGGCTGGTTATCCTCATGGAAATCCCCCGTACCTGTTGTTGTGGTAGGTAACTTAACGGCGGGAGGTAATGGTAAAACACCAGTGGTGATTTGGCTTGTTGAGCAATTAAAAGCACAAGGCTTTAAACCTGCGGTTGTTTCTCGTGGTTATGGCGGGAAATCAGACCAATATCCTTTATTATTGTCGCCAGAAACACAGCCGGCCGTTGCAGGAGATGAACCGGTTTTAATTTATCATCGCACTGGCGTACCTGTTGCCGTTGCACCTTCTCGCAGTGATGCAGTCAAAGCGCTATTAGCGCAATATGATCTTGATATTATTATTACTGATGATGGATTACAGCATTATGCCCTACAGCGAGATTATGAAATCGTTGTTATTGATGGACAACGGCGTTTTGGTAATGGCTGGTGGTTGCCCGCAGGGCCGATGAGAGAGCGCGCTCATCGTCTTGATTCTGTTAATGCGGTTATTGTCAATGGTGGTGATTGTCAAGCGAATGAAATAGCGATGAGTTTAGAGGGAGAAATCGCGGTAAATCTAAAGACAGGTGAGAAAAAAGCCATTACTGAGTTGGGTAATGCAGTTGCTATGGCAGGGATTGGTCATCCTCCTCGTTTCTTTAATTCCTTGCAAGATAAAGGGGTTAGGCTAATTGCGACTAAAGCCTTTAATGATCATAGTGAATATACCCTACAAGAGTTACAAATACTGACGCCTCACCAAGAGTCGCTGATTATGACAGAAAAAGACGCAGTTAAATGCCAGCATTTTGCGCAAAACAACTGGTGGTATTTGCCTGTCAGTGCGGTATTGGAAGATCTATCTGTGCTAAATCAAGTCAGCCAATTAGTGACAACGCGAAAAAAACTTGTATATGATCTGAAACAATGATATTTATAATGGAAATCAGGATAGCGTTACATAAAGATTACCTACCCACTAATCGTATACCGCTTTTGTCGTAGTTCAATTTAACTCGCTAATACCCTATCTACTCAAAAGCCTTGTGTGGAGAGTTTTTAGATCTTTATTGTAGAGTTAATATTGTTATGCTGTGGATATTATTCATGCTTGATAGTTAAAATGCTTTCGAATAGAAATTACTTTATCATTTATATCAAGCAAGTTTATTGATAGGTACAGGCTACAATATAGAACATGTCATATATTTGTCATGAATATTTTGTAGTTTAGTGTCTGTTCAATAAATAGTTATCTAATTTAGCTATCACGATTTTGAACATTTATATTGAATAATAAAATGCACTACTTAAATTAATGTGTTCAGAATTTAATGGGGTTTTATATAAGAAGACTTAATAAAAAGTAGAATGCATGTGTATAGAAGATAAAAACTATACAAAGAACAAAAGGAGTTTATCTATCATGACATTACAATTAAGAATGGGTCGCGTAAAATGGTTTGACAATAATAAAGGATATGGTCTTATTGTTGCAAAAGATCTTGAACAAGATATTTACGTCAATAAAAAAGCGATTGCCAATACAAAAAATAAAGCACTAACCGAAGGCCAAGACGTTGAGTTTTCTGTTATCAAAACAGCAGCAGGTCTAGAAGCCGCTGATGTTATCGGGTTCTAAATAGTCGACACCTATAATAAATGGGTGAGACCATGTTTTAACCTATTGATTTAATTAAAATCTATCATTACGTTGATGCAAAAAGGATAAAATAAGACGTTATCACTGATTGCTCAAGGTAATATAAAATGGTTGCCACGTTAATTAGAATGCAATAAAGATAATAAAAAGGTTAAATTATTATCAATAAAAGCGGAATGTAATTCTTTATTAATGATGTTGCAGACAAAACGATAAAAGGCCACATTATTGTGGCTTTTTTGTTGCTTATAGTGAAAAAGAAAATAGTAAATTTATTAATAGAGAAAATATTTAGCGAATAATTACCAAACCCGCGGTGTAGAGTATTAACGCTGATCCTTCCTTATGATATCCTTTTATCCTATAACATGATTAACCCTTGTGAGGGACAAAATGGATCACCGCTTACTCGAAATTATTGCTTGCCCAGTTTGCCATGGCAAACTTATCTTTGATAAAGAAAATTCAGAGCTTATCTGCAAAATTGATCATCTCGCTTATCCTGTTCGTGACAATATTCCGGTTCTACTAGAGAATGAAGCCAGAGAGTTGTCATTAGAAGAGGAAAAATAACCTAATGTTTACGGTCATTATCCCAGGTCGATATGCGTCGACTCGGTTACCCGGTAAGCCACTTGCTGATATTCATGGCAAACCGATGATTGTTCGTGTTATGGAACAAGCAAAGCGTTCAGGTGCTAAACGTGTCATTGTTGCAACTGATAACTTAGATGTGGTTCGTGCTGTTGAACAAGCGGGTGGAGAAGCGTGTATGACCCGTGAAGACCACCACTCAGGTACAGAGCGTTTAGCTGAGGTTATCGAAAAATATCAATTTGCAGATGATGAGATAATCGTTAATGTACAAGGCGATGAACCACTTATTCCACCCGCAATTATTACGCAAGTGGCGGAAAATTTAGCTAATTGTGGTGCAGGTATGGCAACTCTTGCTGTGCCTATCGTCGACTCAAAAGAAGCCTTTAATCCTAACGCTGTAAAAGTGGTTATGGATGCGAAAGGTTTTGCACTGTACTTTTCTCGAGCCACTATTCCTTGGGAAAGAGATCGTTTTAATCTCTCTCATGATGAAATAGGCGAGCATTACTTACGTCATATCGGTATTTACGCTTATCGTGCAGGCTTTATTCGTCGTTATATTACTTGGGAGCCAAGCCCATTGGAGTCTATCGAAATGTTAGAGCAGCTGCGTGTATTGTGGTATGGCGAGAAAATCCATGTAGCAAAAGCGCTTGAAGTACCGGGTGTCGGGGTTGATACTCAAGATGACTTAATTGCCGCGAGAGCCGCTTTTCGGGCACTAAACCAAGAGTTCTAATATTTGCAGTATATTGCAAATTAATGTTTAACGGCACTGGTATTCAGTGCCGTTGTTGTTTTCTTCCATCGATAAAAAAGAGGATTGATTACTTTTTTACCTAATGATCTCATTCTTCATACGCTATTTTATGCCATTGTCAGCTTCATTTTTATTCTCAATAACCGCCTCTACACTAGATGGTTCGCTAGGTTTTATGGTTTGCCAAATCGAGCCGATAAATTCATACCATGCTCGCTCACTATGCTGAAAATAATACGCGGAAGGGGTATATTTTTCCCAAGGATGCAGAGGGGTAGTAATGGCTAGCTGATTAGCAGGTGCAACAATAGGGTGCATACCTCTAGCTAAAAAGAAACGTTCTGCCCGCGCTAAATGGTTTGCTGAGGTCACCAATAAAAAAGGTTGTTTACCGATAAGTTTATCCACTTCATACGCTTCTTCTTCGGTATCTTTAGGTTGGGAAAGGGCGATCGTTTTTTCTGCTGGAACACCTAATGATTGTGCAACTTGTGCAGCCACTTCGGCGCTACTTATTTTATTGACGCCGGCACCACCGGTAAAAATTAAGCTGGCATTAGGATAACGATAATAAAGCCTTACGCCTTCAGCAACACGAAATAAGCTATTATTTAGCAGGTTAGCACTAGGAGCCCATTCAGGATTATAAGTAAAACCGCCCCCTAAAACGACAATGTAGTTAACATCTTGTGGTGAGTTTTCGCGTAATTCATAACGTGCTTGATACGCTTTTTCACTCGGCATCAATAGAGTATCTGCGACAGGTTGCATGCCTAACAGCGTAAGTAACACAATCACGATAGTGAGTACGCTTTTTCCTGTTTTTTGCCAACGAGTAAACCACAGTAAAATAAGCGCAAAAAAAGCAATTATTAATAACAACGGTAGTGGCATGATTAGGCTACCAAGATATTTTTTGAGCAAAAACAGCATAAATCTTCCTAAGTTGAGTGAAATGTCAGCAACTGAGAGTAAAAATCTAGTGAAAACTAGGGGATTGATAAAGCATTGTGTCAAAATAGCGTATAAGTATAGTTTTTACTAAATGCTAACGAACAGAAATACTCACTAATTTAGAAATTGTAAAACGATAAACGTTTGAGCGTTAATTTTTTCATTAATAAGCGTTATATTTATACTGCGCTTTGCGAATAATCTGATTCATGGCTTATTTTGTGATTGAAAACAGCCAGTATCATCGAACACTGGTAAAATTGTTGTCTTTGTTTACCTTCAGTACAGTGTCTCATATTTTTGAATTTATCAGAATGCAAAGAGCGCAAGTAACAAGTTGTTATCATGAGGCGTTTTAATGTCAGACCGTAATTTTGACGATATTGCTGATAAATTCTCTCGCAATATCTATGGCACAACAAAAGGAAAAATCCGCCAAGCGGTGATTTGGGATGATTTACAACAATTATTAACTCAACTCCCTGATCGTCCGTTGCGTATTTTAGATGCGGGGGGTGGTGAAGGTTATTTTTCCAGACAACTGGCAAAATTAGGGCACCAGATAATTTTATGTGATCTATCACAAGAGATGCTTAACCGCGCTCAAGAAGCGGCTATTGATGAAGGTGTTGTCAATCAAATGACGTTTATTTGTTGTGCAGCACAAGAGATAAACCAGCATCTAGATGATGGTGTTGACTTAATTCTATTCCATGCCGTATTAGAGTGGATCACAGATCAGAAAAACGCCATAAATGTACTTACCGATATGCTACTTCCTAATGGTATCCTATCGTTAATGTTTTACAATGCGAATGGCATTGTCATGAGAAATGCTATTTTGGGAAATTTCCATTTGGCAAATCCGGAAATACCACGCAGAAGAAAACGCTCATTATCCCCACAAAATCCGCTACAACCTGAGGATGTTTATCAATGGTTAGCGTCATTTTCAATGACGATTTTAGGAAAAACGGGAGTGCGTGTTTTTCATGACTATTTGCAAAGTCGTCAGTTGCAAAATAAAGATTTTCCAGCGTTGCTTGCCTTAGAGCAACGCTATTGTCGGCAAGAGCCCTATATCAGTCTGGGGCGTTACATTCATGTCATGGCACAAAAGTGTGTAAATTAAGGAATGTACTATGAGTGATTTTACCCAGACCGTTCCTGAGTTAGTGTCTTGGGCGAGAAAAAATGATTTCTCTATTTCACTGCCACCGGAAAGATTAGCTTTTTTGATGGCAGTTGCTGTATTAAACAGCGAACGTCTTGATGGCGAGATGAGTGAAGGGGAGTTGATTGATGCCTTTCGAGAGGTGTGTAAAGGCTTTGATCAACCCGCAGAATCAATACAAGTTCGTGCTAATAATGCCATTAATGATATGGTCAAGCAGCGGCTTTTTAACCGTTTTACCAGTGAACTGGTAGAAGGTAATGCGATATATCGTTTAACGCCATTAGGTATTGGCATCAGTGATTACTACATTCGTCAACGTGAGTTTTCATCACTACGCTTGTCAATGCAGCTGTCAATTGTGGCAAGTGAGTTAGATTCAGCGGCAAGTGCCGCAGAAGAAGGTGGTGATGCATACCATTGGCATCGTAATGTTTTTGCACCGTTAAAATATTCGGTGGCTGAGATATTCGATAGCATCGATTTATCTCAACGCATTATGGATGAACAGCAAAATATCGTTAAAGAAGATATTGCTGCACTATTAAACCAAGATTGGCAAGCTGCCATTTCAAACTGTGAACAATTACTATCTGAAACCTCTGGGACATTAAGAGAGTTACAAGACACACTGGAAGCGGCAGGGGACAAATTACAAGCAAATCTATTACGTATTCAAGAAGCAAATATGAGTTCAGGCCATGTCGACCAAATAGATACTTTAGTTTTTGAGTTACAAAGTAAACTTGACCGTATTATTAGTTGGGGACAGCAATCTATCGATTTATGGATAGGTTACGATAGGCATGTGCATAAATTTATTCGCACGGCGATAGATATGGATAAAAACCGTATTTTTTCACGTCGCCTACGCCAATCCGTACAAAACTATTTCGACAGCCCATGGGCATTAACTTATGCTAATGCGGATAGGCTATTTGATATGCGTGATGAAGAGCTTGTGTTGCGAGATGAAGAAGTGACCGGGGAATTGCCTGAAGAGCTGGAATATCAAATGTTCAGTGAAGTAAATGAACAAATTGCTCAATGGGTTGAACAAGAGCTGGCTGCTTATAAATTAGAACAACGAGCGTTAGATCTCAGTTCAGTATTAGTTGAGTATCTTAATCGTTATCCACAACAGAAGCATTTTGATGTGGCACGGATTGTCATTGATCAAGCGGTACGATTAGGTGTCGCGCAAGCTGAACTTGCAGGATTGCCAGCAAAATGGGCAGAAATTAACGAATATGGAGCTAAGGTACAAGCGCATGTCATCGATACATACTGAACAATTTATACCAGCTAAATTAGCACAGGCATTAGCGAATTCACTTTTTCCTGAACTGGATAGTCAGCTACGTGCAGGTCGACATATTGGTATAGACTCACTAGATAACCATGCTTTTTTGATGGACTTTCAAGATGAGTTAACAGATTTTTATGCGCGTTATAATGTCGAATTAATTCGAGCACCTGAAGGCTTTTTTTACTTACGCCCCCGTTCAACGACGCTTATTCCTCGTTCAGTGCTTTCTGAAATGGATATGTTGGTCGGCAAAATTCTTTGTTATCTCTACCTTAGCCCTGAGCGATTAGCTAATCAGGGGATCTTCACTGTACAAGAATTATTTGATGAATTACGTACACTGGCCGATGAAAGCAAATTGTTACGCTTAGTTAATCAACGCTCAACAGGATCGGATTTAGACCTACAAAAACTGCAAGAGAAAATGAGAACGTCACTTAACCGACTACGTCGTTTAGGGATGATTTCGTTTTTACCCAATGATACGCAACGTTTTTCAATTACTGAATCGGTGTTTCGCTTTGGTGCTGATGTGCGTAGTGGTGACTCTCCTCTTGAAGCGCAAATGCGTATGATCCGCGATGGTGAAGCTATGCCACTAGAGCAAGATAGCGAGCCAAGTGATGACGATGAACAGGAAGATGAGCAATTAGAGTCCAGTGAAGATGATGATGCAGAGGAAGAAAATAAATGATTGAACGAGGAAAATTTCGCTCATTAACATTGATCAACTGGAATGGGTTTTTTGCTCGTACTTTTGATTTAGATGAATTAGTCACGACTTTATCCGGTGGTAACGGAGCGGGTAAATCCACCACCATGGCGGCTTTTATTACCGCGATGATCCCCGACCTGACTTTACTTCATTTTAGAAATACCACTGAAGCCGGTTCAACCAGTGGCTCTCGTGATAAAGGATTATATGGGAAATTACGCCCGGGAGTTTGTTACGCCGTTTTAGATGTGATTAATTCCCGCCATTTACGAGCTGTCGTTGGTGTACGCTTACAACAAGTTGCCGGACGAGATAAAAAGGTTGATATCAAACCTTTTATGATCCAAGGGCTACCTATTGCTGAAAATCCAACAGAAATTTTGACGCAAGCTGTCGATGGACGCCAAGCACGTGTTCTACCACTTAATGAATTAAAAGAAAAAGTAGAAGCGATAGAAGGCGTTGTTTTTAGACAATTTAACTCGATTACTGATTTCCACTCTGTACTCTTTGATTTAGGGGTTATTCCGAAACGTTTACGCTCAGCAAGCGATCGGGCAAAATTCTATCGTCTTATTGAAGCTTCATTATATGGTGGTATTTCAAGTGCCATCACTCGCTCTTTACGCGACTATTTATTACCTGAAAATAGCGGAGTAAGAAAAGCCTTCCAAGATATGGAAGGGGCATTACGTGAAAACCGCATGACCTTAGAAGCTATTCGGGTCACTCAATCCGATCGTGATCTGTTTAAACATTTAGTTACCGAAGCGACCTCTTATGTTGCAGCGGACTATATGCGTCATGCTAATGAAAGACGAGTACACCTTGATCAGGCTCTATCTTTACGTAAAGAGTTGTGGGATCAGCGTAAAGCGATTAACAATGAAGCTTATCGCTTTATTGAAATGGGCAAAGAGTTAGAAGAGCAACAAGCGTTATCGGCTGATTTGGAAACAGATTATCAAGCCGCCAGTGATAGACTTAATCTTGTACAAAATGCGGTACGCCAACAAGAAAAAATCGATCGCTATGTTGCGGATGTTGAAGAAATCACATTCCGTTTAGAAGAGCAAAGTGAAGTTGTTGAAGAAGCAACATCAAAAAAAGAAGAGTTGGAAGCGCGAGTTGGATCTGCGGAAGAAGAAGTTGATGAACTGAAAAGTCAATTGGCAGATTATCAACAAGCGTTAGATGTTCAACAAACCCGAGCTATTCAATATCGTCAGGCGGTACAAGCATTAGAGCGTGCGAAAGCACAATGTGGCATTGATGATTTAGATGAAACCAATGCAGAGTTATGGGCTGAACGTATTCAAGCAAAAATTCAATCCATCACGCATTCATTACTTTCTATGGAGCAGAAACTCGGTGTTTCTGATGCGGCCAAAACGCAATTTGATCAAGCCTATAAATTGATCACCTCGATTGTTGGGGAAGTTGAGCGTCAAAATGCGTGGAGTGCGGCTAAAAGCGCATTACGTGAATGGTCATCACATCGCCATCAAGCCGATCGTGTTCACCCTATTCGGATGCAATTAGCTGAATTAGAGCAACGTTTACAGCAAAGAAATAATGCTGAACGTCAACTTGCAGAGTTTAATAAACAGTATGGCAAAAATGTTGAGCCTGATGATCTATTTACTCTACAAGAAGAGCTAGAAGCAAAGATTGAAGAGCTGAGCGATTATGTTAGTGATTCTGGCGAACAGCGTATGCAAATGCGCCAAGAGCTTGATCAACTAAAACAACAAATTGAAAAATTAAGAAAACAAGCGCCAGTTTGGTTTGCTGCACAAGATGCTTTAACGCAACTGTGTGAACAAACGCATCAATCTTTTGAAACAAGCAATCAAGTTACTGAATATATGCAACAGTTACTTGAGAAAGAGCGTGAAGCCACGGTTTTGCGTGATGAAACCGCTGCTCGCAAACAGCAAATTGAAGCTCAAATTGAACGATTAAGTCAGCCTAGTGGGGCTGAAGATAGTCGATTAATTACTTTAGCAGAACGCTTTAACGGGGTTTTATTATCAGAGATTTACGATGATATCACCTTAGATGATGCACCTTATTTCTCAGCATTATATGGACCTGCGCGCCATGCGATTGTGGTACAAGATCTCAGTGCGATCGAAGAGCAATTAGCTTCTTTAGAAGATTGCCCGGAAGATCTCTATTTTATTGAAGGTGATCCACAATCCTTTGATGATAGCGTGTTTAATGCCCAAGAAATGGAAAAAGCGGTACTTATTAAAAGCTCTGATAGGCAGTGGCGCTATTCACGTTATCCCGAAATTCCATTATTTGGCCGTGCAGCACGAGAAAACCAGCTAGAAATATTATCCCGTCAACGAGATGAGCTGTCAGAGCTGTATGCCACACAGGCCTTTGATGTGCAGAAAATTCAACGTGCACACCATGCATTTAGCCAATTTGTTGGGCAACATATTTCAGTGGCATTTGATGCCGATCCTGAAGAAGATATTCGCCAATTAAATCAACGTCGTAATGAATTAGAGCGCGAGTTATCACAATATGAAGAAGGCACTCAGCAACAACGTCAGCATTATGCGCAAGCCAAAGAGTCGCTCAATTTATTAAATAAACTCATTCCTCAAGTCAATTTATTATTGGACGAAACATTAATTGATCGTGTTGAAGAGCTACGTGAAGAGCTTTATAACGCAGAAGAGTCGATGCGTTATTTACAGCGTCATGAGAAAGCATTAACTGCGTTAGAGCCTATAGCCTCGATTTTACAAAGCGATCCACAAGAGCATGATCAATTAACACAAGATTATCAATACGCAAAAGAAGAGCAGCAACGTTATCAACAACAAGCATTTTTGCTGGTGGAAGTGGTTCAGCGTCGTCCACATTTTAGTTATAGCGATGCGGTTGAAATTGTCAGTGAAAATAACGATCTTAATGAAAAATTACGTCGTCGTTTAGAAATGGCTGAAACAGAGCGAGCGACAGCGAGAGAGTTATATCGTCAACAGCAGGCACAATGTGATCAGTTTAATCAAGTACTAGCCTCACTAAAAAGTTCTTTTGATACCAAATCAGAACTATTAAGAGAGCTTGAGCAAGAGATGAAAGAGACTGGCTTGCAAATTGATGCGGGTGCAGAAGCGCGAGCCAAAGAGTTACGTGATCAACGTTATGCTGCGGTGAGTGCTAACCGTACGCGTATTAGCCAACTTGAGCGTGATATTGCGCTTAGTGAAGCTGAACGTGAAAATATGGCGAAGAAAATTCGCAAATTAGAACGTGATTATGGCCAAATGCGTGAGCACGTCGTCAGCGCTAAAGCCAGTTGGTGTGCTGTTATGCGTTTAGTGAAAGAAAATGGTATGGAGCGCCGTTTACATCGTCGTGACTTTGCCTATCTTTCAGCGGATGAGTTACGTTCAATGTCGGATAAGGCGCTAGGTGCGTTACGTCAGGCTGTGGCGGATAATGAATATTTACGGGATGCATTACGTCGCTCTGAAGACGCAAAATACCCTGATCGTAAAGTCCAATTCTTTATTGCGGTTTACCAACATTTAAGAGAACGCATTCGACAAGATATTATCAAAACCGATGATCCGGTTGATGCTATCGAACAGATGGAAATTGAATTAGCTCGCTTAACCGAAGAGCTAACCAGTCGTGAACAAAAACTGGCGATCAGCTCTCGCAGTGTGGCAAATATTATTCGTAAAACTATCCAACGTGAACAAAATCGCATTCGCATGCTAAATCAGGGCTTACAAGCGGTTTCCTTTGGTCAGGTTCGTGGTGTACGGTTAAACGTTAATATTCGTGAAAGCCATCAAATCTTACTGGATGTATTATCGGAAGAAGAAGATAGCCAATATCAAGATCTATTTAAAAACCAAAACCTAACCTTCTCTGAAGCGATGGCAAAACTGTATCAACGCTTAAATCCACAGGCTGATTTTGGTCAGCGTATGCCACAAACGGTGGGTGAAGAGCTACTTGATTACCGTAACTATCTTGAGATGGAAGTTGAAGTTAATCGTGGGCCAGAAGGTTGGTTAAAAGCAGAAAGTGGTGCGCTATCAACAGGTGAAGCCATTGGTACAGGTATGTCTATCTTAGTGATGGTGGTTCAAAGTTGGGAAGAAGAATCACGACGCTTAAGAGGAAAAGATATTTCGCCTTGTCGTTTGCTCTTCCTTGATGAAGCCGCACGTTTAGATGCGAAATCTATCGCAACCCTATTTGAACTGTGTGAACGACTTGATATGCAACTTATCATTGCTGCACCAGAAAATATTAGTCCAGAAAAAGGCACAACTTATAAATTAGTGCGTAAAGTTTTTAATGGAAGCGAGCATGTTCATGTGGTCGGATTAAAAGGCTTTGGGCAACAAAGTGAAAAAGATAAACATTTATCCGAAAATATTGCAGATAGTTGATGAAGGATCATGATGAGTAAGTGAATAACCTTATAATATAACTTATTGTTTTCATTATTTTATATTTTGGTTATTCATGAGTGTTAATGGCATTTAGTATTTTTATCACCGTTATTAGTACAAATCAGTGTACAAATTTTATAGCGTGACCCCTCAATAAAAAGGGAAATACTAAATGCCTCTCATCAATTTATATCGATGTTAAAATAATCAATAAAAGTGGAAACAGAGGATAGCGACAGGTTTGAGTGGAACAAAAAAATGTGCTTTAAGTCCCATTGATTATTTACATCCCTCATCGCAGTATTGCTGTATTTCATTGAGTAATCTGCCTACATGGAAGCCATCACATACGGCATGATGCACTTGAATTGCTAGTGGCATCAGAACTTTATCTCCTTGCGTATAATATTTACCTATTGTAAATACAGGGGCAAAGAAATTGTTTATATTCGCCACATTCAAGTTAAAACTGGTGAAACTTACCCAAGGATTTGCTGACACAAAAAACATATTTTCGATAAATTCTTTTGGAAAATAGGCTAGATTGTCACCGTATTGCGCTATATCTTCTGAATAAGTTTTCAAAAATTGATTGATATCTTTGTGGTAATAACTCCATAAAGATGAAAATGTTTCGGTCTGTTCATGAAAGATAGTGTACCCAGGGTTAACACTATCCCATATCACCAATTCCCCGTCTTTCATTGCCATGCGGAATTCTGCATGTTTATTTACCAATCGGCTAATGATGTATATAAATGTCGGATAGAATTTGTACCCATTTTGCTTTACGGTTTTTAATAATGAAGTAATATCCAGTTGAACGGTCTGGCTAAAGGTGCATTGAGCAAAAGACTGAAATGCTTCAAAGTGTTCTTTTCGTCCCCATTGGGATAGATCAACAACAGTATATCCCACGCGCTTTGTGTCCATGTTAGCTTTCCTATTTTCTAATCCAAATTTAAATTAATTGTATATTACTTATAAATTATTAAAACAATTTCGAACCTCTATCTGTAGATAAACCCATAACCTATAATAGGTAATGGGTTTTTCTTGGCTAATTTTAAAATGTTTATTTTTTACCAAAAAATGTTTCAAAAATAACAGAGTCATTGATGTGTTCATTTGGGGACGACTTAGATAATAACGGCGCTATCTGCTTTCGTAGATAGTGCTTTCTTTTTTCAAAGTGTTAGATAGATCAAAAAATGAAAGTAAACTAACAAAAGAGTACCAGCCTAAATAAAATAACGTGCGCTATATCTCATTTAAATGTAATTATGATGTTTATTATTATCACCTTCTGTGATTAATATAAAAATTAAAGGAAAGAGAATGCGTAAAGTCACACTTACTCTTAGTGCAATTGCGTTGGCGTTAAGTTTAAATGGCGCAGCAATGGCAAAAGTTCATATGCCAGAAGTTGTTAGCCCAGGGGTTACTGTTACTGAACTTGCACACCAGCAACCAATTAAATGGGTTTCTGTTGCAGAAATTGAAAAAAGCTTAGAAGGCCAAGCACCAATGGCGGTAGGTTTTGATATTGATGACACCGTTCTGTTCTCAAGCCCAGGCTTTTATCGTGGTAAACTGGAATATTCTCCTAACGATTTCAGTTATCTGAAAAACCCAGAATTCTGGGAAAAAATGAACAACGAATGGGATAAATTCAGTATGCCTAAACAAGTCGGTATCGATCTTGTTCAGATGCACTTAAAACGCGGTGATACTGTTTATTTCATTACCGGTCGTACACAGACTAAAACAGAGACTGTGACTAAATATGTTCAAGAAGGTTTAAATATTCCTGCAGACAAAATGCAACCTGTTATTTTTGCCGGTGACCAACCTGGCGCAAATAACAAAGTAAGCTGGATGCGCGATCACAAACTGAAAATTTACTACGGTGATGCAGATGCTGATATCGCAGCAGCTGATGAGCTAAATATCCGTGGGATCCGTATCTTACGTGCTGCTAACTCTTCTTACCAGCCGTTACCTAAAGCGGGACAATTTGGTGAAGAAGTGGTTATCAATTCAGAGTACTAATCTGTCTCTGTGCTGTTGACCTTTATTTGTTAGGCGTAGGAAACTACGCCTTTTTCATTTTGGGTTTCTTTATAGAACAAAATAGAACCATATGATAGATTAAATCTATATACTTTCTATTTGAATATTTATTGTGCACGGCATTGTGAGTATTTAGTATTTATACTCTTATTTAATATAAAAAGTGTATTAAACATCTTTTTATGATGATTTAAATGCCTATTGTTGAAAAGATTTTATAAAACTTTACAAATATTAGTTTATTCCTATAAAACTCTTTGTCTAACTCATCTAATATTTTACGATAGCAAAATAATAACAAGGGATGAGGCACTGAGGACTATGGCGCAACAAGCAATTAAAAGAGCAATAACGTATTCGGTTGTAATAGGCACACTTCTCTCAGGGCATAATGCTATTGCCTCAGAAAGTGAAACGCCACCGCTATTCACATCAGAAACACCTGCATTAGTACCCGCATTCACAGAAGATGTGGCAACACAAGATACATTAAATTCACCATTAGTGAGTAAGCAGGAAGTTAGTACTAAACTACAATCTTGGTTACCAAGCGAATATAAACCACTTTACTTTAAGCAACTCGTGGATGTTTATCAAAGCAATGATTTAGCACTGATTTGGCAAGATGAACAAATTACAAAACAACTAGAACAGCAACTGGCAGAGGTTGCCTTAACTGGAATTCAACCACAATTTGGACGTTGGTTAACGCTATTAGAAACAGCACAATTAACGCCAGAAGCACGAGATATTATTTTATCTGACGCTTTTTTAGGTTATATCAGCTTTGTTGAACAGATTAATCAATCAGGAACAACACTGTTATATCGCGCTGCGATACAAGCATTACCGGCACCGACTGTGCAAGCTGTCGAGCATTTCCAACTCAATCTACAACAAAATACCTTAGGGCGCTTTGTCGTCTCCTTTGCACCCTCACACCCTTACTATCCATTAATGAAAGAGGAAGTGCGCAAACAGCTTCATCAAGAGGTTATTTGGCCCGTCATGGAAGGGAAAAATTCATTAAAGCCAAACCAATCGGCAGAAGAAGTTATTGCATTAAGACAAATATTGCGTAACTTAAATTTACTGCCTCAATTGGCTGAAAATGAGCAAGAAGTAGCAACAACGATTTATGATGAGCCTTTAATTGCTGTTGTAAAATCGTTTCAAGCGGCCCATGGATTAGAAACTGACGGTATTATTGGTAGACAGACGCGTAATTGGTTAAATATGACACCAATACAGCGTGCTGGAATTATGGCATTAAATATACAGCGGTTACGTTTAACCCCACCTATTGGTGACACTGGAATTTGGGTCAATATTCCTGATTACTCCCTCTATTTTTATGCTAATAATCAACTGATTTTAGATTCAAAAGTGATTGTTGGTCGACCAGATAGAAAAACCCCCATTATGAGTAGTGCGCTTAATAATGTTGTGGTTAATCCGCCTTGGAATGTACCTACGAGTATGACGCGTAAAGATATAGTTCCAAAAGGAAAGGCTGATCCTAGTTATTTTAGCCGTAAAGGTTATACGATTTATTCAGGGTGGGGGAATGACGCTTATCCAATCAATCCTTATGATATAGATTGGGAAAACATCTCTGCGGCTAATTTTCCATATCGCATTTGGCAAGCCCCTGGGCCAACTAACTCCCTAGGCCGATATAAATTTAATATGCCAAACTCTGAAGCGATTTATCTGCATGACACACCAAACCACAATTTATTTACTAAAAATATGCGAGCAATTAGTTCAGGTTGTATTCGTGTGAATAAAGCGGCGCAATTAGCGACGATATTATTAGGTGATGCAGGATGGAAACAAGATAGAATTGATGCAGCCTTAAAACGAGGTTCAACACAATATGCACCAATTCCAGAACGTATCCCTGTCTATTTATATTATCAAACAGCTTGGGTAGCAGAAGAAAATGCCCCTCAATATCGAGCAGATATTTATAATTATGACCAAAGCATTAATAATGCAACCTCTTTTTTAGAGAATATTAAGAAATATTTGTAATAGAACAGATGGCTAACAACAATAAAGAGTAAGCATTATGCTTGCTCTTTATTTTTCATAAAAATCATTGAGATAAAATAATTTCATTCAGTTTTATTAATAAATTTTAAAAAATAGCTATTATTTTTAATCTATTTTTAGAAATAACATTAATATTAATAAAATGTTAATTGCTAACACGGCTATTATTAATAATAAAACATAAACTTTTATAAAATAATATCAATGATATGTTTACAAATCTATACAAACAATAAGCAACAATTCAAGAAAAATATTGTCATAATAAAGGTCTGTTCTTCCTTCTATCATTATTTTGAGTGTAGCTATCATGGATATTGTTGATTCACATCGTCGTAAGTGGTTAGGCCTTGGTATGGCTGCTGTTGGTTTAGGTTTACTTCCCTCACATGCATTTGCATCATTAGCAACTCCCCGACCGAAAATTCTTCGCTTTAATAATTTAAATACTGGTGAAACTATTAAAGCCGAGTTTTTTGATGGTAAACGTTATAATAAACAAGAGCTTGCTAGACTAAATCATCTTTTTAGAGATCACCGTCAAAATAAAGTTAAAACTATCGATCCAGCCTTATTTGATCAAATCTATCTGTTACAGGTGATGTTAAACAACAATAAAGCCGTTGAACTTATTTCGGGTTATCGTTCACTCGCGACTAATAATCATCTACGTCAACACACCAGCGGTGTTGCGAAAAAAAGCTATCATACCCGTGGTCAAGCAATGGATTTCCGTTTAGTAGGTACTGATTTATCTAAAGTACGCCAAGTAGCACTAAGAATGAAAGCGGGAGGAGTGGGTTATTATCCACGAAGTAATTTTGTTCATATCGATACAGGACCCGTGCGCTCATGGTAATCTATGTAATAAATAAATAGATATAGATTAAGAAAGCGCGGAGTAAGCTATGATGTATCACATTATACCTGTGACAAATTATATGCAAAATTGCACCCTTATCTGGTGTGATGATACCAAAGAAGCGGCCATTGTTGATCCCGGTGGTGATGTCGAAACATTAATTGCAGAAATTGAACAACGTCAATTAAAGTTGACTAAAGTGCTATTAACTCATGGTCACTTTGATCACGTAGCAGGAACGGCTCAAATTGTTGAGCATTTTCATGTGCCTGTTTATGGGCCACATAAAGATGATAACTTCCTTATTGAAGATTTAGAACAACAGTGTCGTATGTTTAACTTCCCCAGTGGAAAATCTTTTACGCCTGATCAATGGTTAAATGAAGGGGATACTGTCACTATTGGTAAAACCATTACTTTGTCGGTTTTACATTGTCCGGGCCATACACCGGGCCATATTATTTTTGTTAATCACCAAAATAAACTTATCTCGATGGGAGATGTATTATTTCGTGAAAGTATTGGTCGTACTGATTTCCCTCGTGGTAATCATGCCGATCTGATTGCCTCTATCAAAAATAAAGTATTACCACTAGGTGATGATTATCTATTTATCCCCGGCCATGGCCCTATGTCTAATTTAGGTCATGAGCGTCAATATAATCCTTTTTTACAAGATGAAATGCCCATTTGGTAATTTAAAATAAAGCAAACTCTTTAAGCCCTTTATATTAAAGGGCTTTTTTATAGATAAAAAATTAAAAATGATATCGCTCATCGTCGGTAAAATTAAATATTTTTGCTGATACTATAACCTGATGTTCCTGCACAAATATGGTTCCAAGAGATACTTTCATATCGAATAGTAATATCTTCATAAGGCTGGGCATCTGCATGCGTCAGTGAATTAGGGTAATGTGCTGATATATTGGTAATGCTGGCTTTTGTTAGCTTAATGGTATAAAACTTTTCTTGATTGCCGTTTGAACTTGTTCTATAGAATTCTAGCTCGCACTCTAATAATTCATTATTTGTTATTGCAACCCCAAGTAAGGGTGAAGATTTATCTATAGGTTTTGAAATTACCACAGGAGAATGATTTAAATTTTGTGCTCGAGTTAAATCATAATCAAATGAATACACAAATATCTGATCTTCATGTCCGTGCTGATATTTATTGCCTATAGATCCTAAAGTAGAGCACCCTTTAGATATATCACCTTGAGATTTCCCTATTATCTTTAAATATATTGAATTAGCCATTATTTATAACTCCTTTTTGATATTTCTTCATATGATATTATCAACTTTATAAACACTTTTATTATGTGCCATAGTTAATACTGCTAATTATTAAATCATTGATTTATAGCCCCTTAGTGGTGAGGGAGATAAATACCAAGTGGTGTTTTTCTGATCATTGAGTGTAACTGACATTTCCAATAACATATTTTCAGATAAACAGAACGGGAAAAAATGGTAAAGATGTGTAGTAAAGACAAAAGCTTCACCTCTATTTTCATATTGTGTTTCGTCAATGAATAGCGATAAAGATAAACAACGATAGGGTTTACCTTTTAAAATATAGTCATATAAATGTGTTTTTAGTTCAACGAGTCCATTTAATAATCGCTCACATTTTCGAGTGATCTGCCTATCAGTATCTCGGTAAAGAATATAATCAGAAATCATATGTTTAATAGTATCTAATGACATTAACATTGAACCATTAGCACTGTAATGAGATAACAATTTCCAAAAATGGTGATTATTTACAATAGGTGGATAACAAGATGATAATAATGTGATATTTCCTGTTTTTACTGCATCAGGCATTTTTTCGCTGTGTTTATTTAATAGACCTAACTCATTTCTTTTATATTGTTCAAAGCCAATATAAACACATGCAAAATGTAAACTAGGCGGTGTGACCATAGGATCACCTTTATTATCAAAGAAATTCAAATAATAAAGTGTATGCCCAGTAATATTTTTCTCCATTGTTAATGAATAGAAAATGGCTTTATGAAATTGGGGCATTAAACGAGAGGCGGCGGTTAATTCTGTCGTAGGATAAAAATGACAGTATATGCCACGCGCTAGCTCATGAGGCTCTAGTGATAACTCAATTTTATCAAGATCGGCCAAATAGTGATGGGTTGGAATAGGGAGTAAATAACTTGATTTATTCTTTTTAAAATCAATTAAAAGTGTATGTTTTGCTTCACTATCAATCGCTGGAGCACAGTTTAAAAAAAAGCTCTGATTACACTCTTCTTGAGTTAAAGAAAGTTGCTGACTGAAATAGATATTCACAACAAACCGCTGCTGTTGTTTCCAATCTAATTGAGTCACTATTTGTGGTATATCTAACTCAATAAAATGGTGAACATGGGGTAAATAAAGACCTTCTAATAAACGTTGTGGCGCAGAAAATGAGTTATTTTTCTGTGGGAAGATTTTATAGTCATTGCCAATTTTGGGTTCAAAAGCATAATTAAGAGGATCGCCTTCATAACGTTCACCGTTATGTACCACCTCAATTTTTTCAAAGTATTGACTAAATGCGAGTAATAAAATGTCTGAGGTGGTTTTATTTTCCCCTAAAAAAACATTAAGTGCATTTGTTTGAGTTAATTCCACATCACCACGATATAATATTTCAAGAGAGATACAAGAGTGGTTTGGATGCTGAGTAATTTTTCTATCCAAAATGCTATAAGGCATGATGGTGAAATTATGGCAGAAACTAAATTGTGCCCCGTTGTCGCCAATCACCAAATGTTTTTCATTAATCTCCATGGGATAGGGGAGAATTTCACTTTGGTCAATTTGGATAATTGTTGTGGATGGTAGCCCTTTAATGGCTTGGGAATTTAGTCGTTGCAGTAGGGGTAATGTGATCTCAGGAAAAGCATCATCAATTTTATCTTGTAAACGAGCAGATAAAAAAGCAAAGCCTTCTAAGAGATAACTTGTTTGTGGATCTTGAGGATCAAGTACGCTCGCTAAATGTGGCGCTTTATCTGCATACTCACTGAACAGTTTTTGTAAGTACTGCTTTTCTTTAATATATTTAATTTCACTCATGATCTAATCCAAAAGATGAATATGAGCCAGGTTTTAAACCTTGTTGTTCAGCTTGTTTTTGTAAATCATAATAACGAGCTAATAACCCATTAATTTTATTATCAATATTATTGAGAGTTGCAGGAGAAATAGGTTGCCCTGTTTCAATTTGTACAGCGAGTTGTCGCAGTTTTTCTTCGATTGGCTCAACTTTATTGTGCTGCTTTTGAATATCATAAATTGCCGTTTTTAGATAAGAGAGTGTAAAACTGCCTCTATTTCGTTCTTGCTGAACTATTTTATTAGAAAGTTGTTGTAATAATGTCGCGGTTTCAGACCAGCTATCATTAATTGGCATATTCTCTAAGCGCGTTTGATAAAGATTTTGCCAATTACGTGTAAAATAAATTTGCTCTGCATCTGTAGGCCAAGCGTTTTTGGCTTTTTCTTGCATCGTATCAATTAGCCGTAAATTAGAAAGGGGAGAACGTTTTTCTAATAATGCTAAATGATATTCGTAGCTATTTAACTGTGGTTTAAACAACCATTTGGCAGCCGCACCTTCAGGTATTGAAGTAATCGCATTCATCTCTTGTTTTAAATAGAGATGTACACCAAATCCGACAGCTAAAAACAGTATGCAACTGAGCACACAGCCCCATATAAAACCTCGGGTCGCACTCATTTTTTTTGCTACTACAGTGAAAGAAGAGGCGGGTTGAGGTGTTTCAATCACAAAAGTGGGGGCTGCTTTGTCCGTTGTTTTCGACGGTTGTTGAATACAGACTAATGGCGGTACGCTAACGGGTTCAGCACTATCTTGTTGCGTCTGTTTTTCTTGCTTTTCAATTTGTTTGGCTAAGTTTTGGAAAAACCACAGTAAGTTTTCAATTTTAGGCAGTTTTTCCCAAGTTGTTTTAGCCAGTTTATCGATTATTAACTGTAACGCGCGCTCTGAACGATAGATTAATCGTAGATCTTTTGCTTGATAGGATTGTTGTCTTAATAAAGCGCTGGCTTTAGTATTAAACCAGTTTAATACCTCTGTACGTTGATTTGGCTTTTCCGGCCACAGGCTATCCCAATAAGTCACAATAACATTTGCTAATAACTCACATCCTTCAGTAAAACCGCTTAAACCATGCTGTTGTAATCTTGCAATGGTATAGTAAGCACCGCTTTGTAGGTCGATACCATGATTTTTAAATAGGGATAAGCAAAGTGACTCAATAAGTGTCCAACTTATTTCTGGTCGAGCAGGGTGGCTCAATTTATTAAATTCGGTTTTCAGGGCAATAAATTCAGGGGTATCAAGTGGAGATCCCCCAATTTTAATCACTAAACTTTCTGATTTCATCGCACTCAACATCCTTTTATTCCCCCACTATAAAGTGGGGGAAATCACATTAATAAAGCGTTTCAGGTAAACGGAATTTTGTGAATAATCCACCGAAGAAAGGATTATTAGATTCATCAACTATAACTCGATAAGTCATATCACCACCGTCGATTGTGAAGCGAATATCGAATGAGTTAGATTTGATATTGATGAGTTTTGCATTATCAACTAATCGCATTTGTGCCCATGGCCCAGAGAAACTGATTGAACGTGGCGATTTATCACCGGAAAGAGGCACTAAAGTCAGTTTACTTTCAATATTGGAACGCATTGAGTTTGGCCATACCAAGTGTGTCACATGGCTGCGACTATGAGCGTAATCAATCAATTGTCCATCAAGATTTAAGATGCTACGACGCTTATTACCACTTAATGACAGTGGCTCAATAGCATATTGTGCTTCTAAATTACCTTGGGCATTAAAGAAGGTTTCTCTAATACGATTGGCTATTTCAATTTGTGCTAATACATCAGCGCGGATCAATGATTGGCTATCACTATCGTTGACTAAGTTATTCTCAACGAATAAACGCAGATTTTGTTGATAGAAGCTATCTAATGTTCCATTTGGTTTGAAGAAACGTTCAAATTCACTTAAAGGAACATCTTGTTTAGCTGCTGGGTTAAATGGATAGCGACCGGCAATATAAGTATTGTATTGTTTGACAACATTTTCATTCCATTCTACTTCCATATAACGAATAGCTTCTTTTTGGACCACATTCCATGCTTGCACTGATAACTCATCGACCCAGCGGTTAAGCGGCTCTGGTAATGTTTTCGCCATTTGTGATAGCTCAAAAATAGCGTCGCGATTATTATCGTTTAAGCGCATCGAAACTGCTTTAAGCGCCGCTTTCCCCGGCACTGGAGAGTTTTTGATCCCCAATAGGTAACGATGTAAGTCATTTAGTTTTTGATTCAGATTCTGTAAATTTTCCCCTTGGTTACTGACTAATATCTCAGTTTGAGGAGTAAATTCGCGATCTAAGCGGGTTAATAAACGGTAAGATGGCTCAGCCATCAGTGTTTTTTGTTCATCAAGTGGTAAATTTTCATCAATAGTTGGAATAACCGTGTTATCACGTAGAACTTGTAATGCTCGGCGTAATGGTTGTTCACCACTAATAATTTGCTCAAGAGCGGTAATTTCATCTTGTATTGAATCAAATTGACGAATTTCTAAATTGCTCATGGCATTACGCCATTGAGCCGTATAGTCACTAAGATATTGTTCACTGATTTGACGCTGAATTTCTTTACGATCACTTTCACTATATTGTGTGTTGGTGGTTAGATTAAGAACCCAAGCATCAAGTAATGTTAGCTCGACCAATTTATCATTTTGGCGGATAAAATAGTTTAATAACCCTGAGCGCGTTAAGAATTGTGGAATTTCTAATTTATCATCATCAATAGCCGTAAAGACCGTATTAAAACTTGGGCCAATTTGATGTTGTAAATTTAAAGGCGCTGAAAGCTCTTGATTAGCCTTTAAGCGTAAGGCTTGATATACACGCTGATAAAGTGACAATACACTTAACTCTGCTTGTGCATTTTTTATAGGTCCAGCAAAAGGCATAAAGGCTTTAGTGGCTGAAACAAATCCTTTTTCACGCTCTTGTTTCCAATCTGTGTGCTCAAGGGCATAGCGCAAATGGGCTTTTAGTTGCAGTTGTTTTTCACGTTGACCAGTGAACAGTTGGCTCCAATAATCAGCCATAAAATCTTCTACCATGCCATTATTACGGCCACTTTTATCTTCTAACATGCGCATAATACGCAATATCTCTAACTTATCTTCACTTCCTTTATCGGCACTGTTAAGTTCATTTAACAACCCAGACATAACCGCAGGTAAAAAGCGATCGGTGAGTAGTTGTAAATAGACTTGTTCAACTTGTGGGCCAACTTTTTGACCTTGGTAAAGACCCATATCAGAAAAGAGCACATTTTTATCACGATGATTACCATAAGCTAAGGTTGCTTCACGTAATGGATTGAGCACCGGTAATTGTAGGCTACCATCAGTATCTTTTTGAGCATTGTTCTCAATAGCACGGAATGCTTTTACCTCATTAAGAACGTTTTCTCCAGCACGATAGTTTTTGTCGTAATAGTGGCTCCAACCATTCCAAATTGCGATTAAGCCGACAAAGCTAACAGCAGTGGTGACTAATAGGCGAGTCCGATGTTTTTTAACCCAATAATGGTTTTCTGCTGCAATATTAGGCTCACTAAATAGCACTTGACTAAATAATTGGGTAGTAAAATAAGGGTGGCTATCATTAATTGGCCATGTAGTAAGAGGTGCTGTCGGTAAATGATATTGTTCGGACGCTGTTTGGCTAAACACATCATCGATTTGACCGATTTGCAATGCAGAAGTTAAATAAACCCCTCTTAAACAGATATTATGTTGCTCATTATTGATGAGCAATGCATCAATTAATGTGCATACAGAATGTTGTAACCCTTCAATTTGGCGCACGAAACTAAATAGATCACTACGCTGGTTACCTTCTGCTCTTTGTAGCATCATTTCTGGTAATGCGCTGTTCATTTGGCCTACCCATTGTGACCAAAAATGATTTAATTCCTTTTTCCAATTACTTTTTGCTTTCTGGTTGAAAGAAACACCTAATACTTCATTACGTTGTTGAACATCTAATGATTGATACATTGAGTCAAAACCACGTAATAGATCTAGCTTGGTTAAGACGATATATAAAGGCAAGCGACTATTAAATGTCATGCGTATTTCTTCAATACGCATTTGTAAATCAGCAAGTAGCTGACTATTTTGCTCCTTACTATTGGTTAATAACGATAGGGTATCGACAGTTAAGACGATGCCATTCATTGGTTGTCTTGGGCGATTAGTTTTGATCCAATTGAGTAAATCGCCCCACAAACGGTGATAAAGTTGAGGTTTATCAGCCTGATTTGCCGGTTGGGTTAATAGATCACCATTAGGGACAAAAAGTACAGCATTGTCGGTTAATAGACATTGAATATTTAATGCAATATTTTGTTCGTTAACAATATTGTCGCTAGGCGCAATATCTAATGGGTTTACCGTATTTTTTAATAAGCTATGCTTTCCACTTTGGTTAGCTCCTAAAACAAAATACCAAGGGCGTAAATAAACCGCTTTAGTATGACCATTTAAGTGACGAATAAATTGTGATTTCCAATAGTTTAAATAACGTTTTTGAAAATCAAGATCTTGTCTTACCGGATCAACTACAGCCAATTCGACATCAAGTTTTAATGCTTCCAATTTTTTAACTCGACGCCATGTTGCTAGACCAATCCAACTCACAACAAGCAATACAATAACGACGGTTGCTAACCAACGTGTGGTGACCTCGCTAAACGGTATGGAATCTTGATAACGAAATGTTGGCCCCCACCACCAGATCCAAATAATGAGCAAAGCGGGAAGTAATGCCAATAAAAATAGCAAAAAGGAGGCAATTTTAGATTTATCAGCAAAAAAGAGTTTTTTTACCGAACTCGTAATGTTTGAAATGGAGAAAACCGGTAATTTCATTATTATTGATCCCTATCCATAGTCATTGTTATTTCTGTCTTTTTGTCTATTTTTTGCATGAGTTGTCGTATTAAGTTGGGTTCCCAATCTGCAAGTGAATAATGTGAGGCAGAGGTATTAAGTTGTTGGTATAACTGTGTAGCCATATAATCCATACCTGACAATTCAAATAGTTGTGCAGACAATAATTGTCCATAAAATCTATCTCTAGGCTCTGATCTGCTAGCAAGATTTAATTCAATAAGCTTCAGGGCTGCTTCAAGACCTTGTTGCTCATAACATTGCAAGACTTCTTGCTCTAGGATTGCAGTATTTGTATTCGATGGTGGCAATTGACCGTTTTCAGTTTGGTTATATTGCTCTAACCACTGTTGTACACTTTCAGGAAAGAAGGGTGTCATATCCGAAAAGTGCAAGTTAACAAGTTCAGGAAGACGCGCTAAAAAAATACGTAACTCTTCAATAATGCCACTTTCTACTTCCCCATAACCTAATTTAGCTGCTACTTGTGCAGCTAACATATGGCCTTCTAACCAGTAAGGAGAGAGTGAGAGACTCTGTTCAATATTGTTTAATAGCGTAATGGACGCTTGAGTCAGTTGAGCTTTGTAATCCATTACACGGTCAATTGATACGGGGGCTAAAGGCGTTTTACCTTGAGCATTAGCTTGAGGTAAGACCGTAATAGCGTGCCAAATTGCATAACGCCGTATACGATATCCTACTGAACTTTCAGGGGCTTGTTGGCAGATAACATCAGCCACTTGAAGTAATGTTTGTTTCCATTGTCTTTCATCTTGATGGTTAACGTTAATAGTTGGTGTTAAGCTATTTTTTGTCGGTGTTTCTATAGACTCGCTAACCGGCGGAGTCTGTACTTTTTCTTCTTTCTCGACAGGTGAAGCAACAATAATCGGCGCATCGTTATTTTCAATACGATTATAATCTCTGCTTAAATCATCAATTTGTTCTGCAAGTGCCGGGCTTTGTTCATGCCAAAATTGCGCTAGAAAGGCGAACGAGCCTAGAATATCATCACGCATCGCGCTGTTGGCTGCATGACAAAAACTCTCACTCGCTGTTTCAAAACGTTTCAAAACTTGATTGGCTAAACGTGATTTCAATTTCATATTGGTTGGGTAGCAACTTTGCCAATATTGACGATTAAAATCAGTTAGGATCTGTGCTGCCAATACTAATTCTTTTGGCTCTCCAGCATGCTGTAAAGTACGTAATAAATGGACTAAGATCCGAAAATCTTTAGTCTGCGTTTCAAATAGGTGTAAACAGCGACGCTGGATCTCTTTAATATCTAATTGACCATGACTAAGTGAGCCGAACTTTATCATTTCACTGTCAATATATTCCCAGTCGGCATCATTATCATTGACAGCACTACTGACTTGCTGTTCATCAAGCGCTGTCAGTAGCTGTTGTTTCCATGCATAAGAAGTATTGTTCATCATGATTTCTACCAGTGGCAAGCCGCTCTTAAAGGGATTATTTGTTGTGAAATACCTGAAATATTGAAGGTGAGTTTTTCGTTATTAGATAATTTCAATGTCAATCTTTCAGCATTTAACAAGCGTTTAATTTCATCTATGCCCGGTATACCGCGGCTTGATTCCAATACATAACCGTTTTCACGTAAAAACCATTCTGCAGTAAATTGTGTTTTATCCGTTGAAACCATCACACTGCCAGCATCTTGTTTTGTTGGCAGGATAATTTGCATCCGAGTAATGTTATCAATACAGCTCAGCATTAAGATGGGGCGAGGCGGTTGAAAGCCAATCGCTGGAATGGTCATTAATACGGGATAATCACCGGTTTCTGGTACTGAGACGAGAAAACCTGCACTGTTTCCCGTCCGTTTCATTTCATGCTCTGTTGCTTGGCGCCATGTTTTACCCATTTGAGTAACATCAGGCAGTGCATTGGAGGAAGATGTTGAAGAAAGCGCAATTTTGTCATAACAATCTAAACGAATTAGCTGAGATGATTCCAAACGGCATTGAGTTAATTCCTCAATCATTTTCTGATTAAGATTATTTTCGGCCTTTCCCGGTGAAGTGAAGAGTAAAGGGAGTAATGTGCAGAAAAAGATTTTCAATACGTTCATTTTATACTCCGTATTTCTTCAATTTATATATTAACGCTCGTTTAGAAATACTAAGCTGTTCTGCCATGGCGTTAATATCTCCTTTCAATTCTTGCTGTTTATCTAATAAAATTTCTTTTTCATAATTTTCTATAGCAACTTCTAAATCATTAACTCCTTTGATTTGTATGGTAGGAAGTGCAATAGTCGCTACAGATGCGGTTAATTTATCTAACGTTTCATTAAGCGTGGTTTCTTTTTCCCTTTGTAATTGATTGATATATTGCAAGTAAGAGATTTTTTGTTGCATATTTGATAATTCAAAAAGATGCTTTAATTGATGATTAAATAGTTCACAATAAATAGGGAAAATACCTTGCTCGATATTTTCTAGCTCTTCAGCTTGCCCTAAAAGAATAATTGTGCCGCATGCTTTATGGTTAACATCATAGATAGGCAAACTATACAATCCGGTGTTCACCGGAAGCTGTGAAATAAAACCGCGCATAGCAGCATTATTAATATAACTACCTTGTTGTAAGTTTTGCCAAAATACAGGTTCACCCTTAAATAGCAGTTGAATTAAAGGGTGATCTGCATCGGTAATATCGGTATCTAAAAAATGGCTTTGCACTTGAAGCGTTAAGTCGATATTCCAACTTTCCAATTTATTTTCAGCTTTATTCATTAACGAAATAATTAACCCACTCAGTGAGCTACGAAAAAAGCTATATTTTAGAAATTGAACAGCTAGCGTCTCTACATCATGACATTCTAGTAGTGCAAGCGCATTTTTTAGTCTCGCTTTCATTGCTTAATTAACCTCCGCAATAAACTCATCATTTTCAGTCGCTAAGCGGATATGAGAGATAGCTTCATTACGTGCACTATATTGTAGAAGTAATAAAGAAAGAGGCGGCAATAACGCACCATCAATAATAGATTCCAAAATACGCGCACCATTTTCAGCACGAGAAGCTCTGCGTAAAATTTCCGTAGCAACACTCTCTTCTACATTGATTTCTGCGTTGAAACGCTGTTTTAACAGGTTAATAAGACGAGCTAATTTGCCATCAACAATTTGTCGTAAAACCTCTGCAGGCAACGGTAAATAAGGGATCACTTCCATTCGAGCAAGTAATGCCGGTTTAAAGAAAGTTGTTAATTCAGGGTAGAGTGCATCTTCTAGTTCGTCCGGTTTATCCGCGTAAGCAGTAATGACATGGTCACCTAAATTAGAGGTGAGGAAAAATGCGATATTTTTACAATCAATGACTCGTCCTTCTCCATCGGCTATCTCTCCTTTATCAAAAGCTTGATAAAATAGATTTAGCACATCAGGATGCGCTTTCTCTACTTCGTCGAGTAAAACAACTGAGTAAGGTCTTTTACGAATAGCTTCTGTTAAGATCCCTCCTTCACCATATCCCACATAACCGGGAGGTGAACCAATAAGGCGAGAAACAGTATGTTTTTCTTGAAACTCAGACATATTAATAGTCGTGAGATATTGTGTGCCACCGAACATTAATTGGGCAATTTGGATAACCGTTTCTGTTTTACCCACGCCACTAGGACCTGCTAATAAGAATGCCCCCAGCGGTCGACCCGGTCGACGTAAATCAGCCCGCGCTGTAAGTAAATGTTTGTGTAAACATTGAATGGCTAATGATTGGCCTTTGATACTCTCTTCCAAGTAGGTCGGTAACTCAGTGACAATTGATAATGCATCTTGTGATAATCGATTTAATGGTACGCCTGTCCATTCAGCAATTACCGCCGCAATTTGTTTTTTATCGACGTGAGGTGAAACCAGTAAATGCGTGTCGTGTAACTGAGCAAGTTGTTTATCTAATTGTTGTAACTGTTGCTTTAATTCTTCAGATGAGCAGGGGGGCTGTGTTGCTATTTTTTCATCATTATCTTCAGCATTATCTTCAGCATCTTCTGCTTCACTATAAGTTCTTATATCACTTACCTCTTCATTATTTGCAACATCATTTGCGACATCGTCATTAGTCGCTTCGGTAGCATTATTAAGTAATGTTGCTCGTAACGTAATAATTTGAGATACAAGCTCTTTTTGTTGCTCCCATGCTTGCTGTAAATCAGTTGCTTGTTGTTCAATAGCACTTGCTTGTGAGGCTAACGTTTCAAGACGCTCAGAATGATCATCTAAACCTAAATAGTGTTCTCTTTGTAATACATCCATTTCCATATTGATTTGATGGAGTTCTGTTTTCAAAGAGGATAATGCCTTTGGTGGCGAAGATAGATTAATCGCGGCTCTTGCACAGGCTGTATCTAATACATCAATGGCTTTGTCTGGTAATTGACGTCCAGAGATATAACGTTCACTTAATTCAGCACTGGCTCGTAGTGCTTCATCATCAATAAAGACATGGTGGGATTTTTCATAGATACTACGTAAGCCACGCATAATGATAATGGCTTCTGCAGATGATGGCTCTTTGACTTGCACTAATTGGAAACGGCGCGCTAACGCGGCATCTTTTTCAAAATATTTTTTGTATTCGCTCCAAGTCGTTGCTGCGATAGTTCGTAGCTCTCCACGCGCCAAAGCCGGTTTTAATAAATTAGAAACATCTAAGCCACCTTGCTGGTTACCTGCACCAATGAGGGTGTGTGCTTCATCAATAAATAGAATGATAGGGTGAGGAGATTGAGTGACTTCTTGCATAATGCCTTTAAAGCGTTTTTCAAATTCGCCTTTGACTGCAGCACCTGCTTGTAATGCGCCTAAATCAAGAGTAAGAAGTTCACAACCCCTTAATTTATCAGGAATATCTCCGGCAATAATACGTAGTGCTAGTCCTTCAATTAACGCACTTTTACCCACACCGGGCTCTCCGACTACTACAGGATTGTTTTTACGGCGACGGCACAGAATATCAATCATTAAGTCGATTTCATTATCGCGACATAAGACCGGATCTAACTCACCATTTCGCGCTTGTTCAGTCATGTTATGAGTAAATTTCGCTAACAATGAATCAGCAGCAAGGTTACCTTTTTCTGATACTGTTTTTTCGTCAAAAGGCGATTCAGCAGAGCCTTCAGTCCATTGATCAAAATTGAGTTTTAATTGGTCGCGGTTAATCTGCGCAAGCATATCGGCAACAGGTTTCGCAAGATAACGCAAAGGCATTTGTAATAAAGTTAAAAACAATGCACCAGAGCGAAGTTCACTGTGATTTAGTTCAGTTGACGCTAATAGCCAGCTATCTTTCATCCATTCAACTAATAAGGGTGAAAAACTAGGATAACTTTGTGTAATAACTTGATGTGGCGGAATGTCGATATCTAATAACTCTGATAACGCATTAATATCTAATGCGCTTTTTTGACTGATCATACGAATGTCAGTTAATGGCGTTTCTATCAGTTTTTGTAGAAACTGAGCAATCGTAATTTCAGGTTGCTGGTGGCTTACACAGTAAGCGGCTGCACTTTCTAAGGCATGCTTAGCTATTGGGTGTAATCGATTAACGAGAGTAGAGAGATCAATTTGGATCATAATGCGTCCTAGCCAAGTAAAGTATTAAGTTGTTCCACAATACTGAGTGTTTGATAATTCAGTCTGGATGAATAAATGCTATAAATAATCAACGCGAATACCGCTGTACCTATGAGAATATAGCGAGCCCCTAAACGCTTACCTAAACGATAACGGCTTTGTTGGTTATCACCTTTTTCAAATAGAACTATTGGCTTAGCGTTACCTCTTAGCTGTTGGATCTGTTTTTGTAAGCGTCTTAATAAATGATTAAATTCATCATTTTGTCCCGCAGAGACTTTGTAGCGCCCGCGGTATCCTAGGCATAAACAAAGGTAGATAAATTCAATCAGATCGAGGTAACGTTTAGGTTCACCTAATAATCTTTCAATTAAGACAAAGACTTTTTCACCACCCCATGATTCATTATGAAAATGAACCAGTAATGATTGTTTTACCCAACCATTATCTTGATCCCAGCCTAATCCAAGGGCGGTTTCATCAATAAAAGTACATAGCACATAACGAAATGAAACAATGGCACCTGGCTCGTAACCTTGGATCTGTAATTGTTGCTCAATAGAGGTAATATCCATGACAACTTGTTGGTACAGCTTTTCTGAAAGTGGGGTTTCAGACATCGCTTTCATGCGCAATACCATGCCTAATAAAGGTGTAGCAGCATCTATCATTGGATTGATGTTGTTTCCTCTTAGCGGCAGTTGGTAATTTTTCTTTGTAATGCGCTCTTCATCATCATGATTCAGTAAAATATCATCAGTCATAGAGTGCTCCATCTCTTATTGCCCATAACTGAATATCGAGATCGGGGAAGTTTCCTGAAACGTGGAATGCGATGTTGCCATCCTGCTGGATCCCTTTCCATTCATTGCCTTGTTGATCAAAATGGAAATAGTTATATCCCGAGTGATAAGGTAATTGTCTTGGTGCAGCCGAAAGTGGTGATAAAGGAACACCCGGTATTTGCACACTAACCAAGCTGCGAATGTTATTGATTGTTGTCACCTTAGTTTGTTGTGGGAATTGGCGACGTAGTTGCTCTTGCGGCATTTGTGATTTCACCGCAATAATAAATTCAGCACGTTGTAGCAGTTGTTTGTCATGAATGGTTGCTACACGAATACCATGCTCTTGAACTTGTAGCGGGATTGGGATCGCTCTTGGTGTTAAGACAACACTGAGTGCTTCGCGGATACTGGCTATTAATGGAATATAACTTTCTGTTAATTTAGCATGTTGATATTTGGCAATATTTTCAGGTAAACGTGAAGTATTCGTGAATGTTTGTAGTTCACCACAAAGCTCTAATAAATCTCGAAATAGTTTTTCAGGATGGATCACCGGCTCTTGAGCATAATGCGAATAGAGTGGATAAGTGCGATTAAGCACTTGTAACATCATAAATTCTGCCACATCCGCAACACCTTGCTGACCTGGGGCACCAATGCGAGAGGCAATTTGTTTTCCTCTTTCATATAGCGTTCCTTCAAGCTCGGTGAGAAATTGGCTCAATAATGTTGAGGCACGGATATTTAATAGGCTGGGAATATAATCATTATCTAGCGTTAAATTACCATTAGCATTACGCTCTCTAATACGACAGATAGGTAAAGCAACATAGGCATCTAAACCATGTTTACCTTGTTTGAGTATTGGTGTGAGCTGTGCAACATGAATAGCACTGATATCACCATTTTCAGTATGTAAATCACGAATATTTTCGGTGCTTTCGCTGTAGCGAGAAAGTAAACGACTACCGTTATGTTCAGTGGAAATTTCACTGACATTCTCGTTCATTAAAGGAAAAGCCAGATAAATAATACTGCTGTCACTATCAGTAATATTCGTTATATCAATAGGCTGTGGTAGTAAATCTTGGTTTGGTATAGAGAAAATGGTGCCGTCTGGCATAACACCAGAAGCTTCTTTAATACCAATACGACCTAAAGCATATAAATCGTCACTCAATTTTAAGGTACTAAATCCCCAAAAGTGTGAAAAAAAGTTATTTAAAATACTCACCGTCATATAATCTTGATGACGTTGTTGTTGCTGAAAATGTTGAGGTTTGATAAATAGCCCTTCACGCCAGATCACTCTATTTTTAGTTGACATATTAATCATCCTCTTCTTGTCTAAATTCGATTTCATTTTCCCTAATGTGCACTAATAGGAAGTAGTGGCGTCCTTTACCACGCGCTTTGACTATTTTCTTCCATTCTGCTTTATCAGGATCTGAGTAATAGGCAATAATGCCAATGTAACGGTTAGATGGGTCTAACGTCATAGTAGGGAAGGGTTTATATTGGCCAGGTAAAATGGTGTAGTCTTGATGGTCAATATAATTTTTCTTTAGAACTTTCTCTAAGTCACCCTCTTTTGCATCTATCTGATCATGATCAACAGAGCCAAATACTGAATCTTCATTAAGATAAACAACTTGGATATTTATCGGCGCAGCTTCACCTTCCTGATTAGGATTAATATAGGGCTCCGCAAGGATGGTTAATGCAACGGTAGAGGGCTGATCTTTCGGTTGCCCAACAGGAGTTGAGGGATCTAATAAGATTTTCCCCATTTTACCCGCGGCTTCAAAAGGTTTACTACATCCACTCAATATTAAAAAAGAGCTAAATAACAGTAATATTGAGAAAGTTCTAAGCTGCATATTAAGCTTCCTCTATTCCTTTTCTCAGCGCTCTGTCATAAGCATGGCTGTATACTTCATAGAATAATTTTTCAAAACCCTGTTGCCGAGATGAAGAGAGTTCTTTGTAATAGTTGTTGTACATTTCCCAAGCCCAGCCATCATTCATTGGTGTGTTATCTGAAGCTCGTCGATACTGAGAAAAGCGGTTTAATAAATGTTCAGGAGAGAATGCTGCCAACATGGTTGATAGTGCGGTTGAAATAGCTTCTTGATTCGCTTGATAATGCAATTGGATGTTGTGCAAGCTTTCTGTTACTGCCGCTGGTGCTGAAAGATGTACAGGGCTACGTTCATCGGTAAACATCAACTTCATTGTCTCTTCATAGCCACTATTAAGACGTAAAGGATTATCTTCAATTGGGCGTAATTGCTTATCTTGTAAGCTTTCTTGTTGTTGTTGCAAAATCAGTAAACCTTCAATAGCCGCTTTGACGGTTTTACCCAGTTCAACAAGAAAATCATTAGCATGCTGTGTATTTGTTAAATTAAGGTGGATACCTAATCCCTTCATCAGAGGGTTAACTGCCACATGATCGACATCGGTCATATGTTCGTTTTCATTAGGTGTGATTTTAGGTAAATCAATAAATTCTTGGACCATAGTATTCTCTTGATTATCTGATGTCGGAAAGGCAGATGAATACGAGTGGGGGTCACTCAATAAAGGATCGTCTGAAGTAGCTTGTGTGTTTTTAGAAATTAAGCTTAGATTTTCGTTTTCTAAAGCCTGTAGTGGGTCTGTTGTTAATGCACCCTGAACGGTTGGTACAAACGGAGGCTCTTTCCGCTCATTTTTGACTGTTGTATCAACATCAAATAATGAATCTAGCGGATTATGATCTTTTGCGATAATAGACTGAGGCGTCATCGCCATCATATTTTGTACCGGCTCTCCGGTAAGACTAATATTGGTGGCAATAACTAATTTACCCACTTTTATCTGATCACCTTGGGTCAGTCTAACGGCATCAAGATGCAATGGAATAATCGCATTATTAATGTAAACAGGACCTGAATTTACTTTTAAGCAAAAGTGTTGATCTTTCCAAAACACCGTACATTGCCGATCGGCAATAGCACCTTCATTATCTTGGATTTTCCAGTCACATTGATTGCCACTACCAATCTGTCCGCCACTTTGAGTTAAAGTCGCATTTGGCAGATAACCACTTTCTAGCTGTTCACTATTTTTGATGCTAAAAGAAATTGTTGGCTGATATTTATCCATCTCTTTATTCCAATACCGTAATGGTGACATCCGGTTTCTTTGCGGGTTGACCTAAAAAGCTTTGCCAGCCTAATTGGTTGTGTTGTTGGTGACCCAAACGGAACCCTTCGGCTTGCTTTTCAGCAATGCTAAGACGTAAATCCCAAGCTAATTGCTCATGAAAAATGTAAGAAACAAAGGCAACTAATGGTGCGAAATCACTGCCGTTAGGTAAAAAACGCATATAGCGTTCTAAACTTAATTCACTGATTTCGATGGTGCATTTTCCATTGCAGTCATATATGTGTGAGCCCAGACTAAAATTTTCCCCTAATAACATTCGTGGGCGAGATTTTTGTCCGGATTGATGAGAAATCGTACCTAACTTGTTTTGTTGTGATTCAGGAATAGGAACACGGCGTGTCTCCCAACCAATTACTTTTACATTTTCTAAGTCGAAACAGTGAGATATAAGACTACTAATCACATCAGAAGAGCGACTTGGACTCGCCAAAAGACCAGCATAAGCGAGCATTTTGCTATGGTTGATTTTGATCCGACCGCGATTAGCTCCATTACCTAATCCAACGAGAGAAAACATATATTGTGAAAATGAATCCTGTCCTTCATTTTCAAAGCAAATGTAGTAACGATATTTGCGCCAGATCCGATAAAGTAACGCTATCAGACGATGATTGAAGATATCGAGAAAAGCGGAGATACCTTCTATCTGTTGTGCATCTTCCCAAGCAAACTCATCCAGATAATAGCCTGGTAGGGGGGACTGACTTCCTTGTAAGCCCAAAAAAGCGACTTCTAATTCATATTGTTCGACATTATTTTTTTCAATGGAAATAACATCTCGCGTCGGAAATGCAATATTTGAATAAGATTTAAAGCGAAGAATACCGCTGTCATCCTCCATCGAGTTGACATCTTGATGAATTATTTTATTTAACAATTCAACGAGTTGATAAAAATTATACTCTGTTACCGATGAGCCAGCTTGTTCCAGCCAACGATCGATTACTTCAGTATGTGCTGGTTGATTTGTGCTGGCCATCGATAAACTTCCTTATTATCAAGGTTAATAACTTCCAACTCATGAAACATATTAATGCTGGTATATAAGGTGAAAAATTGAGCGATAACGGTACAAAATAGGAATAAACTTCCTTCCGAAAGAAACGCATTTTGATGAACAACTAACGTTGTCTTCAGACCACGAACAGGAAGCCCTTTGTAGATATGCTCAATATGCTCTGAATGTAAATCAACTAATGCATCTAGGCGTTTTTGTGATTGCCTTGCAACCTGTGTGTTATAAACAGACGGTAAATCATAGAGTTGTAATATTTTTTTTAATGAATCAAGATTGAGCAAAGACTGATAATTTAAAGATAAATTAGTTAATTCAGACCAATATAATGTTTTATCTAATAATGGATATAAAGGCAGTGTTGGTGCGAATAAATTCTTAGCAGATAAAGCCCCATAAGGAATTGATGCACTATCTAAATCGATAGAACGCGTCGATAACTGGGAAGCGATATAGCGGTTAGTACAGTTGAGTGCAACAGAAACGGTTTCTTCACACTGTTGTAACTGAGGCTCTTGCTGACGAACAAAAGAAAGTCGATGGGAATAGCCGTATAACTGTTCATTTTGACTTATCTTTAAACGGTAATAGCCATGATTTTGAGTTTGATGGTTTTGATGATAAAAACTTTCAAATGCTGTATAGGTGATCGGATAAGGTTTAGCATCATTAGGATAACGTAACCCTCTAACCTCATTAATCGAAAAAATATCAAAACATTCAGTAAGTTGGTAATTAGGACTTAAAACATACTCCTCACTTTTCCCCGTCAAATTTATTGCTTCACTATCAATAGGAAATAAATTCACAATAGGGGTGCAATTAAGTTTAATACTGTCGTCATAAAGAATAACGCCATCAGGAATTTCTAGATCAAAATTGATCACCAGTTTGAATTGCTCTGCTTCGATAGCCAAAGGAATGTCATCCAAACCATGAATATCTAGAAAGAGAAAGGCTTCAGGAAAACAGAAAAACTCTTGCAGTATACGATAGCCATCATAGCTATTTTTCGGGTATGGAAGTAAGGCATCCTGCTTTTGAAAACCAACAGGCGTAACTGAAAAGTGAGTAAGAGGTAGCGTATGTACATCTGTGACTAAAGAGGCACTCTGCACATGCTGGCTTAATAAAAAATAGAGCTGATTTGTAGTAAATGGCGCACCATTTAAGTAAAAACACAATTTATCTAAGCCAATATTGGCAAGTGGCTGTTTTGTTGCTAACTCAAATGTTATTTCAATGGCGGTTGTTTGCTGCAAAATGTTACTGATTTTTGTCGGCATTAACCAGAGGTCGCGACTTTGACTAAATCGACATTGAAATAACGTCTCGTGGTTTGTTTCCTCACTTTGCACATAAAGTGGAGTGGCACTAAAAGGTTGTCCTGCTGAAATTTTTGTTGCGTGTTGGCACTGAGCATAATTAGGATGATATTCAACAATCGTCATGCTTGGCACAGGGCGTGCGTAGTTTGGCCAAAGCATATTGGCTAAACTGTTAGTTAACTCAGGAAATTGTCTATCTATTTGCTGGCGTAAATTACCCGATAAATAAGATAGCCCATCCATAATCCGCGAAGTATCAGGATCTTTAACATTGTGCGAAAGCAAATTAACAAGTTGCGGTTTTTCTTTGGCAACTTGCTCAGTCAGCTCATTTAAGTATTCTGATTCATTGGTAAAGTAGGATTTTGATGACATATTAATGCTATTTAAGCTGATATCTACGGTTATTATCTAAATACACATTAAATTCAATAAGTTGCTGCTTATTTTCTAAATCAATAAAAGCATTAATATTAAATTGTAAAGATAAACTATCTGCATCTTCTTCAAGAAATTTCACTACAACTTTGCTGATCCGTGGTTCATACGCAATAATGCAACTACTAATGCTATCTTCTAGGTGAGATTTAAAATCAACCGTAGATTGAGTCGCATCATTTAAATCAGGGATCCCTAAGGGTGGCGTTCCTTGGCAACCATCAGGTCTAGCATTTAAGATGTAATTTAAATTCTGTTTTATTGATTCAATGAGTGTATTTGTTCGCGAACGATGGGAAAAACCTAAGTTTTTCCCTCGGATCCGTTCAAATAAGCTGGCGCCAGCATTAGCCTGCCAGCCATAATTGGATGCCATCACCGTTACTCTTTATCAAGACGACCAACAAGTGATAATTCAAAGTTTGCACCCATATATTTAAAATGTGGGCGAACTTGAATAGCGACTTGGTACCAACCTGGATCGCCATCAACATCAAGTACTTTGATTTCAGCTGAACGCAATGGACGTTTACTACGAACATCTGCTGGTGGGTTTTCTTGATCTGCGACATATTGCTTAAGCCAAATATTGAGTTCACGCTCCAGATCTTGACGCTCTTTCCATGAGCCAATCTGTTCACGTTGCAATACTTTTATATAATGAGCTAAGCGATTGATAATAAACATGTATGGCAATTGAGTTCCTAACTTATAGTTAGTCTCTGCCAATTTGCCTTCAGGAGTATTTGGGAAGACTTTTGGTTTTTGAACCGAGTTTGCGGAGAAGAATGCAGCATTATCACTGCCTTTACGCATGGTCAGCGTGATAAAGCCTTCTTCTGCTAGTTCAAATTCTCTACGATCGGTAACTAAAACTTCAGTTGGGATCTTAGTTTGTAATTCACCCATCGCTTCAAAAATATGCACAGGAAGATCATTAACTGTACCGCCGCTTTGTGGGCCAATAATGTTTGGACACCAACGATATTTTGCAAAACTATCATTAATACAGCTTGCTAATAAGAATGCGGTATTACCCCATAAATAGTGCTCATGGTCTTGTTTAACATTTTCTGAATAGTTAAACATTTTTACAGGGTTTTCTGTTGGAGAGTATGGCAAACGTAATAAGAAACGCGGTGCTGTTAACCCTAAATAACGGGAATCTTCTGCTTCACGCAGTGAGCGCCATTTAGTATGTGCAGGGCCTTCAAAAACAGATTTTAGATCTTTAATTGCCGGCAGTTCAGCGTAGCTATTAATACCAAAGAAATTAGGTGAAACAGATGATAGGAATGGCGCGTGAGCCATTGCACCAACAGTACTAACATACTGCATTAACTTCATATCTGGCGCAGTATTGTTAAAGGCGTAGTTACCAATAACTGTTGCAACAGGTTCACCACCAAATTGGCCGTATCCTGAAGAGTAGACGTGTTGATAGAAGCCTGATTGAACAATTTCTGGAGAAAATTCAAAATCTTCTAATAACTCTTCTTTAGTTGCATGAAGAATATTGATCTTAATATTTTCTCTAAAATCAGTGCGATCAACGAGTAATTTTAAAGAACGCCATGAAGCTTCAATTTCTTGAAATTTAGGCGCGTGAAGAATTTCGTCAACTTGAGTACTTAGTTTATTATCAAGTTCAACAAGCATTTTATCGATTAATAATCGATTGATCTGTTGGTCTTCAGATTCACTGGCGAAAATATTACTAATAAAAGCAGCAACACCTTGTTTGGCAATATCGTATGCTTCTGTTTCTGGAGACATACGTGATTGAGCCATAATTTCATCAAGTAAAGAGCCTGTAGATGCGGGGGCTTGTTGCTCTTGAGCTTCTGCATTTAGTGACATGAAATAATCCTCTATAAACATTATTTTTGATTAGCAGCAATATCGAGCTCTTTTAGAAGCTGTTCGCGAGTTTCTTGATTTTCAAGTAGTTCTTGAAGACGCTTTCTAAAAGCTGGGACATTGCCTAGAGGACCTTTTAATGCAACTAAAGCTTCACGCAATTCGAGAAGTTTATTTAATTCGGGCACTTGGCGAGCGATACTATCAGGAGAGAAATCCTGTAAAGATTTCACATCAAGGTTAACATTAAGCTCTGAATCACTGCTTTCTTCTAAGGTATTGCGAACATTAATATTTAAATTAATGCCAGCACTTTCCATAACAGAATTGAAGTTGTTTTGATTGACTGAAATCGCTTTGCGATCTTCAATGGGGGTCTCTTCCGTTTTACCTTTCATATCCCCAACAATCAACATATTCAATGGAAGTTCGACTTCAGCCTGAGCTCCGCCAGTATTTGGCGTATATTTAATATTAATCCTTTCTTTAGGGGCAACACTACCGAGATTTTTCTTACTCATTTAAGTTAAGCTCCTTGTATGAGTATGCAATAACTTCTTAATTCCATAAATAAAATGCCTAAATTAAAAATTAATAATAAATTTAGAGCATGCACTTCCCTACACAGAACAAAACAGGCTCTGCGTTAAGAATTCTTTTCCCAGTAAGGTGTTTAAATATGTTTAATATTGTACAAAGTTTATTTTTTAGTTTTGGTCATGATATACAAAATTAACTTAGGGTCAATAGGTAATTTATTATATGAGTTCTTATTTTTATATTAAATAAGCTGAGAGCAGTATCAATAGGGCATCTTATCGGGATAAGAAATAAGTTTGACTATAATTATGAAAGCTAACTTATTCGGTGGTTACTCTAATAATGAGTATCTAAATGATATAGCTAATTGCAATATAAATTAAACTCAATTTAATAAATATAGAATATATTAATTTATAAAATTCTGTGAGCTAAGTTCATATTTTACAATTAGTAATATAATTTCATCTTTTTCTAGCATAATTACTTATTTTATCTATTTTGCTTGAAAGGTTATTTCAATTTTAGGATAAGTTAGCTTTTACTCATTATATTTGTATCACGATGATGGATACATATTAAACAAGCCTTTTTGGATATTGGTGATGTTTTTATATTTTGCTTTATTTTCAATATCTTATGGTTTTTTAAGTTAAGGCGTTAATCTTGATTTAAGAGCAATAAAGAGGTTTTTTTGAGATATCAATTTATTCATAGGAATATAACGTGTTAGAAAATAAGAGGGGATAATAGGTTTTCAAGCCCTTTGTGACGCTACATATTGATATATTAAAAATAACATATATATAACGAGTATATGATAAAAAATAAAAACGCAATGAAACTATTTAGGTGTGAATTAGTTTTTTATGAAAACAGAATTGCAAACATAATACAGCTATATTTGGTTTAACTTAAGGGTATGATCTGAAAAATATTCTGCTTTAATAAATGGATTTTTAATTTTTTAGTACGATGTATCTCTTATAGTGAGTAAGAAGATGGTGCTATAAGCCAAAAAAGACTAACCATAAATAGCTAAATAACTATAGAGATATCTTTATTGTTATCAAATAAGAGGATTACCTATTCCAATCAAGGATAAATACTAATATGGCTCAAATAGATCTTTACCCTAATATGATATGAAAAATCTTCTCTCAATATTGCTACTGTAATGAGCATCGCTTCTTAATTTATACTGGAATAACAGCATATCTTTATCATCAATAAGCAAAGACCAAGATAGTTAAACTAAAACTTTTGTATCTCCCTATCCTTATTTTCTACTTGTTCATTGTATAGTTTTATAATTAGCCTCCATAAAATGAGTATTGGTACGTAAAAATAAGACTGAAATATACGCATATTGAGTGTGTTAAATAAAAATAGTGGCTTAATTAGCATGATATTTTAATTAAATTGAGCTTAACAGCTAAATATATTGACCAATTTGGACTGCTCATGGAAAAAGGACAGTATAATTCAATGCAATTGATTTTTAATACTTTAAAATCAATGGATTATATGCGCTATTTTTGATTTAACATTTCTGTTACAAAATATATTTTTATGTACATAGTGTTTCTTGGGCTGCGAGCAATTTGTCTATTTATTCATCATATTTTATGCTGATAAACACTTTTTATGACTGTTTTTACAGCATGATATAGTGATATTTCAACCAGTTTACGCTAAGTGACTTATCCTAGAGAGATACAAAAAAAACGGGCTGTTTACAGCATATTGATAAGATTTTATTATCCTTTACCGAAGTCTTACCGTGCGCACTGGCTAAGATGACAGACATGACTAACGGATTGTTTTTAAGACAATCATTTAATTTAATTTGTCGTTTTTGATAAAAGGATATTGTTATGCCAACTCCTTGCTATATTTCCATTGAAGGAAAAACTCAGGGCAACATCACTGCAGGCG